>JBPCJJ010000053.1:0-20429 GCA_051005405.1 Gemmatimonadaceae bacterium | reverse complement strand
CCGTAACAGAGCCTGGCACCTTCTACTACGCTGGCCGCACGAGCGAAGGCCCGGTATTCGGCCGCGCGACAGAGGACAGTCAGCTCAACGGCGCGATCATCGTCGATCCCGCCGGAATGCGCGCGCGCGAGCGCGACCGGATCTTCATGATCACGAACTGGGTCATATTTCCGGACACGACCACCGTCAGCGGTCTCGGCCCGGACGCCACCCTCGCGATCAACGGCCTGTCGTGGCCCCACACCGAGCGGCTGGACGCGGTGCAGGGCGACTCGCTGCACTGGCGCGTGATCAACATGACCGGGCTCGAGCACCCGATGCACCTGCATGGTTTCTATTTTCGCGTCAACGCCACGGGAAACAGCGCGCGGGACTCGATCTACGCGGCGCCAGACCGGCGTCTGGCCGTGACCGAGCTGCTCCTTCCCGGGAGAACCATGGCGATGACCTGGTCCCCTTCGAAGAGCGGCAACTGGATTTTTCACTGCCACTTCGCCGCCCACATCGCGACCAGGGCAGCGCTGGAGTCGGACCGCCGGATGCCCGCCAAGGATGCGTCCGCCGCGCACGCCGCACACTCCGCGGGCGCGACGCACACCATGCAGGGCCTCATCCTCGGAATACGCGTGAAGCCGCGTGGCCGCGCGGTCGCTTCCACGCAGCCGCCGCGCCCGATCCGGCTCGTCATCCGCTCACGCGCCGCGGTGTACGGCGATTATGTCGGCTACTCCTACGTGCTCGGTGGATCTCCGGAAGAACGAACGCCGGATGCGATGCCGATTCCGGGCCCGACTCTTACGCTGACGAAGGGCCAGCCGGTCGCAATCACGATCGTGAACAGCTCGCACGAGCCGGCCGCGGTACATTGGCATGGGATTGAGCTGGAGAGCTTCCCCGATGGAGTGCCCGGGTGGAGCGGCTCCGGGCGGAGAACGCTCCCGATGGTCGCCCCCGGCGACTCGCTCACGGTGCGGTTCACCCCGCCCAGGGTGGGAACGTTCATGTACCACTCCCACTCGAACGAGAATCAGCAGATCTCATCGGGATTGTACGGCGCGATAGCGGTGGTCGACCCCGCTCGCCCGCGCAACACCGAGACAGACCGCATCATGCTGTTCAGCGACGACGGTCCGACGATCAATTTCCTGAGTCCCCCGCCGGGTACGCTGCTCAACGGCCAGCGAATCACTGACACGCTCGACCTTCGCGCGGGAACGACCTATCGTTTCCGCCTGATCAACATCCGGACCGATTATCTGATAGCCCTTGGCCTGTTCGATGGCGACGAACCGCTCGAATGGCGTATCGTCGCGAAGGACGGAGCGGATCTTCCTTCGCATCAAGTGAGGACGACCACGGCGCGCCTGGAGCATTTCGCGCCCGGCGAGATCATCGATGTCGAGTTCACCCCGAAATCGAGCGGCGCTTTCACGTTCCGCCATGCGATCGCCGGCTTTCCGGGCGACCCGACCAAGGTCGCGATAAGAGTCCGGTAGAAGGCTCCAGCTACTCCAGAGCGGCGAGGCGCGAGCCGGCCTCCGTCCACTCTTCGAGCGCCTGATCGAGGGCGGTCTTGAGCTCGTCCAGCGTCGCGCCAAAGCGCTTCGCCTCGGCGGGCCCGTTGGGGCGCGTGTACAGCTCAGGATTCTCGAGCTCCTTCGTGACTGCGGTGATCTGCCCCTCCAGCCGGCTGACACGCGCCTCGGCCTCCTCCAGCCGGCGGCGAACGGCGCGCTCATCCGTCCGCGCGCCTGCGCGGCTTCCCGCCTTCGCGGATCGCTTGTCACCGCGCGCCACGCGCTGGCGCTCGTGCACGCGATTCAACGCCTGCTCTTCCGACGCCTGCACGCGAGCCGCGTGCTCGCGCTCTGCGCTTACCTCCTCCCACTCGGCGAATCCGTCCGGGAACTCCGTGATGCGCGTGTCGTGCAGCACCCACACTTTCGTCGTCAGCGCGCGCAATAGCTCGCGGTCGTGGCTAACAAGCAGCACGGTACCGTCGTACCGCTCGATCGCGTCTTCCAGCGTCTCAATGGACTCCACGTCCAGGTGATTGGTCGGCTCGTCGAGCACGAGCAGGTTTGCGCCCGATAGCATCAGCATCGCAAGCGCGACCCGTGCCTGCTCGCCGCCCGACAGCGAGCCGATGCGGCGTTGCACCTCGTCCCCGGAGAAGCCGAAGCGCCCGAGATGTCCCTGGATCAGCCTGCGCTCCCACGTGGGACGCAGCTCGACGATGCTGTCGTAGATCGAGCTGTCCGCGGAAAGCTGCGACAGATCCTGCCTGTAGTATGCGGCCGTGACGGTACCGCCGACTCGAAGGTCGCCGCCCGCAAGCGGATGATCGGCCAGCAACGTCTTGATGAACGTGGACTTGCCGCTTCCGTTCGGTCCGATGAATCCCAGCACGTCGCCGCGCATGACGGCGCCCGTGAAGTCCTTCACTAGCGTGCGCTCTCCGACCGCAACGTCCACGTGGATCGCGGACACCACGCGATCTCCGCCGCGCTCCTTGACCTCGAACCTCAGCGCCATCGTGGCTTCGTCGCCGACCGGGGGACTCAGGCGCGGCAGGCGCGCCAGCAGCTTTCGCCTTCCCTTCGCTTGCCTGGTATTCTGGCCGGCGAGGTTCCGCGCGATGTAATCGGTCTCGCTCGCGATCTTGCGCTGCTGCTGCGCGAACTGCCGTTGCTGCGCGAGCCGCCGCTCTTCGCGCTGCGCAACGAATCTCTCGTATCCGCCTGTGTATGCGGTCGCCGAGCCACCCTCGAAGTGAAGCATGTGGTCAACAGTCGCCGCGAGGAAGGCGCGGTCGTGGCTCACCAGCAGCACCGTTCGATCCATCTCCTTCAGGTACTGCTCGAGCCAGCGCGTGGTTTCGAGGTCGAGGTGGTTGGTCGGCTCGTCGAGCAGGAGGATGTCGGCCGTGCTGACGAGCTGCCGGGCAAGTCCCAGACGGCCGCGTTCTCCCCCGCTCAGCGTCGAGACCGGCGTGACTCGGGCGCGCGCAGGGTCGAAACCGATCCCGTGCAACACTGCGTCAATTCGGGACGTGACCTCGTACCCGCCTTCGCGCTCGAACCGCTCCAGGTCACGGCCGTAACGAGCCATCGCTGCATCCGACGAGTCCGTCGCGAGCGCTTCCGCCTGGGCGATGAGAGATGTCTCCAGCGCCAGCAGCTCCCCGAGCTCACCAGCGGCTGCCTCCCATACCATCTCCGCTCCGTCGAACAGGCGGTGTTGCTCTAGCAGTGACACCCGCAACGCGGGTTGGCGGACGACGCTACCTATGGATGGCGCGAGCTCGCCCGTGAGCAGGCGGAAGAGGGTGGTCTTCCCCGTTCCGTTACGGCCGATGATCCCCCAGCGCTCTCCAGCTGCGACAGTGAAGGAGATGTCCGAGAAGATCGTGGAAGCGCCGAAGCTTACGCCAACTCCGTTAAAGGAGATCTGAGTCATGGCGGGAAGGTAAAAGCAACCCGCTCGGGCGGCGTCCCCCCGGGCCGGCCCTCCCGGGCGATAACGATGGTTGGCGGAGCCTAAGCAACGAATCGGACGGTTCGGGTTGCTTTGGTCCACCGCCGTACATAGCATTGGACTAGGAGATCCTCACCCGTCGGCCGCCTGAATGGCCGCCGACTCGGCTTTCGAGCCACTTGTCCCCTTTGGTTTCGCTCCGGATACGTTACGCATTGGAGCGTTGGAAACCGGATACGGTGGAAACCAGGGATGAAATGGCGACAAGATCAGTAAAATCGGCTAGACCCGACGCACAAGTTCCCTCCCGGCCATCCGGCACCCCGCTGAATACGGGCGCGCTGCAAAGCGCGATTTTCAACAGCGCCAACTTTTCGAGCATCGCCACTGACGCCGAAGGCATCATCCAGATCTTCAACGTCGGCGCCGAGCGGATGCTGGGCTACGCGGCGGCGGACGTGATGAACAAGTTCACGATGGCCGATCTTCACGATCCGCAGGAAGCGGTCGCGCGCGCGGAAGCGCTGAGCATCGAGCTCGGCACCCCGATCGCCTCGGGCTTCGAGGCCCTGGTCTTCAAAGCCGCGCGCGGGATCGAGGACATCTACGAGCTGACGAAGGTCCGCAAGGATGGCAGCCGCTTCCCGGCGGTGGTCTCGGTCACCGCGCTGCGCGACGAGCAGGGCGGGATCATCGGCTATCTGTTTATCGGCACCGACAACAGCGCCCGCAAGCAGGCCGAAGAGGCCCTGAAGCGGGCGGGCGCCCTCCAGAGCGCGATCTTCAACAGCGCCAACTTTTCGAGCATCGCCACCGATGAGAGGGGCGTCATCCAGATCTTCAACGTCGGCGCCGAGCGGATGCTGGGCTACGACGCCGCCGAAGTAATGAACAAGATCACGCCCGCCGATATCTCCGATCCGCAGGAAGTAGTCGCGCGCGCCACCACGTTGAGTCTTGAGTTCGGTATCCCCATCACGCCGGGCTTCGAAGCGCTGGTGTTCAAGGCTTCACGCGGAATCGAGGATATCTACGAACTCACCTACATCCGGAAGGACGGGAGCCGCTTCCCCGCCGTCGTTAGCGTTACGGCGCTGCGCGACGCCGATGACACGATCATCGGGTATCTGCTGATTGGTACCGACAACACCGCGCGCAAGCAGGTTGAAGACGAACGGATGAAGCTCGACCAGCGGCTGCGCGACCAGCACTTTTACACACGGTCGCTGATCGAGTCGAACATTGACGCTCTGATGACGACGGATCCGCGCGGCATCATCACCGACGTCAACAAGCAGACCGAAGCGCTTACTGGCTGTACGCGAGACGAGCTGATTGGAGCTCCATTCAAGAACTATTTCACCGATCCCCGCCTGGCCGAGGCGGGCATCAGCCGCGTGCTGTCCGACGGCAAGGTGACCAACTACGAACTCACCGCCCGTGCCCGGGACGGCACGCTCACCGTAGTCTCGTACAACGCGACCACCTTCCACGACCGTGACAGGCGCCTGCAGGGCGTCTTCGCGGCGGCGCGCGACGTGACGGAACTGAAGCGCTTCGAGCAGACGCTGCAGGTCAAGAATGTGGAGCTGGAAGAAGCAAGTCGCATGAAGTCAGAGTTCCTCGCCAACATGTCGCACGAGTTACGGACCCCGCTGAACGCAATCATCGGCTTCTCCGAGGTGCTCAGAGACGGACTGCTCGGCGAGATGAGCGAAAAACAGCGCGGGTTTATCGGCGACATCTTCAGCAGCGGTAAGCATCTGCTCTCGCTGATCAACGACATCCTCGACCTGTCCAAGGTAGAAGCCGGCAAGATGACGCTCGATCTGGAGCCGGTGGAAATATCTTCCCTGCTCGCCAATAGCTTCTCCATCATCAGGGAGAAAGCCGCAACCCGCCAGATTCAGCTGACCATGGATGCCGCTGAAGAGCGAGGCACCATTAACGCTGACGCGCGGAAGTTAAAGCAGATCGTGTACAACCTCCTCTCCAACGCCGTCAAGTTCACGCCAGATGGCGGCCGGGTGACGCTGAGCGCCAAGCGTGTGCCGCGCGCCGAGGTCGGGTTACTGTCGGGGAATTGGAAGGGGAGGAGCTTTCCGATCACGTCCAACGAGTTCACCGAATTCCTCAAGGTCAGCGTCACCGACAGCGGTATCGGGATCTCACCGGAGGGATTGGAGCAACTCTTCAGGCCCTTCAGCCAGATTGACAGCGGATTGGCGCGGAAGTTCGAGGGAACCGGACTCGGCCTTGCCATGGTCAAGCTTCTCACCGAATTGCACGGCGGCGCCGTGGCGGTCGAAAGCGCGGTCGGCCAGGGTTCCTGCTTCACCGTTTGGCTGCCGTTTCGGGCGCAGGTGTTAGACGTGCTCTCCCCGGCCATGACGGGGCTAACCCCCGTCGCAGAGCCGGCGGCGGGTCCGCGCACGGCGCTGGTCGTCGAAGATGATTTCAAGTCCGCGGAATTGATCCGCGTTCAGCTCGAGGCAGAGGGCTTCAACGTGTTGCACGCCGCATCCGCGGAGGCGGCGCTGGTTCTCGCGGTTCAACAGCCGCTGTCGCTGATAACGCTGGACATCATGCTGCCCAATATGGATGGCTGGGAGTTTCTCGGCCGGCTCAAGCAGGTGCCGGAGCTGAGCGGGATTCCCGTTGTGATCATCTCAATCGTGGCTGACCGGAACAGGGGCTTTGCGCTTGGCGCCGCGTCGGTCATGCAAAAGCCGATCTCCCGCCAGGAATTGTACGACTCCCTGGTCGAGCTCGGGCTGTTTCCTCTCGCTCAAGGCCGGGCGCTCAAGGTTCTTGTGGTGGACGATGACCCCAAGGCGGTGGAACTGATCGCGGTTCGGATCATGGGCCTCGCGAGTACGGTCTTCCGCGCGTACGGCGGTCGGGAGGCCATAGAGACGGCGCGGCGGGAACTGCCCGACCTGATCGTCCTCGATTTAATGATGCCGGAAGTCAACGGCTTCGCCGTAGTCGAGGCACTTAAGGCACAGCCCGAGACTTCTCGAATTCCGATCATCGTTGTCACCGCCAAGCAGATTGACGCCGAGGACCGGGCACGGCTCAACGGATATGTGTCCGCCGTCATGGAAAAGGCTGCTTTCGATCGCGATCTCTTCACGGCCGAGGTCCGCCGGGCGATGTCGGGCCGCAAGCCGGTCGCCTGAAATGTCAAAGGTTCTGATAGTTGAAGACAATCCCGCCAACATGACGCTGGCGAAATTCCTGCTGGAGTCAGCGGGCCACGCCGTTCTCACCGCGACGAACGCCGAGACCGGGCTGACGATGGCGCGCGCTGACAAGCCTGACCTCATTCTGATGGATATCCAGCTTCCGGGCATGGACGGGCTTCAGGCGACCGCGCTGCTGAAAGCGGATGAATCCACGCGTGCCATTCCGGTGATCGCGCTCACCGCGCTCGCGATGCGCGGTGACGAGGAACGAATTCTCGCCGCCGGGTGCGACGGGTACATCGCCAAGCCGCTGGCATACCGCGAATTTCTGCAAACGATTTCGACGTGCCTGCCGAACGCATGAGCCCGAACCCGGGTGAGGTTGGGCAGAAGCAACGCATCCTTATCGTGGATGACGAGCGTCCGAACAGCGAGTTACTCCAGATCATGCTGGAGGCGGAAGGTTACGACTGCCAGACCGCTGCCAGCGGCGAGGAAGCGCTTGAAACGGTCGCGGCTCGAACCCCCGACCTGATCCTGCTCGACGTCATGATGCCGCATATGGACGGCTACGCGGTCGCGAGCCGCCTTAAGGGTGACCCTGCTACGGTCCACATACCCATCATCATGGTCACCGCCCTGGACGATCGCAACGCGCGGATGCATGGACTGAGCGCGGGAGCGGAAGATTTTTTAACGAAGCCGGTTGGCCGCGCCGAGCTGTTCGTCCGGGTGAAGAACCTGCTCCGGCTTAAGTCCTATGGCGACTTTCACCTACGCCAGGGGCACGTGTTACAGAACGAAGTGCGCACGCGTACTGCGGCTTTGCGTCTCTCTGACGTAGCTCTTAAGTATGAACGTGACCGCGCACAACTGTACCTCGACACGGCGGCGGTCTTCCTGGTCGCGCTGGATGGAGACGGGCGAATTACGCTCGTGAACCGGTACGCTTGCTCCGTACTTGGATGGTCGGCGGACGAGCTTGTTGGACGTGATTGGTTCGACACGTGCGTCCCGGCGCGGGTACGCGCCGCCGTTCTGAAGCGGCTTGGTGAAGTGCTGGAGGGTGACGACTCCACGGGCGAGAACGAGGTTCTCACGAAATCAGGCGAGGAACGGCTGATCGAGTGGCGCAATACGCCGTTGAGGGACGCGTTCGGGGATGTGATCGGGCTGCTCGGTTCGGGCACCGACATCACTGACCGGAATCGGATTGCCCGAGCGTTGCAAGCGACGGAAGAACGCACCCGTTTCGCGCTCGAGGCCGCGGGTATCGGGACGTGGGATGCGGACTTGATCACTGGACGCGTGCAGTGGTCAAGGATCGTCGAAACCCATTACGGCGTTCAGCCGGGAACGTTTAGCGGGACCTTCGACGGAGTCTTTAACCGTATTCACCCGGATGATCTCGATTCTGTGAGAGACATCGTTCTCAACGCGGTGAAGTCCGGCAGCGATTTTTCGGTGGATTACCGAACGATCTGGGATGACGGCGCGGTACGCTGGCTCAACGCCATAGGTCGGGTTCAACTCGACGAGCAAGGCAGCCCGCTGCGCGGAATGGGTATTATCCAGGACATCACCGAGCGCCGGTCCCTGAACGCGCAATACCAGCAAAGCTTCAAGATGGAAGCGGTCGGTCGCCTTGCTTCTGGAGTAGCGCACGACTTCAATAATCTGCTGACGGCGATAACAGGGTTCGCCGAGTTTATCGCGTCGGATTCGGACCTGCCGACCCAGCACGCGGAGGACGTCGGAGAGATTATCAAGGCGGCAGGGCGTGCCGCCGGCCTTACTACACAGCTCCTTGCGTTCAGCCGCCAGCAAGTGCTTCACACCGTTCCGGTTGATGTAAACGGCATGGTCACCGGGATGACGGCGATGCTGGCCCGTTTGATCGGAGCGGACATCAAGATCGACCTTGCGCTCGCGCCAGATATTGCTCCGGCTCTCGCCGATCACGGGCAACTGGAACAGGTCGTGATGAATCTGGCCGTCAACGCAAGGGACGCGATGCCGGAGGGAGGGACGATCCTGATCGAGACATCGGAGGCGGAGCTGGAGAATTCGCCATTCCACGATGAGCAGATCGTATCGGGCCGGTACATAATGATCGCCGTCACCGACACCGGGACGGGAATAACAAGGGAGACTCAGAAGCGGCTTTTCGAGCCGTTCTTCACGACGAAGAAAACAGGCGAAGGAACCGGACTCGGCCTTTCCACCTCCTATGGAATCGTGAAGCAGTCCAATGGCCACATATGGGTATACAGCGAACCCGGCCATGGGACTACGTTCAAAGTGTATCTGCCTAAGTCGAAAGAGAGCGTGTCGGCGTCAGTCGAGGAGCCGGCGGTTGCGCAAGCCAATGCGGCGACGGAAACCGTGCTACTTGTCGAGGACGAGGACGCGCTGCGCGACCTTTCCGCTCGCATTCTCACCGACGCCGGATACCGCGTGTATGGGGCGTCGAACGGGACGGAGGCTGAAGCTTCGTTCATGCGGCACACTGGCGAGATCGACCTCGTCATCACCGACGTCGTCATGCCTGAATGCGGAGGCCCGGAGCTTCTCGCGCGCTTGCGCAGCTTCGCACCAGAGTTGCCGGTTCTGTATATGTCGGGCTACACCGAGCAGTCGATCGCTCACAAGGCCGGCTTCGATCGCGGCCTCCCATTCGTGCAGAAGCCGTTTACAGCCGCCGAACTGGTGAGGCAGGTCCGCGCTGCGCTCACGCCAGCCGCAGCGCTGGCAGGACCGATCGCGTAGACTTAGCCGTCATTTGAGTCCCGCGAGCCTGAGCTCGGTCTCAGATTGTATCTCGCGCGCTGTCTGCACCAAGCGTCGCTGCGGCATTAGCGTGGACCTCCGAGCTCCTTCCGCCGAGCACGTTACGAACCTTCCGCGCGAGCTGATCCGGAGTGAATGGCTTCTGCAGAAACTCCGCTGCCCCGCGCAGGACGCCGTCTTTGAGAATGTCATCATCGGTGTAGCCGGACATGAATAGGTACGCGATCCCTGGACGCAACTGCAGCAGTCGCTCGACCACCTCTCTGCCATTCATGCCAGGCATTACGACGTCGGTGACCACCGCATCGATCCGTGTACCAGGGTCGGCCGCGAGCGCCAGAGCCTCAGCGCCGTCCTGCGCCGGAAGCACCTCGTACCCGTACTTTCTCAGAACGCGCGCAGCCAAAGTACGAAGGCTCGGGTCGTCTTCGACAAGAAGTATCGTCTCCTCGCCGCGAGGGACCGCTCCTGCACCCTTGCCCGCTTCGTTCTCCAGCAACGCCGGAGTCGAGCGGGGAAGGTAAACCTCGACCCGCGTTCCTCGGCCCGGGTGCGAGCTTACGGAAATCTGACCGCCAGATTGCTTGACTATGCCGTACACGGTGGCAAGCCCGAGTCCGGTCCCTTGCCCAGGCTCCTTCGTGGTAAAGAACGGGTCGAAGAGGCGCTCCTGAACTTCGCGTGACATGCCGACGCCAGAATCCGTAACAGCAATCCTTACATAGGCCTTATCAGCACTCCCGCCGGCATCCGCGCCAGCTTTCTCCGGAGGCGATGCGTTCGCAGTAGAGATGGTCAGTTGCCCACCGTTGGGCATCGCATCACGGGCATTCACAATGAGATTCACCAGCACCTGCTCGATCTGGCCGCGATCGGCGCTAATGGTAGCGACTTCAGGATCAAGGTCCGTCGAAAGCTCGATGTCTTCGCGGATTAGCCTCCGCAACATGTTCTCGATCTCGATGATTGCCAGATTGATATGCATCGCTCGCGGCTGCATCACCTGCTTGCGGCTGAACGCAAGCAGCTGCCGGGTGAGCCCCGCAGCTCGATCTGCGGCCGCATTAATCTCCCGCACGTCTTCCCGCGCCGGATCGCTGGGGGCCATCCTTTCGAGGAGCATCGCCCCGGTGCTCAGGATGACTGTCAGTAGGTTGTTAAAGTCGTGGGCAACGCCCCCGGCCAGCTGACCGATCGCCTCCATCTTGAGCGCCTGGCGAAGCTGCGACTCCAGCGATTTTCGCTCGGTAGTGTCCGTGAAAACTGTTACCGCAGCGGTTATCGTTCCCTCGCTATCAACAATCGGCGCGGCTTGGACGCTCAGTGAAATGACCCCGTCATCCCGATGAATCTCGATATCATCGGCCGAAGCAACTTCGCCCGCGAGTGCCCTCGCTAACGGCGTTCGTTCAGCCGGGTACAGATCGTCCGTGCCGGCAACGTACTCCCTATACACCTGCGTATGTTCCTTGATCGGGAGACCGGAAAGAGCGCCGCGTCCAAAAATCTTTCTGGCCGCGTCGTTTCCGAGAACGAGATACCCGCTCGCGTCCGCTACGAAGATGCCGACGGGCACCGCTTCGAGGATCTGCGTGAGCCGCCGCTCGCTTGCCTGAAGAAGTCGCTCTGCCTGCAGAGATTCGGTGATATCTTCGAGGGAACCTTCACACAGCACAATCGCACCATCCGCCCCGCGCTCAGCGTGCGTACTTTCCCGCGCCCAGATCTCCTTGCCGTCGGCCCTCCGCATGCGGACGACAAAATTCCGCACGAATCCGGCATCCGCCATCGCCGCGCTCCACCGCGCGCGGTCGGCCGCATCCACGTATAACGCCGTTGCGGGCGTGGCAAGCAACGACGCACGGTCGGCGTAGCCGAGCATCGACGCCATGGCGGGATTCACATCGATCAAGAGCCCGCCTGGCGAGCTTCGATACAACCCGATCGGCATGTTCTCGAAGAGCTGGCGGTATCGCTGCTCGCCGGCGGCCAACGCCGCCGCCGACTCGTTGCGCTCCGTGAGGTCCCGAAGAAACGCACTGAACGTCCACTGCGAGCCGACTCGCGCCGGGGAGATAGCGAGCTCCACCGGAAACTCCGCACCGTCCCGCCGCAACGCGGTAATCTCGATCCGGGTGTTGAGCACCGGCCCTTCGCCGGTCACCAGGAAATGCGCCAATCCCCTCTCGTGGGCGTCCCGATATTTCTCGGGGATAATCATCCGGGCCATGCGTTGCCCAACCGCATCCGCGCGAGACCATCCGAACATTCGTTCCGCCTGCGCATTCCAGTCGGTGATGAGTCCGGCTTCGCTCATGGTAACGACGCCGTCGAGAGCCGTATCCACGATGAGCCGGTATTGCCGCTCGCTCTTCTCCAGGAGGGCCGCTCGCTCCGACAGCTCTCCTGTAAACGCGGCCCTCGCTTGTACGCTCCGGTCGATGACCGCACCGATCAGGGCCAGGATGATCATGACGATCGCGATCGCGACGATCGCGCCGCCTAGCTCTCCGGTGGCGTTGATCGAGAGCGCCGACGGCGGCATCACGTGGCCTGGAGCGAATCGGGCGGCCGCCATGGCCGTATAGTGCATTCCGGAGATTGCGACGCCCATCACCATGGCGCTCAGGATTTTCAGCAGGACGCCTCTCGCCGAGACATCCGAGCGAAATCGGAACGCGAGCCATAGCGCGGCCAGCGAGGCGATAATGGCGATCGCCACCGACAGCGCGACCAGAGAAGGCTCGTAGCTGATGCGCGCGTCCATGCGCATCGACGCCATACCGATGTAATGCATCCCGGCGATGGCGAATCCCATCAGCACCCCGGCCGGAAGAATTGTCCGCACGCCGAGCTCGGTCCTGTTGATGACAACCAGCGCGAGAAGCGAGGCGCCGATGGCCACGGCCACAGACAGCAGCATGAGCGGAACGTCGTACGAGATCGGTGACGGCAGGTGAAAAGCGAGCATACCCACGAAGTGCATGCTCCAGATGCCGAGACCCATGACGGTCGCGCCGCCGGCGATCCAACCGAGGCGGGTTACGCCCGCATCGGACCGAACCCGGCCCGCGAGATCGAGCGCCGCGAACGATGCCAGGATCGCAACGATGACGGAGAGAACTACAAAAACGGGGTCGTAACTGGCTGTCATGTCCACCGCATTTTCGCTATGAGGCCCTTCGCGTCTGCCGGTAGCCCAGCCACATCATGAGCGCTGCCCACACGAAGTAGAACGCAAGCTTGCCGTATTCATCCCGGATGAATCCCTCGGAAAAAATAACAACGAGCCCGGCGACCAGCGCCAGAGCGCCGGCGGTGTAATAAAGCACGCCTGTCTTGTTCATGAAATCCCCTGGCTGGTGGTGTGATCCTGGTGAAACGGCCCGCGCGTGCAAAAGGCACGCGGGGCCGCGTCAGATACTATCGGGGCGCCCGGATTTGAACCGGGGACCTCCTGCTCCCTAAGCAGGATTGCACACTAACCAACGCCGTGGACGGCTCGACCGCGCGGCTCCGCGCGACACGCCAAGCGGAAGCCGACAGCCGCACCGGAAACACCGTTGCCCTCGCGCTGATCGTGAGCCCGCTGTTCTTGCTCCGAAAAGGTCAAGAGATTGAGTATCCGCAGGGAACACCGATAACGGTCTATACGGATGAAAGGGCAGACGTCAGGGGATGGAAGCCATAACGCGACTAGCCGCACCGTTCTGCGCCGATAACGGCGAACATCATAGCAACCTGCTGCGATAAATGAGAAGGCCCTTCAGCATGACTCCCTGACGGGCCTTCTCTTATCTGCGATCGGGACGAGCTTCTACCGCCTAAACACTGCCTGCAAACTTGCATCGAAGGCGACAGTGAGATCGTTGGATCCATTCCATGATCCAGTGTAATCTCCACCACAATCATCATTGTTGGAAAACGCTTCCGAGAAGAAAACACTGTTTCCATTCACGGTGTACGTGCCGGTGCAGACGCTTGTCGTATTCGATGTCTGACCGGCTTCGGTTTCCGTGTAGCTAACACTTGAACTGAAGGTGGTACCGGAATTAATGGTGATGCTCCCAGCGGTAATGCGCAGCGAGTACGTGCCTGACTGAAATACCGTTACAGGCAACGTCGAGCCGTTAACCGTCCTCAGCGAACACACTCCCGGGAGTGTTGCGCTCGGGCCTGTTGGTGAATCCCCTCCTCCACACGCTAACGCGAGAAAGGTAGCTGAGAAAACCAGCGCGAGCGGGCGAAATTTGGTCCATGGCAACATGACGTCATACCCCCCGAGGGACAAGGAAAGAAGAAATGGTTTCCGGCCGCGTTTACTCGAAATCCCGAAAATCGAAAACCGTTCGATGATGCCGCGGAAACATGCGGCTGGATGGAAAGGTTTGTCCAGACCCGTTTTCCGGCCGACTGCTTCGGACGCTGCTCACGCGCTACCAAGCCGCGGACGCGAACACGATGCTCGCTGTAATGAGCGAGACGCGGAAGGTCACGGATCGCGCAACAGGTACATGAAAACCCAACAAAGGGACACACAAAGGGACACACAAAGTGGCCCACTTATTCTGAAGGAAAAAAACGGCCCGACACCGTAAGAGCGTGTCGGGCCGCTAGTTGAACTCATCGGGGCGCCCGGATTTGAACCGGGGACCTCCTGCTCCCAAAGCAGGCGCGATACCGGGCTACGCTACGCCCCGCGATATGAACACCGAAAGTTAAGTGCGCGATCGCGGCTTTCACAGGCGCACCACTGACCGCTAGTGGGTCAATTCCAGTGACGGTCACCTGCGATTGCGGATTGAGGACTTTGCGGCCTCGTGCTTGCAAAGTATCGCCTCGATACGCAACCCCACGAGCGAGGAATGACAGCCATGCCCATTCACCCGAAACTCAGAATCGGCACCATCATCGCCACGGCCCTGGCCGTCGCGGCCTGCGGCGGCGTCAAGGCCACCAATACGGCTCCGCAGCACAGATTTCCAGCGACGTGCGTGGCGGCAATTACTGTCTATGACGGCTTTTCGAAGGTGCCCAGCAACTACTACGAGGTGGCTCTCATCACCGCCAAAGGAAATTCCGTCTGGACCGACGACGAAGACATGCTGCGGCGCATGAAGCAGCGCGCGGCAGCCGTCGGCGCCAACGGAATGGTGGTCGATCCGCTCGTGACCTCAGCGACAACCGTGCAGATCATCGGCGCAGCACTCGGCACCGGCGACGCGAACCGCAAAGGTCGCGCGGTCGCGATCTACATGTCCGCGCACGAGCAGCGCGCTCGCGCCGCCTGCGCGCAATAGACCGGCGCCCCTCAGGGAGCCCGGACGACGCCGCAGGCTATCCGCGCGCCGCTGTTCCCTGAGGGATCCGTCACATGGTCGTCGGCCATGGCATGAACGACGATCGTGCTGCCGTCCGAATCGGCAAGCGTGGCCGCGCCAGCGGTCAAGCTCACGCGATCGGTCGTGAACTGAACGCGCGCCCGCCCGTCCGCGCCCGCCGTGAAATTCGGCGCGTCCCCCGCATGCGGCCCGTCCGGAGCGCTCAGCCCATGGTTGCGATTCGTGGGATTGTAGTGCGCGCCAGCCGAAGTGAAATCACCATCACACCGTCCAACCGAATGAAAATGAATTCCGTGCGCCCCGGGTGGCAGTCCAACGAGCTGCAAATCCACGTGCACGACTCCGAGCGGATCCTGCCAGAGCAAGCCGGTCCCGCGCGCGGCGCCGGACGCGTCAGCGAAATCCACGGATGCAGAAGCGACACGATCCGCCGCGGTTCGAATAGCGGAGCAAGCGGTGCCCGATGCAAGAAGGATCGCAATGACTCCGGTCGTGCGCAGTGCAGCCGACATGAATGACCTCCAAACGTGACTAGTCACCAAACACCTTTTCAAGTCCCTCCCACTCGATATTACCTCCGCTCAGAACTGCAACAGTCGGACCCTTCGGGCGAACGGCCCCGGTCATCAGCGCCGCCACCGTAATGGCGCCGCTCGGCTCGACCACCAGCTTGGCGCGATCGAGGAGATGGCGCATGGCGCGCGCGATATCCGCATCACCCACGGTAACCACCTCATCGACGTAGGCCTGGTGATGGTCGAACGGGATGTCCCCGATCTCCGCGACCAACAGCCCGTCGGCGAGGCCTTGCTGGTGCTCCAGCAGCACGGGCTTCCCGGCGTCACGGGCCCGCGAGAGCTTGGGAGTGCGCTCGGGCTCGATCCCGATCACCCTCGTAGCCGGCGACAGCGCCTTTATCGCTACGGCTATGCCGGCCAGCAACCCTCCCCCGCCCACCTGCACGAGTACCGACTCGACGTCAGGGAGATCTTCGTGGATCTCGATGCCCACTGTCCCCTGCCCGGCGATCACTGCGTCGTCGTTGTACGGATGCACGATCGTCAATCCGTCTCGCTCCGCGATCTTGTGCGCGAGCTCGGTTCGCTCGTGCGACGTCGTGCCGTGCAGAATCACCTTCGCCCCAAGACGCTCGGCGCCAGACCGCTTCGCTTGGGTCGCCGTCTCCGGCATGACCACCGTCGCAGGCACCCCGAGTACCCTGGCGGCCATCGCGACGCCCTGCGCGTGATTCCCGGACGAAGGCGCGATTACTCCTCGCGCCCGCGCGGACGGAGCGAGCCTGCTCAGAAAAGTGTAAGCGCCGCGAAACTTGAAAGTGCCGCTTCGCTGCAGGACTTCCGGCTTGAGCCAGACCGGGACGCCCGCGCGATCAGACACAATGTCGTCGCGCAAAAGCGGCGTTCGCACCGCCACCCCCTGGAGCACCTTCGCTGCGGCCTTGATCTCGTCGATCGTGACGAGCGGACGCGGCGGCCGCTCGGATGCACTCTGGTCATGCGTCATGTTTCAATCCGGTTGCAAGGCGGGGATAGCGCGCGCCTCGCGCATGATCCCGTCTCCGTATCGGTTTCGACCTGGTATCGAGACAGGCAGCTTGCCGGTGATCGCCGCGCGCCCGAGGATTGCCTGCGCGGCAGCGGCCTGACTCACGGGCGCCCCGCCCCAGGCGAGCACGTAAGCGTGCACGTTCGGAAAGAAGCTCAGCAGATAGGGACTGCCGAACGAAACGGCAACCACCGGGCGCTTGCGTGCCGCTGTCTGCTGCACGAAACGCGAGAAACGGGGCTCAGCGCCAACAGTACCCGCGAAATCGCGAGGCGAAACGTACACCGAGACGAGCACGACATCAGCCGAGTCCATCCGCGCCGTGATCCGCCCGTACTCCGCCAGAGTCGTGCGATTGTCCGCGCGGGCCTCCGATATCGAGTGGCCACCCTCGCGAAGCATCCTGTCAAAAACCCGCCCTGCTATGGGGTCGCTCGCGTCGGCGAAGGTGACGGAGAGAATTCGAACCGGCGAGCTCCGAAGCGGCACAGTGCCTTTGCTGTCCCGCGCGAGCACGATCGACCGCTTGGCGATCTCGGCTGCGGCCGCGGCGTGCGGAGGCGTGTTCACGATGCGCGGTATCGCATCGACGCTCACGAGCCGGCCGCGATGCAGCCCCGCCTTGACCTTCAGCTCCAGGATCTTTCGGGCCGACCGGTCTATCCGCTCCTGCGTGATCCGTCCCGACGACACGGCGGACGCCACAGTCTCGATCGCCTCGGATACGTCGCGCGGCATGAGCAGCACGTCGGCTCCCGCTTCGATCGCCATCACAAGCGGCTCGGTCGCTCCGTAGCGCCGGGATATCCCGCCCATTGTCATCGCGTCCGTGACGACCAGCCCGCGAAAGCCAAGTTCGGTCCTGAGAACATCCGTCATGAAGTTGCTCGACAGCGTAGCCGGAGGTGCTTCGGTCCCTTCGACACCCACCACGGCGATGTGAGCGGTCATTACCGCGTCGATCCCTTCGGCAGCAGCAGCGCGAAACGGAGCCAGCTCGACGGAATCGAGGCGCGCGCGGTTCGCGTCGATCGTGGGGAGCAAAATGTGCGAATCGTCCCGGGTATCTCCGTGACCCGGGAAATGCTTAGCGGTCGTCATCAGGCCCGTCGATCGCGCGCCGCGAATGTATGCGGACGCCAGCAGCGAGACCAGCGCGGGGTTGTCCCCGAAAGAGCGCGTGTTGATGACAGGGTTCAACGGGTTGGAGTTCACGTCCATGACGGGCCCGAACGCGAGGTGCACGCCGACTGCTCGGGCCTCGACCCCGAGCACGCGACCCAGCTCGTACGCGAGCTCCGGCGATCGCGTCGCGCCCAGCGCCATGACAGGCGGGAATACCGTTCCCCCGCCCTGCGGCAGCAGCGACGGAAACGCGTAGATGTTGCCGAGGCGCATACCCGGGCCGTTCTCCATGTCGGACGCAACGAGCAGCGCGACCTCCGCGCGCCGTTGGAGCTCATTGAGCTTGACGGCGTAGGCGAGCGGAGTTCCGATGGACATGATCAGCCCACCGACCTTGTCCTCCTCCACCCACCTACGAACCTGCTCGAACTCCGGCGAGCCAATCGGGGCGTACTCGCCCCCGACCCAGGGCATGACAAGCTGCGCTATGCGCTCCTGCGGCGTGAGACGCGCAAGGGTGCGCTCCACCCATCGCCGCTCCTCGCCGGTGAGAAGAGCGTCCTCGCCGGGCTTGGACGCGCCGAGGTAGGTCCGCGCGGAGGAATCATCGGCAGCGGCGCCAGTTGATGATCGGCCCGGCCTCATCCTGATCCGAAAGATTATCGGCCGGTGATCCGATGCGTCCGTCGCGAGAACTTCGGCTCGCGCGCACGCCGCACCGGTTCCGAGCAGGAGGTAATCGATCCGCTTTACAGGCGTGTCTTGAGGGTACGACTTTCCATCGCCCTCGCCGCAGCCCACCCATGCGTCCGTCCACCCTGCTTCGGTGAACATGGCCAGCACCGGTGAATCTGGATTGGCATTGAGATCGCCGCCGATGAAGACCAGCTCCCCGCTGCTCCGTAGCTGGCCGGCGATTCTTAGCAGCGTCGCCGCCTCCTGCCTTCGGAACCGGTCGTCCGCGGACGGATCGAGGTGCGTGTTGAGAATGTGGAGCGGCCCGTACGGAGTAGCGATCAGCACGTGCAGCGCTCCGCGAGGCTCGTAAGACCCGCCCGCGCGTTCCTGGCGGGGCGTGACGCGCAGCCGAAACAGCGTGTCGTGCACGGCTGGCCAGCGAGTGAGCACGGCGATCCCGTACTCACCGCCGTCGTAGTCGAGCGTTTTTCCAAAGACATCGCGCAGTCCGGTCAGATCCGCGAGCTCGGCGGCTTGATCAACGAGCCCCGATCGCAGCGTATTGATGTCCACCTCTTGTAGCAGCGCGACATCTGCACCGGTCGCCCTGACGATCTCTGCGACGCGTGCGAGGTTCGGCACAGCTTTGGCGTCTTTTCCGGCGTGAATGTTGTACACGAGCACGTTGATCGCCGGCTCGGGGGCGCTCCGGAGCGGGGCGCAGGAGACGAGCGACGCGGCGATGAGCAGATGGAGTGTGACGCGTGTTCGAGGCAATTGTGGGTGGTTAGTGACTAGTGGCCAAGAACAGCGCCAAGCTCCGTGGCAAGCTTCCTAAAAGCTCGCCCGCGATGGCTCACGCGATTCTTGTCTGCAGGATCGGCCTCGCCGAAAGTGCAGGCGAGATCGTCAGAGAGAAAATAAGGGTCATACCCGAAGCCTGCGCTCCCGCGGGCCGTGGCGGTAATCGTTCCGCTTGTCTCGCCGCGCGCGGCGAGCGCGCTCGAAGAGTCGGCATACGCGGCGACACAGACGTAGCTGGCGCGTCGGTCGGCGACCCCGGCAAGAGCCCCGAGCAGGTGGCCGTTGTTGGCTTCGTCGAGCGCAATGCCGTCGAGCTCGGGGCGATTCGACCACCGCTTGCTGCGAACGCCCGGCGCGCCGCCCAGCGCACGGACCACGAGGCCGGAGTCGTCCGCCACGGTCGGCGTCCCGCCGCTCGCGATGAAGAAATACCGCGCCTTGGCCGCGGCGTTCTCCTCGAACGTCTCGAACCGCTCGATGGAGTCCTCGGCGACCGTTGCGGGAATGCCTGCATCGCGCAGGCTGAGCAATCTCGCCGGCAGGTGGGCGAGGAGCGGGACTATCTCACGCATCTTGTCCTCGCTCCGCGTCGCAATCAGCAGTACGCGATCGCTCACTCGCAACCTGCGCGGCTCAGGCGGGCCCGGCGCGCCGCAGCGCCTCGATCGTGCCCGTGGTCGAATGGCCTTCCCTCAAGGGCACGATGATCACGCGGCCGTCCCAGGACGCCACGTCTTCAGCACCAACGACGGTCTCGACCCGGTAATCGCCGCCCTTCACGACCACCGAAGGGCGAAGGTGGCGGATCAGCTCGAGCGGCGTGTCGTGCTCGAATACCACTACCGCGTCAACGGACTCCAATCCGGCAAGGACCAGCGCCCGGTCACCCTCGCTTCGCACGGGGCGCGTCGGGCCCTTAAGCCGCTGCACCGAATCATCCGAGTTCAGGCCCACGAGCAGCGCCGCGCCCTCGCGACGCGCCGCCGCGAGTAGTTCGATATGACCCGGGTGCAGCAGGTCGAAGACCCCGTTGGTGAAAACCAGCGGCCCGGCGAGCGAGTCGCGCCAGGTCGCGGCCTCCGGCCAGTTCAAGATCTTTCGAGATGGATCAAACGGCGTGGTAGCCTTGACTGGATCGCGGGTCACCACTGCGACTGCGCGCCTTCCACGAGGGCGTTGACCACGCGACGGATAGCGTCCTTTCTCGCGGCGGGCTCGCCCCGCTCCTCGTATTTGGCCTCGGTCGAGAGCCCTTTCCGCTCCCATAGCGTCTGACCCGTAACCTGATCCACGAGCTCGAGATCGACGACAAGTTGCAGCATGCGGAGCGCGGTGGTCGTGGCGCGATTGTCGGCGCTGTACGCGACCGGAATGTCCACCTCGTACCGCTGGATGGTGCCGCGCACTATCGCGCTCGCGCGAGCCTCGGGCGCTTCACGGACGCCGAGCCGGTTGTGCA
>JBPCJJ010000052.1:0-11011 GCA_051005405.1 Gemmatimonadaceae bacterium | reverse complement strand
GGGGGTACGCGCGAGCTGGGGTTCGCGGCGGGCCGAATCACGATAGGCGACGACTTCGATGCGCCGTTGCCACCTGCGGTGCTCTCGGAGTTCGATGCGGATTCTGCTTGACACTCACGCGTGGCTCCTGGATGGTCGCGCTGCACTCGATGTCACGCACCAGCACGCCCTTCCCGCCGGTACCCTCCCCGCCCACCATCGCGACCCGTTCGACCGCATGCTGATCGCCCAGGCACAACTCGAGCGGCTGCATATCATGACGACCGACATTGCTTTCGCGAAGCACGACGTGGAGGTTGTCGCGTGCTGATCAGCCGCGACTATCGGCGGAGGCTCGAGCCCCTCACGGGCAGAGATGGAGCCCGCGCGCTGTCGTTCATGAGTCGCCAATGAGATCCAGGTGGCGCAGGATCGCCCTGGCGATGCCAAGCCGCCGGGCGGCGTCGCTGTTCTCGCGGATATCGATGTTCAGAGCATAGACGTACACGTCACTACCCCGCTCGACATATCCCACCAGCCATCCGATGTCCGGCGCATCCGATTCGCCCAGCCCCGCCCAGCCGGTCTTGCCGGATAGCGTCCACCCGGTGCCGGTCTCCAGCACGAGCAGCTCCTTCACGATTTGTGTGGAACGATCCGAAACACCCAGCTCGCCCTCGTGGAAGCGGCGGAGGAACTCCACCTGTTCATTCGCCGAGATGCGTGCGGCACCGGTTAGCCTCAACTGGTAGATTCCGCCGGAGATGTCCCGGTTGCCATAGGCGAACCGGTTCAGGTAATCGTGCATTCGGTCGGGGCCGATTCGCCGGGCGAGTTCCTGATAGTACCACACCGCCGAGGCCGGGAGCGCGGTGGCCAGCACATGGTCGCGAGCCCACACGTCAGGCTACCAGCCCTGGCGCGGTGCGGCTGCGCTGTCCCAGGGGAGCGGGAAGTCCGGTAGCCACACCGGTTTCCAGCGCGATCAGCGTATTGGGAATCTTGAAGGTGGACGCCGGAATGGAGCGCTGTGCGGCGCGCTCCGGGTTGTGTCTGACAATGCGCCCGGTGCGCGAATCGAGGAGGACAAAGGTGCCGGTGATCCCGCCGAAGAACGGAGCAAGGTCCGGTGGGGGAGTGGGGTGGTCCGGTTGCTCGCGGGCTGATCCGGTGCATGCGAGTGCGAGGACGCTCGCGGCCAGGAGCAGGCTCGGACAAGCGCGACGGCCCTACCGCGGGTACCGAGACGGTGGATCAATGCGGATCCTCGCGCTCCTCACCGCGCGCGCGGTGATTGACCAGATCCTGGACCACCTGCGTCGGACGCGCACCGAGGCGCGCGGATCGGAGGTGCGCGCGTAGGGCGTGCTCCCCGGTTCAGCGTCCTCGTTCGCCTGTATCGCGACACGACGTTTGCGATTCCACCAACGTTTACGGACAAGGGGGCGGGACGCGCGTCGCCAGCGCGCGACCCTGAGATGCAGATCGCTCTCGACCTCGTCGCGCGCGACCTCAAGCTCGAGCCGCCGAATAACCTCACTCCCGCGCAACGCGCGATGTGGGACTCTGCATATGCAAGCGAGAATGCGGCCCTGAGAAGACAGGGACTCTCGCCCGAAGCGCTCGCGCGGTGGAAGTATCAGCGCTACATCGCCGACTACATGCGCGTCATCGCGGCACTCGATCAGCAGGTCGGACGCGTGCTCCGAAGACTCGACGAGACAGGACTCGCGAAGAACACAATAGTCGTCTATTCATCGGACCAGGGTTTCTTCCTCGGCGATCATGGCTGGTTCGACAAGCGATGGATGTATGAAGAGTCCTTTCGCACTCCGCTGCTGATAAAATGGCCGGGAGTAGTTCGCACGGGATCAACGAATAGAGATCTCGTCATGAATCTCGATGTGGCCGAGACGTTCCTCGATGTCGCTGGCGTGAAGGCGCCGGCGTTCGCACCGACAGGTACAAGCTCATCCACTACTATGAAGTTGGCGAGTGGAAGTTGGCGAGTGGCTCGTCTCCCTATTGAAAGACCAACAGCTGGTTGCGGGTTCGCAGAAAATGCTCGTCGCGTAGCGATCTTGAAAGTGACGGATTCGGCACCAACTGGAGGGGCGGGTCCCGCGGGTCCGCAGGTGCCGAGTCCGGCACCGCCCAACCGACCTGCTCGGTCACTCGGCATGGTCATTGCCCGGTATACCCCTGTGGGTACCGACTTGCGGCCCCTGCACCCTGATGAAAGGAGGAGAGATGAGCACAAATGAGAGCACGCCCAAACCAACGGAACCAAGTGCACTCGATGAGGCCCAGTCGCGCGACGCGGTCCCCGGCTCCGGGCAGCTACCCCCGGTGCAAGGCGATCTGCGTGACCAGCCTGGGAACGCCGGCTCCCCGCATCAGGGGCAGAGCGGGCACGGGGGCAGCGGCGAGGCTGCGGAGTTACAGAGCATCGGCCAGAGCCAGAGCGACCGGGCTGCTGGCAAGAGTAGCTGAGCGGCGCGGCGGGGGATCGCATTGCTCCCTGGTTGTCGCGGCGCCGCGCGCTCTCGTCGATCACCGCGCAACTGTCTCTGTATCTCGCAGGGTAACCCGCAGCGAAGCGTGATGAACAAGCGTACGAGCTGATGCTCGTTAGGCACGGATCGGGAGAGACCGAGGGGTCGGGCCATCCGCCTCTCCGCGAGAATCCCTAGAATGCAGCGCGCGGCTTGCCACACATCAGGGGAATCATTGCCCGGGGATTGATTGCGTTCGGGCTGTTCCAGCTGGCCACCGCGCGCTACCGGGTCATGCGGGCGAGCTGACCCGCCACCTGTGCGGGGTCGTCCCCACGCCGCGCCGGAACCAGCGGGTGAGGTGGCTCTGGTCGGCGAAGCCGGCAGCTACGGCCACCTCTGCGGCGTGTTTCTGGCCCGCCTCGTGACGCACTAGGGCTTCTCCAGCTTCAGGGAGGGCCGAACTGCCCGGCATATTACAACTCGAGGACGGTCGTATCGTCTCGCAACGACAGACGGCGACATCGGCACCCGGTCGTGTTGAACCACGAAGATACTGCATCTCCGATTGCAGGATTTCCCATGACCGATCAGACATCCGGCCAAATTCTCATCGGCGAAATCAACGTTATGCCGGCGTCACCGAGCGGATCTCGATAAAGATGTGCTTGATGTCCGGGTGTCCCTCCCGCACGCGCTGCTCGAGGCGAGCCGCCGCCGCCCCCAACTCCGCCACCGACAACCCCTCGGCGAACCGCACATCGAGCGTCAGCAGTACCGTGTGCGGGCCGAAGTACATCGTGAGGGGGCGGTGGACCCGCTCGACCAACGGATCCGCTTCCGCCAGCGCGCGGATGCTGGCCAGCATCGTCGGCCCGGCGCCCTCCCCGATCAGCAAGCCCTTGCTCTCCCGGGCGAGAAACACAGCGACCGCCATCAACAGCACGCCGATCACCACCGATGCGCCGCCGTCGAATCGCGGATCGTCCAGCCGGTGGCCCAGGTAGATGCCGAGGAAGGCGGTGAGCAGCCCGAGCAGCGCGGCGGCATCCTCGAAGAGCACGATGAACGTGGTCGGGTCCTTGGTGGTCCGGATCTCCCGCCAGGCGCTCTTCGATCCCTTGGCCTTCCTGAACGCGTTGATAGCGATGCCGAGTACGATGCCCTCGAACAGCGCGGCCATGCCCAGCACTCGGTAGCTCCACGTGGGATCCTCCAGCGGCAACGGATGCATTACGTGGCGGATGCCCTCGTATGCCGAGACACCGCCGCCGACACCGAAGATCAGGAACGCGACGACCAGGGACCAGAAGTAGAGCTCCTTGCCGTGCCCGAACGGATGCAGAGCATCGGCGGGCTTCCGGCTCCGGCGCATGCCCAGCAACAGGAGCCCGCCGTTGCCGGTATCGACCAGAGAGTGGATCCCTTCCGAGAGCATCGCCGAGCTTCCGGTCAGGCCGGACGCCACGAACTTGGCGATGGCGATCGCCAGATTGCCGGCGATGGCCGCGTAAACCACGAACTTGGATCCAGCTGCCATCCTATCTCTTCCCGCAAACCATTGCCAATGGTAATCAAGTTACCCTGGGTAGGCTTCCCCCGGGGACCACTGCCCGGCCATCGAGGCATACTAATAGCACGCCGCTGGAACGCGTCTCCCTCAATCACTCGAAGGGCACACAATGAAGCTCCTGATGGTTTTGACATCGCATAGCCGGCTGGGTGGTACCGGCAGGCCACTGGTGGCGGCCAAGGCTCTGCTCGGCCTGGTCGGGTGACGACGGTTCTCGTCATCACGTTGCTGCTGGCGGCGCTGTCTGCGCTGCCGGCCTGGCGCAATCCGGCGTGGTGGGTTCGGGTGACGGATTTCGCGCGGTTGCAAGTGGCTGTGTTAATGCTGGGAACTTTCCTGCTGACCGTCCTCCTGGTCCCTATGACTTCGATGTTCTGGGGGCTGCTGGTGATTCAGGCGTCCTGTCTGGCGTACCAGGCCTGGTGGATCGTCCCCCACACCAGGCTCTTCCCGGTGGAAGTGGAGACCGCCGGGGCGGACGTCGGCCGCCGCCTCCGGATCATGACCGCCAACGTGCTGACTTCCAATCGGAACGCTGCCGGCCTCATCGGCCTGGTCGAGACCCACCGGCCAGACATCCTGGTAACTCTGGAATCCGATACCTGGTGGCAGAACCAGCTGGCGCCGCTTGAGCGGGACTACCCGAATACCATCCGCTGTCCACTGGACAATCGCTACGGCATGCACGTCTACTCCGCCTTGCCGCTGGCCGAATGCGAGACCACGTTCCTCGTCGAGCCCGGCGTCCCCTCGATGCATGCGCTCGTGACCCTGCGGTCGGGCGAGTCCGTCCAGGTGCATTTCCTCCACCCCGCCCCGCCGGGGCCAACCGCGAACGCCGACTCGACGGAGCGCGACGCTGAGTTGATCATTGTCGCCCGCAGCGTGGCCGAGGCGGACGGGCCCGTGGTGGTGGCCGGGGATCTGAACGACGTCCCCTGGTCGGCCACGATGCGGCTGTTCCGGAAGATCAGCGGCCTGCTCGATCCGCGAGTGGGGCGGGGGATGTTCAACACCTTCCACGCCGGTCGTTGGTACATGCGGTGGCCGCTGGACCACCTTTTTCATAGCGCACACTTCACCCTGTGTCACGTCGAACGGCTGCCGGCGTTCGGTTCGGACCATTTTCCGCTGCTGACCGAACTCGCGCTCGAGCCGGTGCGCGGCGCCACCGAGGAGGCCCTCGAGGCGAACGCGGACGACCGGGCGTGGGCCGATGAGATCGCCTCGGCAGAGGAGGTAACGTCCGGCGATGTACCCAACCCGGGTTGAGTCGGTGGTGTATCGCGCGGTAGCGTTGTCTGGTAGGTTGATTCGAGGCGCTGTGTAAACGGGCGAGCTGCATGCGCTCGTATGCTGCGGGAGACCATGACGATGCGAACAGCAAAGCAGAAGATCAGCCTTGCCATCGCCGGCATTTTCGGCGCGCTGCCCCTGGCGATGGGATTGATACGCGCCCTCACTACAAGCGATGATCACCGCCTGCTGTGGATGGCTGTCGTCTCCACCATGTTTGCCGCCGGTGTCCTTGCCGCCGCCTTCGGCCGTCGCCGATCCCGACAGGCGGTCGTCTCCCAGTCGATCGTGATCCTCGCCGCCTCGGCATTCCTCGCTGCCGCGACAGGATTCCTTCAGGGAGCGACTTCGGTGACGGCCGTGCTTTTGGTCGCCGTGGCGATCGGCCTCAGTCTGGCGGCGTCGAGCGTGTTCGTTGCATTTTCACGTCCGGGTGCCGGCTGATCGCAGCGCCGCCGCTTCAGGCCCCTGGATTGGCCGGCGTGTTCGGGTTCGTCGCCCTCACCTGGAGCGGGTACGGCAGGTAGCGGACCTTGGCCAGCGAGATCTTGCCGAACCTCCGCTGATCGGCCCAGCGCAGCCCTGTCGCAAAAAGCGAGTAGGTTCGCTGCCTGAAAATCTCATCCAGTACGGCGGCCTGTGTGGGAAGGTCGGCGGCGGTCTTCGGTCCGAGGCTCGCGCGCGCACGGACGATGTTGACCTGAATTATCGCTTCCGGCAGCCGGTTCAGCCGGGCCAGCGCTTCTGCCCGGATCAGCGTCAGCTCATCCTGAGAGAAGAGCGGTATCGGCGAGGCGTCCGTGAGGAAGATGTTCGTCTGGAACGTCGCCGCGCCGCCGAGGGGCGCGAACGCCGTCGCCGTCGTGAACTGGGCCACACGGGTGTCGCCGGCCTCGGCGTTCGTCCGGTAGCTCGAGATGGCGCCAAAGAATCGCGACCGGTGGAACAGGTCGGCAAGTGTATTGATATCCGTGGCGCTGAACGTCACCGCGGACGCAGCGCTGGCGGGCACCTCGCTGGCGAAGACGATCGCCGCGTCGTAGTTGCCGGCGGCGAGGGAGTACCGCGCCTGCATCGCCCGGATCGTGTTTAGCAGGTCGAATCCCGGCGCGAGAATGGAGCCGGAAAACTCTGTCGTCAGGGTCGCCCCCGTGATATCCGTCCTCGCCGCTGCCAGCAGTGAAAGCACTTCCGTCAGCACCGCGGCGCGGTCCGCGAACTGGGCACCTGCGCCCTGGTCCAGCGGAATGCGCTCGAACGCCTCGATCAGCCGCCCGTATGCCATCGCCTTGTGCAGCTTCGCCATCCCGACGATTCCGGCGCGCGTGCCGGGAGCGAACGTGATCGGTCCGATGTTGTCGAGTATGTCATTGGCCGACTTCACCACGGCGTAGTTCTTCGCCCACAGGTCGAGGAGATCCACATTGGTCTCCTCGATCGCGGAATTGGAGCTGGCTACCGGAAAGGTCTGAAACTCCCGCGTCGTGGACTGCGTGGCGCTGGTGTTCCCCAGCTCGCCGGAAATGAGGCCGGGAACGGAGATGCTCTCCTCCAGCGCGTTGCCGGTGCGCCCCTGCATCCCGATGGCAAGAGCGCGGATACCCGCCGCCGACGTGAGCACACTTTCCTGCGTCGCCGCATTCGGGTTGGTGATGTCGAGCTTGCATCCGCCAAGCGAGGCGGACAGAGCCAGGGCCGGCATCGCGCGGCGCGTCAGCTGGCGGATTGCGGATTTCGTCGTCATGGTCGTCGCCTCCGCTCAGAAGTTGGTTGTGAATGTCAGGGCAACGCTCCGCGGAATCGGAACGGTGGCGAAGGCGAAACCCCTCACCAGAGTCCGCTGCGCGCCGGCGTTGGTCTCGGGGTCCCAGCCGGTGTAGTCAGTCCACGTCTTGAGATTCCGTCCGGCGAGCGTGATCTGCGCGCCCTGCGATCCAATCCTCCGGAAAACGCTGGAAGGCAGGGAGTAGGTCACCGCCAGTTCCCGCAGCTTGGTCCACGTCCCGTCCTCGATGTATTCCTCGAAGATGCTGCGGCGGGCCTGGAAGTAGCCCTTCGGCACCACCCCGATCAGTTCGTCGCCGTACGCGGCGCCGCTGCCGAACGCCGGCGTCTCCAGGAGACGCCGGTCGAAGTTGAAGATGTCGCCGCCCCGCACACCGTCCAGCTGCGCCCGGAATTTCAGCGACCTGCCGAGTCCGATTTCGTTGATGAATGACCAGTATCCGGTTGGATTCGGATTGCCGATGACGGTGCGGGGACCGATCGCCGGAATACCGACGATCTTGCCCGATGCATCCTTGATCGGAACGCCGGCCGCATTCACGACGTTGCCCTGGGCGTCACGCACGTACGTGGTGCCGAAGAAGTGGCCGGGGGCCTCGCCCGCCGCGACGCGGATGATGTTGAAGCTCTCGGGTATGAAGAACGCGCCGCCGTCACTGACCCTCGTCACCTTGGGGTCGTTGCTCGCATATGTCACTGTCGAGTTCCATGTAAAGCTCGAACTGCGCACGTTGAACGTCCGGAGGAGCAGCTCTATGCCCTGATTCTCCAGCTCGCCGACATTGGCGAGCTGTGATATGAAACCGCTCGTCGGGTCCACGGCCTTGGGCAGGATGAGGTCGGTGACCTTCTTGTTGAAGTACGTCAGCTCGACGCCGACTCTTCCGCCGATCAGCTCGAGATCGGTGCCCAGCTCCAGCTCCGCCGCCCGTTCGGGCTTGAGCTGCTCATTGCCCCTCTGCGGTGCGTTGGCAATGCCCGACCGGTCGCCGCTCGGCTCGAACACGTAGTTCGACAGCCGGTCGTAGCTGCCCGCCGGCTGGCCGCCGGAATTGCCATAGGCCGCGCGCAAGCGCGCCGTGCTCGCAAAGCGGGACAGTCCGCTCCAGAAATCATACTGGGACAGGTTGACAGCCGCCCCGACCTTGGGAAACCATTGCTGCCTTTCGTCGGACCCGAACGCCGACGACGCGTCCGACCGCAAGGACCCGGTGAGGAACAGCCGGTCATTCACTCCGATCTGTTCCTGCGCGTAGAAGCCGAGTGTCCTGCGGTCGTCACGCCCTTCCGTAGCGAACTGCCTGCTCCCCTGCACTGTCTGTGTGATTCAAATTCCTAGCCTTAAGAAAATTTTCATCTACGCGAAGAACAACATCCAGCCTGACGTGGAGCTCACCTACGATGACAAGTACGAGTGGAGCAACTACAATGACGACGTCGATCTTTACAAGTGCGAGTGCGGGAGCCCGAAGTGCAGGGGTACGATCCTGAAGCCGAAGCGGAAGAGGCGTCGCAGGCGCTAGCGTCCGCCTTCCGTGAGCCGTGTGCCCGCCAGTAATTTGTGGGTTCCCCTTCATCAGTTGGAGCGTCGCATGGCCCGTTGTCTCACGCGCGTAGCTTTCGCGCTTCTCGCCACCGTCGCCGCATCGCCCGCATCGCCCGCATCTGCCCAGGACACTTACAGGCAGCCGCCGGCGCCGATCGCGCAGATACTGGACGCGGAGCGAACGCCGCTGACGAGCATGAGCCCGGATCGGACCACGCTGCTTCTCTCCGAGCGCTTCGAAATGCCGTCGATCGCGGAGCTGGCCGCGCCGGAAGCCCGGCTCGCAGGATTGCGGATAAATCCGCGGGCTAATGCGGCATCCCGCGCTACCTACTACAAGGGCCTGCGTCTGCTGCGCATCGGTGCGCGCGGAGCTGCCGCCGAGCGACGCATCGCGCTGCCCGTGGGTGCTCGGGTCGGCAACGTCACGTGGGCGTCGAGCGGCGCGCGCGTCGCGTTCACGCTGGCCAGCGACACGGCGCTGACGCTCTGGATGGCCGACGTGAGCTCGGCCACGGCTCGCCAGGTATCCGCCGCGCGCTTGAACGCGGCCATGGGTGCCCCATGCAGCTGGATCGATTCGTCCAGGCTCCTCTGTCGAATCGTTCCGGCGATCCGCGGCGACGCCCCAACTGGATTCTCGGTCCCGAAGGGACCCGTGGTTCAGCAGTCGATCGGCCGCGCCGCGACGAACAGGACTTACCAGGATCTGCTCCAGACGCCCTCCGACGAAGAGCAGTTGGACTACCTGGCACGAAGCCAGCTCGCGATCGTCACGGCTGACGGCATCGTAAGACCTATCGGCCGGCCCGGCGTCTTCCTGTCCGTCGATCCATCGCCGGACGGCAATTTCCTGGCGGTCACGACGGTTCAGCGTCCCTACTCATACATCGTTCCCGTCTGGAGCTTCCCGACCAATCTCTCGGTCTGGGACATGAGCGGCGCGGTCGTCAAAACGCTGGCCGAGCTCCCGCTGCAGGATGAGGTCGGCACGTCGTTCGACGCCGTGTCACGAGGCATGCGCAACCTGCAGTGGCGGACCGACGCGGCGGCGACTCTGGTTTGGGTTGAAGCATTGGACGAGGGAAATCCGGCCAAGGCGGCCGACAAGCGTGACCGCGTTCTCATGCAGGCGGCGCCGTTCACGAGCGAGCCGACGATCCTTCTCGACGTCGCGTCGCGCGTCGGCGCCATCCGGTGGGCGCGACCCGATCTCGCGCTCATCGACGAGGATTGGTGGAGAACCCGGCGCACCAAGACATGGGCAGTGAATCCCGGCGATCCGCGCGCTACTCCGAGAGTGGTATTCGACCGCTCTTCCGAGGACCGCTACGCCAATCCGGGAACCTTCGTCACGGTGCTCGGCGGACGGTTCGGGCGCCGGGTGGTGCTCACGAGCCTGGATGGACGGTACGCTTATCTGCAGGGTGCGGGCGCCTCAGCTGAAGGCGACAGGCCATTTCTCGATCGCATCGACCTGAACACCGGCACTACCGAGCGTCTGTGGCGGTCCGCCGCCCCGTATTACGAGTCGGTCGTCGCGGTGTTGAACGACCGCGCGTCGCAGGTGGTCACGCAGCGCGAGAGCCTAAAGGATCCGCCGAACGTGTTCCTGAGAGACATCCGCGCCAACAGGGTGACGCAGCTGACGCGATTCACCGATCCGGCGCCGCAGTTCGCCTCCGTCGAGCCCAGGCTGATCACGTACAAGCGCGACGACGGCGTGCAGCTGTCGGCCAAACTGTATCTGCCGCCGGGGTACACGCCGGCACAGGGGCCGCTGCCCTTTCTTTTCTGGGCATATCCGGAGGAATTCCGTAGCGCAGCGGCGGCGGCCCAGGTGGTGGGATCGCCGTACAGGTTCGTGCGACCAGCGGGAACGTCCCACCTGTTCCTGCTCACGCAGGGCTATGGAGTCCTCGACGGTCCCACGATGCCCATCATCGGCGAGGGCGACAAGGAGCCCAACGACAGTTACATCTCGCAGCTCGTAGCAGGCGCGAAGGCCGCAGTGGACGAGGTAGTTCGCCAGGGAGTAGGGGATCGAACCCGGATCGCGGTGGGCGGACACTCGTACGGCGCGTTCATGACCGCGAACCTGCTCGCTCACTCGGATCTGTTTCGCGCAGGAATCGCGCGCAGCGGGGCCTATAACCGGACGCTGACTCCGTTCGGCTTCCAGGCGGAGGAGCGTACGTTCTGGCAGGCGCGCGACACGTACGGTGCGATGTCCCCGTTCTATTACGCGGACAAGATCAACGAGCCCATACTCCTCATCCACGGCGCCGCGGACAATAACTCGGGGACGTTTCCAATCCAGAGTGAGCGGATGTACGC
>JBPCJJ010000051.1:0-10592 GCA_051005405.1 Gemmatimonadaceae bacterium | reverse complement strand
TGGATGGTTAATTGCGAGAAGGGCGACTAGTCATAAACGCTGTACAAGCAATCACTTTTTGGGAGGAGTCATGGCCGAGGGCTAGCTAGCGCGCCTCCCGTCAAACGCCGCGGCACGGCCTTCACGTCAACCACACCTCGCATGAAGCTGAAGCCCGTAACCACCGACCGTCCCCCAAAACTCCGCGATGAGGACGCCGCCCCGCCGCGCGGCGCTTTCACGGGCGACAAGCTGGAGGCGGCGCTCGAAAAACAGGCCGACCGCCTGAAAAAACTCCAGCAGCTGTTCTACGCCGATGGACGGTACGCGCTACTCGTGGTGCTGCAGGGACGCGACGCTTCCGGCAAGGACGGCGTCATCAAGAAAGTCATCGGCGCCGTGAACCCCATGGGCGTCGAGCTCTCCAGCTTCAAGGCGCCGTCGGACGAAGAGCGAGCCCACGATTTTCTCTGGCGCATACACGCGCGGGTCCCGGCCCGCGGAACGATCGGAGTGTTCAACCGCTCCCATTACGAAGACGTGCTCGTCGTTCGCGTGCGTGGTCTCGTCCCCAAGAAAGTCTGGTCCAAACGCTTCGACCAGATCAACGAGTTCGAGCACATGCTCTCGTTCAATAACGTCGTCATCCTCAAGTTCATGTTGCACGTCTCCCGCGACGAGCAAAAAAAGAGATTCGAGGAACGACTCGCCGACAGGACCAAGAACTGGAAGTTCAGGGCCGGCGACCTCGAAGATCGCGCTAAATGGGATGAGTTCACCCGCGCTTATCGCGACGCCCTGACCAGGTGCAGCACGCCCTGGGCGCCGTGGTACGTCGTGCCGGCGGACGACAACGATGTCCGGAACCTGCTCGTCGCCCGCACGATCGCCGATACGCTCGCGTCGCTGGAGCTGCGCTACCCGAAACCGGAGAAGGGAGCGCGGGATCTGCGGATTGAGTAACGCGTACGAGCGGCGCTCACGTGAGGCGCGGAACGACGCGCCCCCGAGTGATTAGTTCCGCGTCGGGAAGATTCGCATGATCGCGATGATGTACCGCACGTTGTCCGTCGGCCCCTTCACGGTCGTCCCTTCTGGCACGTAGTGTGAAGTCATTCGTGTGCCTACCCCCACAAGGAGCGACACAATGGCGAAAAACACCGGCGACGGACACAGAGAGGGCTCGGTGGACGACCGTACGCAGTTCGAGACGCCGTCCGGCCACAACGCCAAGCGCGATGCCGAAACGGGCGAAATCATGGACGTGAAGACGACCGACAAGTCGAAGTTCAAGGGAGTGGCCGAGGAGAAGGACGACCGCCGCACCGGATCCGAGTGAGCTGACACACCGGCGGGTGCCCACCGCTGGCTCCTGGGATTTGGACGGGGAATCCAGGTAACAGGCATGTCGGTAACGGGTGGCCGGTGACGAGTTGTTACTGGAATGCCGGCGCACCCGCTACCGGCTTGCTCGCTACTTGGATTCCCCGTACGAATTCATGGAGCGATTGGAACGGTTGCCGCAGCGGGCTATCATTGAAGAATGACTCCGTCCGGACGAATCCGCGCTGCGACCGTCCTCGTAGCCGTTGTCGCATCGATTGCGGGAGCCGCATGCTCGGGTAATCTCCGGTCCCCTGACCCCGGCGCGCGGCCCGCAGCTCGAGACACAGCCGGCGCGCCTGCCGGCTGGGCATTTCCACCCGCGCAAATAATCACCACCCACGGCGCGGACGGAATGGTCTCCACGACCGATCGCGTCGCCAGCGAAGTCGGCGCCGAGGTCATCCGCCGCGGAGGCAACGCGGTGGACGCGGCAGTGGCGACGCACTTCGCGCTCGCGGTCGTCAACCCTGAAGCGGGCAACATCGGCGGCGGCGGATTCATGATCGTCCGCATGGCGGACGGCCGGACGGCTGCCCTCGACTTCCGCGAGAAAGCGCCGCGCGCGGCCACCCGCGACATGTACCTCGACGCGCGCGGCGAAGTAACCGAAAGCGCGCTGGTCGGCCACCTCGCGGCCGGCGTCCCGGGATCGGTCGCGGGCATGTGGGAAGCGCACAAGCGCTTCGGCTCCCTTCCCTGGGCCGAGCTCGTGCAGCCAGCCGTGACCCTCGCCGACGGAATCGTCGTGCACGCCCGGCTCGCGCACTCGCTGCAGTCGTACGAGACGCGCCTGCGCCGGTATCCGGCGACTGCCTCGGCGTTTCTCCTCGACGGCCGCGCGCCACGCGTCGGCGACCGGCTCGCGCAGCCCGACATGGCGGGGACACTGCGCAGAATAGCGCGCGAGGGCAAAGACGGTTTCTATCGCGGACGCACCGCCGAGCTGATCGAAGAAGAAATGCGGCGCGGCGGCGGGATCATGACGCGCGACGACCTCGCCCGGTACGAAGCGCTATGGCGCGAGCCGATCGTTTTCGAGTACCGCGATCACGCGGTGATCTCGATGCCGCCATCCTCCTCAGGCGGGATCACGCTCGCCGGGATCCTCAACATCCTCGAAGGCTACGATCTCCGCGCACTTGGCTACCTCTCGCGCGACCACGTGCACCTCTGGACCGAAGCCGTCAAGCGCGCGTTCGCGGACCGCAACGAGTATCTCGCCGATCCGGAATTCGTGCCCCAACCCACGGAGCGGCTTGTCTCCGACGCGTACGCGGCGCAACGGCGCGCCGAAATCCGCACAGACCGCGCGACACCGTCGGCGCAGGTCCAGCCCGGACTCGGAGTCATCCCGCGAGCGCGCACGAGCCGCCGCGAAAGCGAGAACACGACGCACTATTCGATCGTGGACCGCCAGGGAAATGCCGTCGCCGTCACCACGACGATCAACTCGCTGTACGGCAATCTCGTGACCGTCGCCGGCGCCGGCTTTCTCCTGAACAACGAGATGGACGACTTCGCGGCCAGGCCCGGCACTCCGAATCAGTTCGGCCTCGTGCAGGGCGACGCCAACGCGATCGAGCCGGACAAGCGCATGCTGTCGGCAATGACGCCGACGATCGTGCTCGATCCCGCGGGGCGGGTAAAGCTCGTGACCGGATCGCCCGGCGGGCCGACGATCATCACGACCGTCGCGCAGATGATCTCGAACGTCGTCGATTTTGGCATGGATGCCGGGAGCGCAACGGGCGCGCCGCGACTGCACCACCAGCACCAGCCCGACACGTTGTATTACGAGCGCGCGGGCATGCGTCCGGACGTCGCTGCCGCGCTGCGCGCGATGGGCCACAATGTACGGGAGCGAAGCGGCTACCAGGGCGATACGCAAACGATACTCGTGCTTCCCGACGGCCGGCTCGCCGGCGTCGCCGACCCCCGGCGCGGCGGGGCCGCGGTAAGCGTTCGCGCGGAGCGACAGGCCGTAGCGCAGGATCGTCCATGTGACCAATCCCCCTCCCCGCTCGCACCCAGCCGCGATCTCTACTGCATCGAGTTGATCGCCGCGCCGGGGATCCGTGATGTCTCCGGCCGCGTCGAGCTCGGCCGCATCCCCGGACCGTTCACGATTGCGGTCTCGGCGGCCGGAAATTTCCGCTACCAGCCGGTCGTGACGCTCGCTGGCCTGCCCGCTCCCTCGTCGCTTGGCGCGTTCACTACGTACGTCGCCTGGCTCGCCTCGCCTGTCATGCACCCGCTCACGAAACTTGGCGAGGTACGCGACGGACGGAACGTGCTCGCGACGATCGACGCCGATAAGTTCGTCGTGCTCATAACAGCGGAGCCGTCGCCCGCAGTAGCTGAGCCCGACGGGCGAATCGTGCTGCGCGGCCAGTCGCCCGCAACGCGGCTCCACCCTCCCGACGTTCTTCAGTTCGCGCTCGGCGCCGGGCCAGCGGACAGTGCGGCCTCGCACCGAATGAGTGAGCACGACGCGCATTCAGGCCACGCCGCTCCGCGCACGGGCGGAGTTGCGTGGACCACCGTGCCGATGGCGCCAGGCCTGCAGATGCTCCCCGCGGAGATGGAGCTGCGTCCCGATGTCGAGCCGTATTTGCCACAGCCGCGGGAGGGACAGACCGTCGCGGCAGCGCGCCCGCGCGAGCTCGTACAGCTCGACGACGGCGATACGCTCCGGCTCGCTGCCCAGCTCGTGCGCCGCACGTTCAAGGGACAGAGCTACACGATGTTCGGCTTCAACGGACAGTATCCTGGTCCGCTCATCAACGTGCGGCAGGAGGCGGAAATCGTCGTCGAGTTCAGCAACGAGATCGATCAGCCCTCGACGATCCACTGGCACGGCATCCGGCTCGAGAATCGCTTCGACGGTACTCCCGGACTGACCCAGGAGCCCGTGCCGCCGGGCGGGAAGTTTACGTACCGCGTCCGCTTCCCCGACGCCGGGATCTACTGGTACCACCCGCACGTGCGCGAGGACATCCAGCAGGACCTCGGGCTATACGGCAACCTGCTGGTCCGGTCTCCAGCCGCCGACTGGTTCGGTGAAGCGAACCGCGACGAGATCCTGATGCTCGACGACCTCCTCGTCGGCGACGCCGGGCTCGTGCCGTTCGGGCGCGACGCGGCGACCCACGCGCTGATGGGCCGCTTCGGCAACCTCTTTCTCGTGAACGGCGAGCCGGACTATTCGATCTCCGTTCGGCGCGGCGAGGTCGTCCGCTTCTTTCTCACGAACGTTTCTAACACGCGCACGTTCAACATCTCGGTCGGGGGCGCGCGGATGAAGGTCGTTGGCTCCGACGTCGGGAACTACGAGCGGGAAGAGTGGATCGAGAGCGTTGTCATCGGTCCGGCGGAGCGGTACGTGGTGCACGTGCGGTTCGACGAGCCCGGCGAAGCGGCAATCGTGAATCGAGTGCTGGCGCTCGATCACCTGTTCGGTCGCTTCTTTCCAGAGACGGATACGCTGGGAACTGTGCGCGTCGCGTCCGAACAAGTAGCGGCCGATCTTGGCGGGAGCTTTGGGAAGTTGCGGCTGAACGTAGCCGCCTCGGAGGAGATCGATCGGTTTCGACCCCGTTTCGACCGCGCCGTGGACAAGTCGCTCGTCCTCACGGTCAGGACGCGCGACCTTCCCTTCGTGACCCAGCAGTTGATGCAGCTCGACTCGATCTACTTCGCGCCCGTCGAATGGAGCGGCACGATGCCGATGATGAACTGGGCGTCGACGGCGCGCCAGGTCACCTGGGTGCTGCGCGATCCCGCGACGGGCAAGGAGAACATGGACATCGACTGGCGCTTCCGCGCTGGCGAAGTAGTAAAGCTTCGTATCTCCAACGAGCGAAAGAGCTTCCACGCCATGCAGCACCCGATCCACATTCACGGGCAGCGGTTCCTGGTGCTGGCGGTCAACGGCGCAATGAACGACAATCTCGTCTGGAAGGACACGGTCTTGCTACCCGCCGGCGCTACGGCGGATATTCTCGTGGAGATGTCGAACCCTGGGCGGTGGATGGTACACTGCCACATCGCCGAGCACCTCTCGGCGGACATGATGCTGGCCTTTACCGTGGAGTGAACGCGATGCGCCCGCTTTCCCGTCTGAGTTCCGTTGCTCTCGCGCTCGCGTCTCTCGTGGCGCCGGTGTTCGTCGCCGGGCTATCCGCGCAGCAAGCGGATTCGTTGTCCACGGCGGTGCGGCGGTACGTCACTGTTAACGCGCCCGTCGTCGCGCTCACGCGTGTCAGGGTGATAGACGGAACCGGCGCTCCGGCCAGGGATGACCAGACAATCATCATCCGCGACGGGAGAATTGCCGCGGTAGGCGCGAGGTCGAGCGTGCAGGTCCCCGAAGGCGCGACCGTGCTCGACCTGCCGGGGCACACGGTGATTCCGGGAATCGTCGGCATGCACGATCACCTTTTCTACACCGCCGCCGGCGGCCGCGCGTCGCAGATGACGTACACAGCGCCGCGGCTGTACCTCGCGTCGGGGGTGACCACCATCCGCACGACGGGCGGTCGCGCGCCGTACGCGGAGATCAACGCGAAGGAAGCGATCGACAGCGGCTGGACCCCCGGGCCGCGCATCCATCTCACCGCGCCGTACATCACCGGCGCGCCCGGCGGCGGCAGCATGGCGATCGTGGAGTCGCCCGAGGCGGCGCGGCGATTCGTGGCGTACTGGGGCAGCGAGGGCATGACCTGGCTCAAGGCGTACACCGACATCCGCGGAGTTGACCTCGCGGCCGCGATCGACGAAGCGCACAAGCGTGGAATGAAAGTCACGGGCCATCTCTGCTCGGTGAGCTTCCAGGAGGCCGTTGCGCTCGGGATCGACAACCTCGAGCACGGAATGTTCACCGCCACCGACTTCGATCCCGAGCGGACGCCGGACCAGTGCACCGCGAGCAACCTGGCGGAGGTGACCGCCGGGACCGCCAACCCGACGGGCTCCGCAGCCCAGGCGACCATTCGCAGGATGCTGGACGGCAAAGTCTCCATGACATCGACGCTCGCCGTGTACGAGCCGTTCATCGCGGGGCGTCCGAACAACATGGACGCGCGCACGCTCGAGATGATGGCGCCGGAGGTGCGCGAATCATATCTCAGGATCAGAGGCCAAATCGATTCCGCGGGAGGTCGCTTCACCGTCGCGGCCTTGAGAAATGGAATGGCGTTCGAGAAAGCGTTCTTCGAGGCCGGCGGACTGCTCGCGGCGGGCGTCGATCCCACCGGCGTGGGCGGCGCGCTTCCCGGATTCGGCGATCAGCGCAATTACGAGCTGTTCATCGAAGCTGGGTTCACGCCCGCGCAAGCGGTGCAGATCATGACGGCAAACGGCGCAAAGATACTCGGCGTGTACGACCAGTTGGGATCCGTGGAGCCGGGAAAGATCGCGGATCTCGTGGTGCTCGCTGCTGATCTGAACGCGGGTCCGGCCGGCATTCGGAATGTCACGACCGTTTTCAAGGGCGGAGTTGGCTACGACTCGCGCTCGCTCATCGCCGCGGTGAAGGGGCGAATCGGCATTGACTGACGGCCTCGCTCGAGGGCGTTTCCGTCGAGTCTGACGCTTTCCGTGGTGCGCAAGCCGTAACGATAACCGGTTCGGGACGCCGTGGATGGTTAATTGCGAGAAGGGGGAGTAATCATTCACACGTTGATCTCTTACTGAGGCCGCATTGAAAGACCTGCCCGAGAGCTCCGCCGGCTTCGACGCGCTCGGCGTCTCTCTGCCGCTGCAAAAAACGCTGGAAGGGCTCGGGTACGAGGAGCCGACGCCCATCCAGCGAATGGCGATCCCCCCGCTGCTCGAGGGGCGGGACCTGCTCGGCCAGGCCGCTACGGGAACCGGAAAGACAGCCGCCTTCGCCTTGCCGATGCTTCAGCGTCTCGCTGATCAGTCCGGCGGCGGCGGACGCTCCGGCGTGCGCGCGCTGGTGCTCGTCCCCACCCGCGAACTGGCCATCCAGGTCGCGGAGGCCGTCCACCGGTACGGGCGCGAGCTTGGCGTGCAGGTTCTTCCGGTGTACGGCGGACAGGATTTTCAGTCCCAGCTCCGCGTGCTGCGTCGCGGAGTCGACGTGGTGGTCGCGACTCCGGGACGCGCGCTCGATCACATCCGCCGGAACACTCTCGACCTGCGCAACGTGGCGATGCTGGTGCTCGACGAGGCGGACGAGATGCTCGACATGGGGTTCGCGGACGATCTCGAGGCGATCCTCGCGGCGGTCCCGGCGGAGCGGCAAACGGCGCTGTTCTCCGCGACGATCGCGCCGCGCATCGCGAAGCTTTCGGAGAAGCACCTCAGGAATCCGAAGCGAATCACGATCGAGCGCGAGCGGGTCGCCGCGGGCGAGCTGCCGCGCGTGCGCCAGCTCGTGTACATGGTTCAGCGGCGCGACAAGGTTACCGCGCTCGGCCGCGTGCTCGACATGGAGAACCCGAAGTCCGCGATCGTGTTCTGCCGGACGCGCACGGAAGTCGACGAAGTCGCGGAGAAGCTCGGCGGGCACGGATACGCCGCGGAGGCACTGCACGGCGGCATGACCCAGGACCAGCGATCGCGCGTGATGAAGCGGTTCCGGGACGGCACGTGCGAGCTGCTCGTGGCGACCGACGTCGCGGCGCGCGGGCTGGACATAGAGCACGTGTCGCACGTTGTGAATTTCGATGTTCCGGCCGCGCCGGACGCGTACGTGCACCGCATCGGCCGCACGGGGCGCGCCGGGCGCGAGGGGACCGCGGTCACGCTAGCCGAGCCGCGCGAGCGCAGCATGCTGCGCAACATCGAGCGGCTCACCGGGCAGACCATGAAAGTCGAGCCGGTGCCGACGGTGATGGATCTCCGCGCGCGGCGCGTCGGGTTGGTTAGCGCGGCTGTGCGCGACGCCGTAATCGCGGGAGATCTGGACCAGTACGTGATCGAGCTCGGCTCGCTGGCCGGCGACTTCGATCTCATGGACATTGCCGCCGCGGCAATGAAGGTCGCGCACGACTCGCTGCTCGGACACGTGGACGAGAAGGAGATCAGCCGCGTCGAGCCGGAGGCTGCGCCCCGCAAGGAGCACAGAAAGGGGCCGAAGCCGAAGACGTTCGGGAAGCCCGCGTACAAGAAGTCTGCGTCGTACGAAATGGCCGACAAGCGCGAGAAGCCGGAGAAGCCGGAGAAGCGCGGAAAATTCGAGAAAAAGCGCGACAAGTACGACAGGCACGAGAAATCCGGGAAGCCCGGCAAGAAATTTCCGGCGGCGCGGTTCGACAAGAAAAAGCGCCCCGGCCCGTCCCGCTCGAAGCGGCGGTAGGCCGACTTTACGTAACGCCCTCGCGCGCCCACTCCACGGCCGCGTCGGCCTGATCGTCGGAGTGGCCGAGGGAGACGAGCGCGTAGTGTGACATCGCGAGCGCGATCTCGCGCTCGCCGAGGACTGTGCGGCCGACGCCCATCGCGTCCAGATAAGCCTGCTCTCCGCCACTGTGCGTGCGGACCACCGTGTCGAGCGACGGGTTGACGCGGCGCGACAGCTCCAGCACCTGCCGCGACCGGTACGCGCCGGGCGCGGCGAGGATCAACAGCCGCGCGCTCTCCGGAGAAGCGAGCGCGAAGATCGGGGGACGCGTGGCATCGCCCCACACCGCGCGGACTCCGGCCTTTCGCGCAGCCTTCACGACCGCGCGATCGGATTCAATCACGACGAATTGCATTTTCTGGGTCGTCAGCGTCTCCGCTATCGTGCGCCCGACGCGGCCAAATCCCACGATGATCGCGTGGCCCATCAACGGCTCTTCCCCAGGAGGAAAAGCGATCGACATCTCGGTGGTGCGCTCCATCGCCTCGATCAGCCTCGGTTGATTCTTGGTCCACCGCTCCAGCTTGCCCGCGAGCCCGAACATCAGCGGGTTGAGCGTGATCGACAGGATCGCGGCGGCGAGAATCAGATCGCGGCCCTCTTCGGAGAGCAGTCCAAGCGTCGCCGCGAGGCCTGCGAGTATGAACGAGAACTCGCCGATCTGCGACAGGCTCGCCGCCACGGTGAGCGAGCTCCGGATGCGGTAGCCGAGCAGCAGCACGATCGCGATCACTACCAGTGATTTGCCGATCATGACGATGCCGAGCGTGCCGAGCACGGCGAGCGGCTCACGGACCAGGATCCCCGGATCGAACAGCATGCCAACCGAGACAAAGAACAGCACGGCGAACGCGTCCTGCAGAGGGAGCGCTTCGGCGCCGGCTTGATGGCTCAGGTCGGAGCCGTTGATCACGACGCCGGCGAAGAACGCGCCGAGCGCTACCGAAACCCCGAACAGCACCGCAGAGCCCAGCGCAATGCCCAGCGCCGTAGCCAGGACCGCGAGCGTGAACAGCTCGCGCGAGCCCGTATGCGCTACGTGCTCGAGCATCCATGGTACTATCCGGCGCCCGGCGATCAGCACGAGAGCGAAGAACGCCGTGACCTTTCCGAGAGTGATCGCGAGAGTCAGGGGAAGATCGCCGCCCGAGCCGCCAGCCGGATCGGGCGCGGTGCCCATCGAGGCCGCGAACGCGGGCAGGAGTACGAGCACCAGCACCATCACCAGATCTTCGACCACCAGCCAACCGACCGCGATCCGGCCGTCGAAGTTGTCGAGGCCGCCGCGCTGCTCGAGCGCGCGCATCAGCACCACGGTGCTCGCGACCGAGAGCGACAGGCCAAAGACCAGCGCCTCGCCGAGCGGCCATCCCCACAGGGACGCGACCCATCCGCCGAACGCGGTAACTATCGCGATGCGCCCGATCGCGCCAGGGATGGCGACGCGCTTGACCGACAGCAGATCGGCGAGCGAGAAATGCAGGCCGACGCCGAACATCAGCATGATCACGCCTATCTCGGCGAGCTGCCCGGCGATCTCTATGTCGGCAGTGAAGCCCGGCGAGTGCGGGCCGACGAGGACGCCGGCCAGCAGATAGCCGACTATCGGCGGAAGGCCGATCCGCATGACCGCGAGGCCGAGGAGAAACGCCAGTCCGAGGCCCGCGGTGATCGTCGCAATGAGCGAGGTATCGTGCAGCATTCCCGTGAATCTACAATCCTGCCGGAGCGGTGAGTCCTGGTTAGCCCCGCGCCTCCGTTGGGCTCCCTTGGAGGCGCTTTCCGGCCTGCCATGGGAACCACCAGTTCGCGCGCCCCATGAGCCCCATCAGCACCGGCACGAGCACCACGCGAATGA
>JBPCJJ010000050.1:0-25573 GCA_051005405.1 Gemmatimonadaceae bacterium | reverse complement strand
AGCTCGGGCTTGAGGTGATCGCGGACAAGCCGGAGAGCCAGGAGATCTGTTTCGTGCCCGACGGCGATTACATGAAGATTCTGCGCGAGCGGCTGCCGGCCGATGCGCCCGCGCTGTCGAGAGGCCCGATAGTCATGACGGACGGCGCGGTGATCGGTGAGCACGATGGCTTCGCGCGATACACGATCGGCCAGAGGCGCGGCTTACCGGGCGGCTTCGCGGAGCCTGTGTACGTCGTTGCGATCAGGCCGGAAGAGCGCGCTGTCGTCGTCGGGTCGCGCGAAGAGCTGCTCGGCAACGGCGTGATCGCCCGCGAGACGAATTGGATCTCCGATCCTCCTGCTCCCGGCGCCAGTGTTCAGGTGCGGGTGCGCCACCGCGCGCCGCTCGTGACCGGAGAGCTGCTGCGGGTCGAAGACGGAGAAATCGAGATAGCGCTCGACGCCCCCGTTGCCGCGATCACACCTGGCCAGAGTCTGGCTGTGTACAATGAATCAGGCATGCTGCTTGGAGGCGCGTTCATCGATGGCGCTCGGCAGTCTACCCGAGTGCTACGAACCATCGCTGCGTAAATCACGTCGACCCATCACGGCCCGAACCCAATGCCTGTCATGAACCGAGTCGCCCTTGTCGCATTCGCCGCCCTCGCCTGCTCTCCGACTGATGACACTGTGACCGACACCGGCAATCAGCGGACGCTTCCGCGGGACGTGCACTCGTACGCGCAGCCCGATAGCGCTCGCGTCACGCACGTCTCGCTGGATCTTACCCCGGACTTCGCGGCAAAACGCCTGCGGGGCACGGCCCGCCTCACGATCGCGCGAGCAGCGAGCGCCGACAGCGTCGTTCTCGATGTTCGCGATCTCACGATCACGAGCATCACTAGTTCCCGCGGCGATACGCTCGGCTTCAAAATCGGAGCGGCCAGGGAGTTCCTCGGCTCCCGGCTCGCCATAGCGCTGCCCGCACGCGACTCCACGCAGGCGCAATCTGACACGATCGTGATCGCGTACGAGACCGCGCCGACCGCCGCAGCCGTGCAATGGCTCGCGCCCCAGCAGACGGCCGGCAAGAAGCTGCCCTTCCTGTTCACGCAGGGTCAGGCCGTTCTGACGCGCACCTGGGTGCCCACGCAGGACAGCCCCGGCATCCGCCAGACGTACGACGCGACGATCCGCGTTCCCGCGGGAATGCGCGCGGTCATGAGCGCGGAGAACGTCGGCACCGCCAACGAAACGGACTCGGCCGGACGCTCGGTCTTCCGCTTCCGGCTCGCGCACCCGGTCCCGCCGTACCTGTTCGCGCTCGCGGTCGGCGACATCGCGTTCCGCCCGATCGGCACCAACACCGGCGTGTACGCCGAGCCGTCGGTCGTCGAGCAGGCGGCGACGGAGTTCTCGGAAGTCGATGCGATGATGGATGCCGCCGAGAAGCTGTACGGGCCGTATCGCTGGGGCCGGTACGACATTCTTGTGCTCCCGCCCTCCTTCCCCTTCGGCGGGATGGAAAATCCGATGCTCACTTTCGCGACGCCGACGATCCTGGCGGGCGACCGCTCGCTCGTGAGCCTCATCGCGCACGAGCTGGCGCACTCATGGTCCGGCAACCTCGTCACCAACGCGACGTGGGACGACTTCTGGATCAACGAAGGATTCACCACCTATATAGAATCACGAATCATGGAAGAGCTCCGCGGCAAGCCGTACGCGGACATGCTCCGCCAGCTCGGCCGCCAGTCGCTGGACGAGACCGTGGCCGAGCTCGACAGCGCGGACACGCATCTGCGCCTGAGCCTCGCGGGTCGTGATCCGGACGACGGGCTCACCGAAGTCGCTTACGAGAAGGGCGCGGCGTTTCTCCACACCATCGAATCAGTGGTGGGGCGACAGCGGCTCGATCTTTACCTTCGCGGCTACTTCGACCGTAACGCGTTTAAGCCGATGACATCGGAGTGGCTGCTCGAAGACATACGCAAAAACCTGTTGACCCCCGGCGAAGTGGACCAGGTCAACCCGAACGCATGGGTGTACGGTGCCGGCATTCCAGCCAACGCGCCGACGTTCCGGGCGGACGCGCTCGGAGCCGTCGACCGCCAGGTGACCAGGTGGAACGGCGGCGCGGCCGCTCCGTCATTGCAAGCGGCCGAGTGGTCCACGCAGGAATGGCTGCACTTCCTCCGCGCGTTGCCGGACACGGTTCCGGTCGCGCGACTGGCGGAGCTCGACGCGCAGTTTAAGCTGTCGGCCAGCGGGAACGCCGAGATACTGAGCCAGTGGCTGGTCACCGCGATTAGAAATCGCTACGAGCCGGCGTTTCCTGCGCTGGCGCGGTTCCTCACCTCGCAAGGGAGGCGGAAGTTCCTCACTCCCCTGTACACGGAGATGATGAAGACTCCGTGGGGCACGCCGATGGCGCGGAACATCTACCGCCGTGCGCGGCCGACGTACCATTCGGTCGCGACGGGGACGATCGACAGGATCGTGCTGGAGACCGGTAGTCGGTGATAGCGGTTGTCGGTCAACTTGACAACAGGGGTGGGTGAACGAGTTGTAGGTGATGGTTTGGGTTAACGACGGGTGGACGGTTGATGGTTTGAGGGTGCCAACCACCGTTCACCTTCGACCGCGACCCCGGGTTTAACCAGAACCATCACCTACAACCGCTCACCCATCCCCGTTGTTGGTCTACCCAAAACCACTAACTCACTCGGCGATTCGCGGCGAGGCGGTACTGCGCCGGCGTGACGCCGAACCGACGCCGGAAAAGATTCGTGAAGTGGCTCTGGTCATAGAACCCGGCGCGCAGCGCGATCAACGATAACGGCTCCGCGCTCTCGAGCAGCTCCCGAACCGCGCGCTCGATTCGAAGCTCCCGGATCCGCTCCCCGACCGTCGTCCGGAACGCCGACCGATAGCTCCTCGCGAGCGTCGCCGGCGCGACACCGACCGCGCGCGCGACCTGGCCGAGCGCGATGGTCGTCGCGTACAGCTCGCGGATCATCTCATCCGCCTCGCGCAGCCAGTGCGGGATCGCGGAGGGGGTGGCAGGCAGCGCATCGCGCGCGAGCACGGCAAGCAGCTCCAGCAGCAGGCCTTCGATGGCGATCGCCGCGGTGTCGTCCCGCGCGTCCAGCTCGGCGAGGAGACGGTTGACGATGCTGCCGGCGTGCGCGCCCGAAACATGGATGCGCTCGTCGAGCAACCGGTGGATCGGACGGGAGTCCGCGAAACGCAGGCGGTCTACGTCGATGCGCAGGCCGTGTGTCTCATCAGCGGCGAACCGGTTCCAGTGGGGCTCACCCGCGGGGGTAACCTTGAGCGAGTCAGAAAGGCAGTCGACGGACTGACCGCAGACGTACTCCGTGAACCGGCCCCGCAATACGTAGCACAGCGTGGGGTCGTCGTGCGCGTGCTTCGGCAGCTCGGTGCCCTGCTGATGGGTGCCCCGATAAAGCATAAATCCTGGCACACTCATCATTGACGAGCGGTGACGCGAAACACGGTCAAGTTCAGAGCTGCTCATTATCACGCCTCCAAATTCGCTGCATCTCACGTACCCGCGCAACGCCAGAATGGCCGGAGGTCACGCGCGTCCAACGCCCGGCGCGGCCCTACAAGACCCAACCACGCCCGACGTGGCATTCTGTCGGGCAAACCATACAGACAAAACCATACGCCGGAGAGCACTTTGATGCCATCCATTCGTTCGCGGTCGATCGGTGCCATGCTCGTTTTCGCATTGCTATCTTGCGGGGGCGGAGGCGGAGGCGGGGGCGGTAACGGGCCCACCGGACCCGGGCCTGGCCCCGGGCCACCATCGCCCAACACCGTTACCATGGGCGCGAGCAGCTTCTCCCCCACGTCTCTGACGATCCAGGCGGGGGGAACCGTTACCTGGTCCAACCCAAGCGGCATCCGGCACAACGTCACGTTTACGACTTCCGGGGCACCAGGCAACATTGACGATCACACCTCGGGCACGAACCAGCGCACTTTCGGCTCGGCCGGGACATTCAACTACAACTGCACGAACCACGGCGGAATGAACGGCGCTGTCGCCGTGCAATGACACTGATTCGATTCTCAGAGCGCCGCGCACCGCGCGGCCTCCGGACCGCCGCGCTGATCGCATTCATCGCGGGCGGACCCGTCACGCTCAACGCCCAGCAGCTGCTCAACTACACGCCCAACACCCGCTGGGCGTGGACCATGGGCAAGTGGCAGCCAGCCATGGTCCTGTCGCACCGATTCGAGCTGGTGTCGGGCGGGGACGAGTTGCTCAATCTTCCGACGATGACGTTCGGGACCGCCGTCAGCCGGCGAGTTGCGATCGGGCTCGACTTCACATCCAATAGCGAAGTCACCCTCGAAAAGCTCGGAGGAAACGAGACGCAGTGGTGGATGGCGATGCGGGGTCCGGCCAACAGCCGCGGAATGGTCAGTGGGTTGTTCGGTTACAACACCGCCGCGCGAAGCCTCGACGGCGCGGTAACGGTGCGCGCGCGGGCGGGGCTGCTGTCACTGATCACGGAGGCGCGCGCGTTTTCCGATGCATTCGATAGCGGGACCGGCGGATTCGCTGGCGCAGGGGGAGCGGCCGTCCATCTGACACCCTACCTGAGCCTCGCCGCCGATGTCGGGCGTGCGTTCAAGCCCGACAGCTTCGGAACGGTCTGGAGCGGAGGATTCACGCTGGCGATTCCCGGGACGCGGCACCAGTTCTCCTTTCACGCGACCAACGGGGGAGCAACCACGCTGCAGGGCGCGTCGCGAAAGAAAGTGCTCGGCCAGGAATCAGTGCGGTACGGATTCGCGTTCGTCGCCCCACTCGGCACGGCGTCGCAATGGTCACGAATATTTCGGCGCGGCGAGGCCGGGCCGGTGGCGGTCGTGGTGGACAGCGGAGCGGTCAGGGTGAATCTGAAGGATCTCGCCTTCACCCCGGCCATCGTGAGGATCAAGGTCGGACAGGCGGTCGAGTGGGTGAATGGTGATCCGCTCGCGCATACGGTGAGGGCGGATGACAGAAGTTGGGGGAGCGGGTTCTTGAACCAGGGTGAGAGGTTCTTCCGTCAGTTCACCGTTGTTGGTCGGTATCCATACCATTGCGAGCCGCACCCGCACATGAAGGGAACGGTGATCGTCGAGATGTAGGTTGAGGGTTCAGGGTTGTGGTTGAACAAACGGCGGGGATGGGTGACAGGTTCTAGGTGATGGTGGTGGTTAACTGATCGGTTCACGGTTGACGGTTTTAGGTGGGCCTTTTGAAAGGCGCTTGGAATGAGGAGAGAGCAAAACTTTCTTGCGCAGAGCGAATAGCATGCGGCGCGTGGAAATCGCGCGTGCTTCGAGATCCTGCCAGTCCGAGTCGCCAAGAACCCCGTAGTCCTTTGCCAGCTCGCACTGGGCCTCCAGCTCGAAGCTCGATTTGATACTGATCCCGAGGAAGCGCGCGAACTCCCGCTGCGACATCGCGCCGCACCCTTCAGCGATGTTGAACACGATCGACTCTGCAGAGCGCACAGCCTGGGATTGCAGCGACGAATAACCGGTCGCAGGAAAATCAGCGGTCGCCACCCGAACACGAACCGCCAGTTCGTGCGCATGCTTCCACACTCGAAGCTCGCGGTGGTTCTGCATACCGGAAACTGGGGTTCCCGGCGATCCCCCGGATCACCGTTTCACACGAGGCTGAAGCCAATCCTTGCAACGCCATTGACGGCACCTAGAACCGTCAACCGTAAACCCGTCGTTAACCACAACCACCACCAACAACCACTCACCCATCCCTGCCCTTGCCCTTAACCCTCAGTACTTCATCCCCCCCGCCGCGGCAAACTCCTCCATCGCCTTTTTCTGCTCATCCGACAGCTCATCCGGCACCGACACACTCACCTCGACAATCAAATCCCCGCGAGCCACGTCCTTCTGTACCCCCAACCCCCTCACCCGAAACCTCTTCCCCGTCGGCGTCCCCGCCGGAATCCGTAAACTCACCTTCTTCCCGTCTATCGACTTGACGTTGATTTTCGATCCGAGCGTCGCCTGCGCAATATTGATCGGAACCCTCGCGACGAGATCCAACCCGTCGCGCGTGTAGAACCTGTCCTTCTTCACGTTGAACACGATCACAAGATCGCCAGCCGGTCCGCCGTTCCGTCCGCGCCCGCCCTGCCCTTTCATTCGGATCTTGCCCCCGGTGTCCGTCCCCGGCGGAACGTTGATCAGAACTTTCTTGCGGCTGCTGATCTCGCCCCGGCCAGCGCACGTCTTGCACGGCTCCGACGGCACCTGCCCCTTGCCGAGACATACGGGACACGGACGGTTCACCGCGAATCCGCCCTGAGCGAACGAGAGAACACCGCGCCCGCCGCATTCGCCGCACACTTTCGCGGTGCTTCCCGGCGCACCGCCCGAGCCGCTACAAGTCGCGCACTGCTCGCTCACCTCCATCTCGACCGGCACCTTGCCGCCGAGAACCGCCGTCCGAAACGGAACGTCGAGCGCTGTCTCGACCGACTGCCCCTGCTCGGGTCCGCGCGATCTCTGCCTGGCTGCTCCGCCTCCGAACATCGAGCCGAACAGATCGCCGAGCCCGCCGAGTCCGCCGATGTCGAAGTCCTCGAAGTTGATCGTCGAGCCGCCGCGCTGCTGCGTCGCGCCGCGCCGTCCCCGGGAGAAGCCGTCGAACGCGCCGAGGCTGCGCATCTCGTCGTACTTCTTCCGCTTCTCCGCATCGCCGAGAACATTATGCGCTTCAGATATCTCCTTGAAGCGCTCGGCGGCTTTCGGATCGCTGGCGTTGGCGTCCGGGTGATATTGCTTGGCGAGCTTGCGGTACGCTTTTTTTATCTCCTCGCCAGACGCCTTGGAGGTCAGGCCGAGAACCGCGTAGAAATCCTTCTGCGCCATTAGGGAGACGGCTGCGTCAGCCGTTCCACTGCCGCACGACGACGCGCGCGGGGCGCAGGAGCTGGCCGTTGAAGACGTAGCCGGGCTGGTACACGCGCGCGACTGTGTGGTCGTCCTCCTGGGCCACGGCGGGCTCCGTCGAGACCGCTTCGTGCCGCGCGGGATCGAACTGCTCGTCCACGGGATTCACGATCTCGAGGCCGGCGCCGGAAAATGACTTCAGCACTTTACGCTCGACCATTCGTACCCCCTCGACGATCGTCGCGGAATCCGTCACCGCAGGATCCACGTTGGCGAACCGCGCGAGATCGTCCAGCGCCTCGATCATCTGCTTGACCAGCTCGCGCTGCCCGCGCGACTCGGCCTCCTCGCGCTCCTTGAGGCTACGCTTCCGATAGTTGTCGTACTCGGCGGCGAGCCGCAGGTATTTCTCGCGCTGCTCGTCGAGCGCGCCTGAGCTGCCGGCTCCCGGCGGCTCCGGCTCGGCCACGGTTCCGCCGGACCGCCAAGCGTTGGGCGCCGCCGCGTCGTCGGGCCCTGCCTGCTCCGTGGACTGCGCGGCCGGTGGCGCCTCAGCGAAGGCTTCGTCGCTGATCATCGCGGCCTCAGTCTCTTCCTGCTTCCTGCGAGGGTGTTTCCGTGTCATGTGGTCAAGTTAACTGGCTAGAGAACGTCGTACCAAGTCGAGCGCCGCCTGAGCGGACCTATGGCGCACCTCGTGCCGGTCGCCGAACAACCGGAGCTGTCTCGCCACCGTTTCGTCCGGCATCGCGATAGAGATCCAGACCGTGCCCACAGGCTTCTCAGCCGATCCGCCCCCCGGCCCGGCGATACCCGTGATCCCGACCCCGATTTCGACGCCGAACCGCCGGCGCGCTTCCGTGGCCATGGCGGTCGCGACTTCCTCGCTCACCGCGCCATGACGTTGAAGCGCATCCCTGCTCACACCAAGCAACTCGATCTTCACCTCGTCGTCATAAGCGATGACGCCGCCCGCAAATACGTCGCTCGAGCCCGCAACCGCCGTCAGTCTCTGGCCGAGCATCCCGCCAGTGCAGCTCTCGGCGACAGCGATCCGCGAGCCGGTCCGCCTGCACGAATCGAGCACCACTTCCGCGAGGTCGATCGACTCCTCTGCATATGCGTACGGCTCCAGTCGCTCGGAAAGTTTCTGCGCGGCGGCGCGGAGCTTCTCATCGGCCTGGGATTCCGGGAGCCCGCGCGCGGTAAGCCGCAGATCCACCCCGTCCAAGCTCGGGAGATAGGCGAGCGAAAGGCCGTCGAGCCCGCTGGCATAGTCATCGAGCAGCGCAGGCAGACGCGACTCCGGAACTCCGGTGGTCCTGACCGCGAAGGAGCGTACGACCTGCCCGCCGGGAGAACGCGAGGCGAGCAGCCCTTTCACTCCACCGGTGAACATCTCCCGCATCTCGCGCGGCACGCCGGGCAACACCGCGACCCAGCGCTTGTCCGGCCGCTCCATGAACGCTCCCGGTGCGGTGCCATGATGGTTGGTTAGGATCGTCGCGCCCCGCGGCAAGCTCGCCTGCGACAGATTGGCGGGCGGCAGCGGCTCCGGCCGGCCGCGCGAGCGCCATATCTCCTCGAGGCGCGCCACCACACCCTCGTTCCTTTCGAGGTCCAGCTCGAGCGCAGCCGCAACGGCCTGCATGGTGACGTCGTCGCTGGTCGGGCCGAGTCCGCCGGTCGTGATCACTCCGTCGGCCCGGCTCAGGGCTTCGCGCACCGCGGCGGAAATCGCCCCGGGATCGTCTCCCACTGTAGTGCGTCGGGGGACCTCCACGCCCAGAGCGGCAAGCTCGTGCCCGAGGAACGCAGAGTTGGTGTCGACCGTAAAACCCAGCAGGAGCTCGTCACCGATGGTGATCAGCTCTACCCGCATGTCAACGCGTAGTGGGCTGCCGGGCGAACACGTAGGAGTATCGGCGCATGTACAGCGCGAGCGAGTACATCGTCAGCACGACCGCGCCCGCCATCGAGCCAACTCCGACCATTCCGTTGAACAGCGCGAACGCGTGCCAGGCCGTGCCGCCCCAGTTCGCTTCCGCGGCAAGGGTGGACGCGAACAGCCAGAAATACGCCGCGCCAATCCACGTCGCCTGAAAACCCGTCTTCCATTTGGCGGATCCGATCGCGGCAATCACCACCCCGCGACGCGCGGCGGCCGAGCGGAACAGAGTCATGAACAGCTCGCGGCCGAGCACGGCGCCAAGGATCCACCAGGGTAATCCTATGGGACCGAAGAAAGTCTCGAACGGATACGCCCGCGGATCGGGCTCTACGCCGAGAAACCGCGCGAGCCAGTGGTACCTGTGCTGCATCAGCAGATACACCGGAACCAGAGTGGCGACGAGAAGAATCTTATCGGCCAGCGGGTCGAGCATGCGACCGAGATCGGTCTCGAGCTTCCGCGTCCGCGCGAGCCTGCCGTCCCAGTAATCGGTGATGGCCGCGGCGATGTAGAGCATGAATCCCAGCAGCCGCATCGAGACCGACGGAATGAAGGGCAGGATCAGCAGGAACGGAGCGGTGGCGATCCGCGCCGCCGAGAGCGAGTTGGGGAGGTTCATCGTGCGTGACGCATCAGGCCAGGGACTTGAGCACGAGCTTGCTGACGGCCTTCAGAGTTTCGAACACGCCGTCACCCTTGATCGCGATCGCCTCGAAGTGCGGCGCCCGCTCGATCCACTGCCCGTCCGCCTGCTCGTCCACGAGGTTCTGTCCAGCGTGGTACGGATCCGGAATTACACGTTGCCTCGCGCTGTCCGAAACTTCCCAGCCCGGATTGAGCGCGGCCTGCAGCTCGTCCACCGTCGCGATGTTGGTGAGATCTCGTTTGTTGTACTGCACGACGAACGGCATCTTGGTGATGTCGTATCCGTATTCGGCCATGTTGTCGTACAGGTTCTGCATCGACTCCTGATTCGCTTCGAGCCGCTCGCGCTGCGAGTCTCCGACGAACACGATGCCGTCCACGTTCTTGAGGATCAGCTTCCGGCTCGCGTTGTAATACACCTGTCCGGGAACAGTGTACAGGTGAAAGCGGGTCTTGAATCCGCGGATCGTCCCGAGGTCCACGGGCAGGAAATCAAAAAACAGAGTGCGCTCTGTCTCCGTCGCCAGCGAAATCAGCTTCCCTCGCGTTTCCGGCTTCACCTTATTGAACACGTGCTCGAGGTTCGTCGTCTTGCCGCCGAGCCCCGGACCGTAATAGACGATCTTGCAGTTGATCTCGCGCGATGCGTAGTTGATCATCGACATTGCGCGCTCCCGGTCCGTGGCCGGACGATCATGCTACGCGGGCCTCGACACCGCGCAGGATGCGCTGCGCGCGCTTTTTCAGGGTCGCGTTGCTCTCCCACATTACGTACTCCTGGAGCAAGCGCGCGGTCGCGACGTCACTCCGCGTGCGCAGGTACGTGAGCGCCATATAGCGCCTGAAGGGCCGCCCGCTGAAGAGCTCGCGCCGGGAGTTGTGCTGGATCATGCTCGAAAGCATGGTGCCGAGCGCCGCTCCGCCGAGAAATCCGGCGACAGTCATCTTGGCGCGGCTCGCCATCACATCGCCCGCCGAGCCGTGAGCGCCTGCGCAATGGTTACTCCGTCGGCATACTCGAGATCTCCGCCGACCGGGAGCCCTCGCGCGATCCGCGACACCGTCAGCTCGTAGCCGGCGAGGCGGCGCTGCACGTACAACGCGGTCGCCTCCCCTTCCATGCTCGGGTTGGTGGCGATGATCACTTCACGGACGACGCCGCCCGAAACCCGCTGCTCGAGTTGCGGGATGGTGAGGTCGTTGGGTCCGATGCCGTCCAACGGAGAAAGCCGTCCGCCGAGCACGTGGTACGTGCCGCGGAATTCGCCGGCGCGCTCGATAGCGCCGATGTCGGATGCCTCCTCGACCGCGCAAATGATCGCCGCGTCACGGCGGGCGTCCGCGCAGATGGCGCAGATGGCGTCCTCGGTAAGGTTGAAGCACCGGTCGCACCGGCGCACCTTGTCCGCCAGGGTAACGAGGGCTTGCGCCAGCTTGCGGCTCTGATCGGGAGGCTGCTTCAGGAGATGGTATGTGAGGCGCTGCGCCGTCTTGCGACCTATCCCGGGGAGCTTCGACAGCTCCGACGCAAGGTCGTCGATGACCGACATCAGCCCGGAAAGCTGAACGGAAGGTTCAGGCCGCCGGCGAGCTTGCCCATCTCTTCCTTCGCCAGATCGGCGGCCTTCTTCTGCGCTTCCGTCACGGCGACGGTGACGAGGTCCTCCAGCATCTCGACTTCCCCCGGATCGACGATCGATGGATCGATCTTGATGCGGGTGACCTGGCCTTTCCCATCGGCATCGACCGTGACCATGCCGCCGCCAGAGGTGGCCGACACGGTCCGCGTCGCCAGCTCTTCCTGTATCTGCTGCAGCTTGCCCTGCATCTGCTGGGCCTGCTGCATGATCTTCATGAAATCCGCCATTTTCGACCCTTGTTGATTGCGGGGTAATCTACGGTTGGCACACGCGGCACGCACACCGCGCGTCCACGAATCAATCGATCAACTCGAGGTCGAGCGCGTCGATCGTAGCGCCGAGCACCGGATCCTTCTGCCGCAGCGAAGCGAGCCGCTGCTGCGTGACGGATTCGGTAGTCATGCGCCCTTTCCCCGCTTCGAGAAAGCCGGCTTCGACGGACGGGTTGAGCGCCGCGCTTCGCTCAGTCTGCGTCGTCGGAGCGGGGCCGCGCGGCGCGGGCGGGGTCTGCGCAGATCCGCTCTGGGCAGCTCCACTCGGCGCCGACTGCTTCGGGGTTCCGCCGCGCAGCTCGCCCAGCAGCTCCTCGATTCGCACTGACCGGTCTATGAGCGCGAACCTCACGAGCAGCATCTCCACGAGCATCTGCTGCTGGCCGCTCTTCCTGAACCGGGGCTCCATCTCGCTCAGCGCCCCGAGCATTCGCAGCAGATCGCCGGGCGTGAACGTCGTGGAGTGCGCGGCCAGCGCTTCCCTCGTTCGAGCCGCAACTCCGGAAGCTTCGCCGCCGAGAGCAACGGCGAGCTGCGCGCGAAGAACGTCCGCGAGCCCGGCGAGAAACACTCCGAAGTCTATTCCGGCGTCGGCCAGGCGCTGCACCGTCGGAAATACGTCCGCGGCGCGCTTTTCGGCGATCAACCCGAGGATCGCGATGTATTCGTCCTCCGCGACCAGCCCCAGAGCTTCGCGAACGGAGTCGGCGGTGATCCCTGCGTCGCTGACTGCGACGACCTGGTCGGCGAAGCTGAGAGCATCGCGCATCGACCCGTCCGCTGCGCGCGAGATCATTGCGATCGCTTCGGGGCTTCCGTCTATTCCCTCGCTCGACAGAACGTGGCGAAGGCGGCCGGAGATTTCGTCCTGCCCGATCCGCTTGAGGTCGAACCGCTGCAGCCGGCTGAGAACGGGCGCCGCCGCCTGCGCGATCTTCTGCGGCTCGGTCGTGGCAAAGACGAAGATCACCCTTGGCGGCGGCTCCTCGAGAATCTTGAGAAGCGCGTTCCATGCTTCGCGGGTGAGCATGTGCGCTTCGTCCACGATGTACACTTTGTAGCTGTCGTCGCCGCTGGGCGCGTACATGGCGCGCTCGCGCAGGTCCCGGGCGTCATCCACCCCGCGGTTGGACGCGGCGTCGATCTCGACCACATCGAGGCTCGACGAGCCGCTCCAGATTCTGGTGCACGAGATGCATTCCCCGCATGGCTCGCCTTCAGGAGAGCGCGCCTGGCAGTTGAGCGCCATCGCGAGCACGCGGGCGAGGGTCGTCTTCCCGACGCCGCGCGGGCCGCAAAGAAGGTAGCCGTGCGCAACGCGCCCTCTCGCGATCGCACCGCGCAACGTGTTGGACACGTGCGACTGGACGGCGACCTCGGAGAATTTTCGCGGGCGGTATTTCCGAGCGAGTGCGAGAGCCATCGTCTTTCCGGGGTAGTGGCACTCCAGGCCTTGCGGAGCAACGTTGAACACCGCATGCCGCTGCTACCTTCGGGGTCCTGACGGAGTTAACGGGCCTACGCCCTCCGGGACCTGGAGCACCACCCGAAATATACCAGTTTTCCGGGTCCGAAAACCGCCGCCCCCAACTAAAAAACCGCCGCCCCCGTATGGGAGCGGCGGTCTTTGTCCGTCAGCCTGAGCTACTCGTTGCCGGGCCGTCTGACGGTCGGGACACGGATCTGCTGCGTGTCCGTTCCAACAGTGGGAACCGTCACCGTGGCGGTGTCCATTCCGATCGATGGCGTATTCAGCGTATCGGTCACCGTGCCGACGATCGGCCGCTCGACCTCGAACTCGCCTTCACCCGTCTTCTTGCATCCAGCAACCGTCGCGACCGCTAATAGGGCCGCTGCTAAAACAACCTTGCGCACGGAAATCCTCCCGGAGTGTGTGTATGCTCTCGTGGAAGATAATGGCAAGCTCCGTTCCATAAAGGTCCAGCCGGGGAAAACTTTTGTCGCCTCCTACGCCAGCGGGGCTGCTTACGGACTTCCTCAGTCCTCGAAAACCTCCCTTTGCAGCTTCCGCACGCGCCTCAGCTCGAATACCTGGCCGACCTCGCCTCCGAGAATGAAGATCAGGGCGCCGTAGTACACCCAGATCACGACTATCACCGCGGCCGCCACCGTTCCGGTGTACATGGTCTGTGGCGAGAAGGAGACGATCATGATCCCGAAGACGTATTTGGCGAGCTCGAACATCACGCTGCTGAACGTCGCCGCGACCAGCGCCATCTGCCAGCGGATCTTTCGCTTGGGAAGAAACTTGTACAGCGAGAAGAACAGAATCGCGATGGACATGAACGCGACGATCCGGCCGATCGTGTACTCCACGTTGCCCATCACATCGCTGCGTAGGCCGAGCTCCACCAGGAGCGTCGAGCCCTGCGTCGTGGCCAGCGCGAGATACGCGCTCACCACGATGTAACCGACCAGCAGGATCGTGGCCACGATCGTCACCTTGACGTCGAAGATCTTGCCGGCGATGATCCCCCGCTCGTGCCGGATGTCGAAGATGGACGCGAGCACGCTCCGCACCGATCCGAACAGGCGCGTCGAGAACCAGACGAACCCGATCGCGCTCACGAGCTGCACCGTGGCGCGCTGCTCGAGGATCCGCATCAGCAGTCGGACGATCGGCTCACCGGCGTTGTTGGTCTCGGCCGGAAGCATGGTCTCGACCAGCGCGGCGATCTCGCGCGCGCGCAGCTCCGGCGAATGGTCGAGGAAGTATCCGAGCCCGCCCGCGAGGAGCAGGAAGAACGGGACGATCGCGAGCAGCAGGTTGAAAGCGATGCCGCCGGCGAGAAAGAATATGTTGTCTTCGGCGCTGTTGTCCCAGACGCGCCTGAAATAGTCTCGGAGCATCCACCCGATGCGAAGAGAAAGCGGGCGCTTCCTCCGCGACACGGCGACCTGCTCCGCGACTACGCCTGGTTGCTCGATCCGCTCCTCGCCCGCGTGCTCTGTGCCTTCGTCTCGGCGATGCGCAGCTCGAGGTCCTCGCGCGCCTGGCGCGCGGCTTCCCTGCCGGCGTCAATCGCGTGGGAGACCTGGGACCGCTTCACCTCGACGGCGCCGCGTGCTGACTCGACCTGCCGCTCCACGGCCGTCCGCGCCGTCTCCATGGTCTCGCCCAGGGACTCGGCCACGTCATCGACCATGTCGCGCGTGCTCTCCTGCGCGCGTCTGGCGGCCCGCCGCAGCTCGGCGCGGGTTTCTGCCCCGGTTCTGGGCGCGAACAGCAGAGCTACTGCAGCCCCGGCCAGCACGCCGAGCATGAACGAGCCCACGCCGCCATCGCGCTGCTCGATGACAACATACGGCTCCTCGTCGTCGAATTCGTAGTGTGACATGAAAAACTCCTAGCGTCGCTTGGTGGACTTTGCTTTTGCCTTGGTTTTCGGCTGCTTCTTGCCGGACTGCGGCGAAGCGGCGCCGGCAGCGGCGGCCCCGTTCTTCGCACCTCGCGCGTGGTCCGCGCCATTCCTGCCCGCGAGCATCGCGCCGAGCTCTGCCCTCACTTCCTCCGGTGCGAGGCCGACGATCTTCGCCGTGCGAAGATGATCGCCGCCAGTTGACGCGAACGTGCGCAGAACGAGCTGTCGCCTGGCATCCGCGACGGTGGCGCCGGCCGGAAGCGAAACCATCGAGCTGGATTCCGGCGAGACCCTGAGATGCCGCGGCATGATGTCCGCAGCCGAAACGACGTCGCCGCGCGCCATGATGACGGCCCGCTCGACCGCGTTCTTCAGCTCGCGTACGTTACCGGGCCAGCTATACGACACGATCCAGTCCCAGGCCTCATCGGCGAAGCCCTTGATCTTCTTGCCGTTCTGCTGCGCGAAGCGCGAGAGAAATTCGTTCGCGAGCAGCTTGATGTCGCCGACGCGCTCGCGGAGCGGCGGCAGGAACAGCTCTACGACGGCAAGCCGGTAGTACAGGTCCTCGCGCAGCTCTCCCTCGTCCAGCGCTTTCTGCAGATCCCTGTTGGTCGCCGCAAGAATGCGGATGTCCACAGCGATCTCCTTCTTGCCTCCCAGGCGGCGGATCGTACGGGTCTCGAGTGCCCGGAGAATCTTGACCTGTATGTCGGTCGGCATCTCGGCGACTTCGTCGAGGAAGAGCGTGCCGCCATCCGCCATCTCGAACGCGCCCGCCTTCTCGTTCGTGGAGCCCGTGAACGCGCCCTTCTCGTGGCCGAACAGCTCGTTCTCGAGGATGTCCTTGGGAAGCGCCGCGCAGTTGAGAGCGAGAAACGGCCCCTTCTCCCGCTCGCTCTTGGTGTGCAGGGCGCGCGCGACGAGCTCCTTGCCGGTGCCCGATTCGCCGAGGATGAGGACGTTCGCCGTGGACGGCGCCACCGCGTGTATGATCTGATACACGGCGCGCATTTCCTCGGATTTTCCCGTGAGCTCGCCGTAGTGTGTGAGTCCCTGAAGCTGCGACGTCAGCTCGCGGTTCTGCTCCTGCATCGAGTACTTCTCGAGCGCCTTGGGGATGAGGGCTTTCAGCCGGTTGAGCTTCTCGGCGTTGAGCGGCTTCTCGATGTAGTCGTACGCGCCGTCGCGCATGGCTTGCACGGCAGAGTCGACGGACGCCTGTCCGGTAATGATGATGCACTCGGTGGGGATGCCATGCACCTGGAGCTGCTTCATCAGAGCGAGGCCGTCCAGCTTCGGCATCATGAGATCGGCCAGCACTACGCCGAACCCGTCACCCTGGAGCTTCTGGAACGCCTGCTGACCGTCGGCGGCGACGGCAACGTCGTAGCCCTCGTCGGTCAAGATGGCGCTCAGTCCCTCGGTGATCGATCGCTCGTCGTCGGCGATCAGAATTCGCGGCTTCTTGGTAGCCAATTTACTCGCTGCTGGGGGAGTTACGCGGGACGCTTAATATAACGCCGTGAGGGCTGTTCCTCATGCTGAACGAGGCCGCGCCGCCGCGTTCCGCGCGAAGGCCGCGCGGAATGACCGAACCGGTGAAAGTGACTTCGACCGCATCCCCGGCAGGTGACAGCTTGCATGAGAGCCTGTCTTCGTCCAGGGAGTCGATCGCGAGGTCGAGGAACGAGCGCAATATCTCCTGGAGCGCGGTCAACGCTTCGAGCTGCTCCGACGCCCGCAGCGCGAACGGACCCGCGGGATCAGGCGCGTCGGCGCCGGCAGTGCGGCTCCGCACAACCTCGAGGTTTACCGCCACTCCGTTCGCGGCGTTGTTGACCTCGTGCGAGAGCTTGCGACTCACGTCGCGAAGCAGCGCCGCGCAGCTACTGGCCCCCGAAGCGCTAGTCACTGAGATCAGCGTCGTCGGGGGCGGCCTCGATCACGGGCATTCCGGCGTGTGGAGCCGGGCGGCGCCGCTCCGCCGTCGTAATGTGCTTCTGCACGATCGACGCGGTCCCCGCCACGCCAAGCTGCCGGAAGAGAAACTCGAATTTTTCGTCGTAGGCCCGGGCCAGCTCCTGCTTGGTCTCTGCGGGGAGGTCCCAGAATCTCCGCTTGAACGGGCCGAGCCCCTTCTTGCGCGTCTTGTAGAAGAATTGCTCGTCCGAGTCGGACTCCTTGCGCTCGTCCTTCGCACTCGTGGTCAGCCAGCCGTAGATCTCCTGGCGCAGCTCGGCGGGAATACGGTCGTACAGCATGTTCTGGAAGTTCGTCGCGAGATGAATCTCCGCGGTCTCGGTCTTTGGGAAGTTGTTGAAGGCCGCGTCGGTCAGCGTGGATGCGCCGTGCTGCACCGCGCCCGAAAGGCCGTATTCTTCCCGCGCGACCTTCGACAGGCGGGCCAGCGTGTCCAGATCGATCTTCACGTCCGCGATCGACCCGTCCGCGAGAACGATTCCCCCGTGCGTTGTTCCGGACTGCACGCTGATCTTGGACAGCCCCGCTTCTCCCTGCGCGCGCTCGTTCAGCACGCGGTTGAAGCCGTTCATGAACGCGCGCAACTCCGGCTCGGTGCTGTTCTCCGTGCCCACCTCGCCGATCTCACCACCCACCGAGATCGTGATTCCGTCGGGCTCCATCTCGCGCACGTAGCGCGTCAGCTCGACGGCCTGCTCGTAGTTGACCCGCTGCTGCGCGCCGAGATCGGGCTTGGAAAGATCGACGAGCGTCGAGGTATCCACGTCGATGTTGTAGAATCCCGCGTCCACTGCCTCGGCGATGAGCTGCTTTACGGCCGCCACCTCCGTGACGGGGTCGACGGCGAACTTCTTCGAGTTCACCTGAAAGTGATCGCCCTGGATGAACACCGGGCCGCGGAACCCCTCGCGCAGCGCAGCGGCAAGGATGACGGCGACGTATTCCGCCGGCCGCTGCTCCGTGTACGCGATCTCCGAGCGCGCGATCTCGCAGATGAACGCCCCTGCGTCCAGCTTGATTGCCGTGCGGAAGATCGCGCGCGCGGTGTCGTACACCATGCCGCGCACGTTCATCGCCGGCACGGTGAAGCCGGACACCTCGCCGCGGCCGCGCGCGAGGTACAGGTCGTGGATCGACGAGCAGCGCACGCCCACCTGCTGTCCGATCTCCCAGATCAGCCAGCGGGCATCTTCCTTCGCCTCGCCTTCGCCAAAAACGGCGGCGCGCGCGAGCTGGTCGAAGCGCTCGGATGCGATCGCACTCTCGTCGCGTATGACGACGGCGCCGTCCACGATCTCTATCGCGCCGCCGAGTATTGCAGATTCAGTCACGCTATCAGTCATCGAATCCCGGGAAAAAGCTATTCTAAAGTTGCCACCGCTCGTCCGGCCTCGGGAGCGTTTCCCATTCCTTCACGGCCGCCTCGGAGCCCGGACGCCCCAGCATTGCGTAAGCAAACTGCTTGCCCAACTCCACTCCCGGCTGGTCGAACGCGTCCACGCCGTAGAGCTGGCCCGCGTACGCGGTAGCCAGCTCCAGCAGCATCATGACGGCTCCGAGGTGCCACGCGTCCACGCGGTCGAGCGTTATCGTGAGGTTCGGCCTGCCGCGCTTGGCCAGAGCGCCCGCGGTCGCCCGCATCTCCACGTCGATCAGCTCGGCGAGGGAGTGCCCTGCCAGATATCCGACCCCGGTCACGTCCGGGAATTCCCCCGGCATCTCCAGGTCCACATCCCGCTCCCTCACCCCGACGAACGTCACTGCCTTGTCCTGCGGCCCTTCCATGAATAGCTGCACCTGGCTGTGCTGGTCAGTCGCGCCGAGCGCGGCGAGCGGGGTCTGCCCCACAAACTCCCCGTCACGACGCACTTTTCCGAGGCTCTCGGCCCAGAGCTGCACAAACCAGCCCGCGAGATCCCGGAGCTGATCCGAGTACGGCATGAACACATTTATCGATCTGCCGTGCCCGGTGTCGCTCAGCCATTGAAGAACCGCGTAAACGCCAGCCGGGTTCCGGCGGAGATCCGCTCCCTCGCACCGGCGAGCCATGTCTGCCGCGCCCGCGAGGAGCGAGCGCACGTCGATGCCAGCGAGCGCAGCGGGTAGCATGCCGACCGGGGTCATGACGCTGAACCGCCCGCCGATGTTCGCCGGGATGTCGAGCGCGCGAACGCCGAGATTCTGAGCCAGCGGACGCAAAGCGCCATGCGTGGGATCGGTCACAAACACGAAATGGTCGGATGGCGCCAGCCCGGCCGCGGCGTACCGCGCATGCACGATGAGAAACTGCGACATGGTCTCGGCGGTGCCCCCCGACTTCGAGATCACGATCCACAGCGCGCGCGCGAGGTCGAGCCTCTCGAACAGCGCGGCGATCGTGACGGGGTCGACGTTGTCCAGCACGTGCAATCGTGGGCGCCCGCCGCGCTGGCCCCGGTCGAGCGCGCTCCATCCTGACTTGAGCAGCGCGGTTCGGAGCGCGATCGTCCCCAGCGCGGACCCCCCGATGCCGAGCACCACGAGGTCATCGTGCTTGTCCTTCGCGGACTCAGCGAACGAAAGCGATTGCTCCAGCAGCTTTTCGTCGGTCGCTACGTCCACGAACCCCACGACGCCGGTTGCGACCAGCTCCCGAAAGCGGGCGTGCGCCGCCTCGAACGCCCCTGCGGATGCCGACCACTCGCTTTCCGATACTCCGCCGGCCACTGCGGTGTCCATCATGTTGGTGAAATCGATCGATACGGTCATCAGTGCACTCTCACGGTGAGCCCGTCGAACGCCGGGGAGATGCCGCGCGGCAGCTCCGCCTCGAGATCCGCGTGCAGGTTATCGTGGGTCAGATGCGTCAGATACGTCCGCTCCGCGCCGATTGCGCGGGCGGCGCGCACGGCCTCGGGAAGGCTCAGATGCGTCGGATGCTCCGTCCTGAACAGCGCGTTGAGGACGAGAACCTTCACTCCGCGAAATGCCTCCAGCGCCGCCTCCGTCACGATCTGTGCGTCCGTGATGTAACCAAGATCGCCGACCCGGTAGCCGAACACGGTGACCGGACCATGGGGAAGCGCGACCGAGGTCACCTCAACATCGCCGATCGTCACCGTTTCGCCCGGCGCAAGCGCGCGGGCGATCCCCTCCGGTTTGGTCGTTCCTGGCAGGGCGACCACGCTGGGATCGAATATGTAAGCGAACCTGCGCGAAAGCCGTTCAAGGGTATCGGCTGGACCGTACATCGTTATCGGTCGGTCACGTCGCAGGGTGATGGCGCGAATGTCATCCAGCCCATGCGTGTGATCCGCGTGGTCGTGGGTGAACAGCACGGCATCCACCCGGTCAATGCCCGCCGCGATGAGCTGCATGCGAAGCTCCGGCGGGGTGTCGACGAGCAGTCTCGTGCCGCCATCGGTCTCGATCACCGCTCCCACTCTCGTTCGCTTGTCGCGCGGATCGCTCGATCGGCAGACCGCGCACTGGCATCCGACCTGTGGAACGCCGAAACTCGTGCCTGTTCCCAGGAAGGTGAGCTTCACACCCGCTCGACCTTGAGAAGGTTGGTCGTGCCGGGCACGTCGAACGGAACGCCCGCGGTGACGACCAGGCGCTCGCCCGCCGACGCGAGCCGGCGCCGGAGGACTACTTCGCGGGCCAGCCGCATCATCTCGTCGTAGCTGTCGCAGTGCGGCACGAGCTCCGGGACCACTCCCCACACCAGGGCTAGCTGGCGGTACGTGCGCGGCTGGTCCGTCAACACCAGAATCGGAACTCCGGGGCGATAGGACGCGACCAGCCTGGCAGAGAAACCGCTCTTGGTGAAGACGACTACGAGCGGCGTGGCCAGCAGCTCCACCGCGACGACTGTCGCCGCTGCGATGGCGACTTCGGTGGGAACGGCTCCCTCGAACGCGAGCGGACCGTCCTTGCCCCTCCCCCGCTGCGGATGCTTCTCGGTCTCCGTGATGATCCTGCGCATCGCCTCGGCAGCGAGCCGGGGGTACGAGCCGGCGGCGGTTTCCGCGGAGAGCATCACCGCGTCCGTTCCGTCGAGAATCGCGTTCGCGACATCGCTGGCTTCGGCGCGCGTCGGCCGCGGATGCTCGATCATCGACTCCAGCATCTGCGTCGCCGTGATCACCGGCCGGCCGATCCGGTTGGCAAGCGCGATGATCCGCTTCTGCGCCATCGGCACTTCTTCGTATGGCAGCTCGACCCCGAGATCGCCACGAGCGACCATCACGGCATCGGCGGTCCGTATGATGCTCTCGATGTTGGAAAGAGCCACGTCCTTCTCAATCTTGGCAACGATCAGAATGTGGCCGGGCATTCTCACGCGCAGCGATTCGATGTCTTCCGCGCGCCTGACGAAGCTGAGCGCCAGGTAGTCCAGGTCGTGCGCGATCGCGAAATCGATATCCATCGCGTCCTTGGCCGTTATCGACGGCGCGGACACGTGGATGCCGGGAAGATTGAGTCCCTTGTGGCTTCGCAGCTCGCCCCCGTGAATCACCCGCGCCCGCACGCGGATGCCCGATACCTCCAGAACGACGAGGTCGATCAGGCCGTCGTCGACGAGTATCCTGTCGCCGACGTGCACGTCCGTCGCGAGGTGCTCGTAGGTGACAGGAAACTCGTCCGGAGCTTCTTCGCCCTCGTGGACGAGAACGATGTCGTCTCCCTGATTCAGCACTACGAACTGGCGCAAGTCGCCTATCCTTATGCGCGGACCCTGCAGGTCGCCGAGGATCGCGATCGGCGCGTCGAGCGCGGCTGCCGCTTCACGGATCGTCCTGATCGTTAATTCGTGCTCGGCGGTCGTGCCGTGCGAAAAATTGATTCGCGCGACGTTCATGCCGGCCTGAATCAGTCCCCGTACCGCGTCAGGCGTGGACGTCGCAGGCCCGAGCGTGCAGACGATTTTCGTTCGGAGGATGTGTTTCGTCGTCACGAAGCGTGAACGAGCTGGCTCATCTTTTTGGCGAGCCCGGCGGTCAGTTGATCCCACGATTTCTGAAAGCTCGCGAGACCCTCGACGAGAAGCTTATCAGTGACTTCCTCCATCGAGATGCCGTGGGCTTCGAGCTCCGCGAGACAGAGCTGGGCCTGGTCGAGCCCCTCGGTGATCGACTGCCGCACTTTCCCGTGATCGCGGAATGCGTCGAGCGTTGCGGGAGGGAGTGTGGTAACCGTGTTCGGGCCGATCAGCTCCTCCACGTAAACCGTGTCGCTGTATTCCGGATTCTTGGTGCCGGTGCTTGCCCATAGCGGGCGCTGCAGCCGCGCGCCTTTGGCGGCGAGGCGCTCCCACCGCTCGCCGGAGAACTTTGCCTCGAACAGACGGTACGCGAGCTTCGCGTTCGCGATGGCCGCCTTCCCCTTGAGCCGCAGGATCCGCTCCCGCTCTGCCTCAGGCTTCGAAGCAGCCAGCGAGTCGAGGCGCTTGTCGACCTCGGTGTCGACGCGGCTGATGAAAAAGCTCGCAACGGACGCGACGTCGTCGATCGGATTCCCGCTGCGCAGGCGATCTTCGAGGCCCGCGATGTACGCGTCGATCACGCGCGCGTGGGCATTGATCGCGAAGAGGAGCGTGATATTGACGTTGATCCCCTGGCTGATGAGCTGCCGCACGGCGCTCGCGCCTTCAGCGGTGCCGGGCACTTTCACCATCAGATTCGGGCGGTCCACCGTGTGCCACAGGCGCTGCGCCTCGCGCACGGTCGCGTCGGCGTCGTTCGCGGACGCGGGGGAGACTTCGATCGAGACGTACCCGTCGCCGCCGCTCGTCCGCGCGTACACATCGGCGAAGATGTCGCACGCCGCGCGGACGTCGTCAGTCTCGACGAGCTCGAACAGCTCGGGAGGCGTCAGCTCGCGCGAGGCCGCGGTCAGCTGCTCGTCATAATCGGTGCCCTCGGCCAGCGCCTTCTCGAAGATCGTCGGGTTCGTGGTCTCGCCCGTAACGAAGTCGTCCTCTATCATGCGGCGCAGGCGACCGCTGGCTATGAGGTCGCGATCTATGAAATCGAGCCAGATGGACACGCCGGCGTCGTGTAGCTGCTGCAGGCGGTTGTTGGACATGGGATTGCCTCAGACGTCGTGTGCGGGGATAGTAAAAGCTAACTTCTGGCGCGGGCCGGGGATTCCCTGGCTCCAGAGATTCGGACGGAGAATCCAGGGTTTTAGCTGTGCGCCATTAGCGATTAGCTGTCAGTGTACGGACATTTGGACAGATCTCGAGCCCTTCCCCAAAGCCGATCATCCCATGCGGACATTCCTGTTCATCTGTGTTCTGCTGACCAGCGACGTGAGCGCCATTGCAGCGCAGGATCGCCCCCGCGCCCGCGATATAGGCCTGCGTGCAGGGATATTCCAGCCCGGCTCGCACAACGCCATCACCGACGTTCCCGGCGTTCTCGTTGGAAGCCTCACGCTCCGCGAGGGGGACAGCATCGCAACAGGGCTGACGGCCATCCTCCCGCACTCGGGAAACCTGTACCGCGACCGTGTGCCCGCGGCCGTGCACGTGCTGAACGGCTACGGCAAGATGCTCGGAATCGCCCAGGTCCTGGAGCTGGGCGAGCTGGAAACGCCGATCCTGCTCACATGCACGTTGTGCGTATGGCGCGCTGCCGACGCGCTTGTCGCGCACCTGCTCGCGTATCCGGGAATGGAGGCGGTCAGGTCGATCAATCCTGTGGTCGCCGAGACAAACGATGGGAGATTGAACGATATCCGTTCGCGGCCGATCCTCCCCGAGCATGTCGGCTCCGTGCTGGTGAGCGCGCGTGGCGGCGCAGTCGAGGAGGGCAGCGTCGGCGCCGGGACCGGTACAATCGCATTCGGCTGGAAAGGCGGTATCGGCACCAGTTCACGCCGCATTCCGAGAGGCCTCGGAATCGGCGAGCACACCGTCGGCGTGCTGGTGCAATCAAACTTCGGCGGAATACTCACGATGAACGGCGCGCCAGTCGGCCGCGAGCTCGGGAAGTATTCGTTCGCCGACAGGCTCGAGACCGGCTCCGGAGACGCCGACGGCCGCGGCTCGATCATCATCGTCATCGCGACCGACGCCCCGCTCGACGCATTCGCGCTCGAGACCCTCGCGCGCCGGGCGACGATGGGGCTTGCCCGCACGGGATCGTTCTCGTCATTCGGCTCGGGCGATTTCATCATCGCCTTCTCGACAGCCGAATCGGTGCGGCGCCGCAACGTGGTCGTGGCGGACGGGCAAGAGCCTGCACCGGTCGCGACCACTTCGCAGCTTCGGCAGGACCGGCTCTCGCCGTTGTACGAAGCCGTCGTCGAGGCCACTGAAGAAGCGATCTATAATTCCCTTCTGCGGGCTACATCGATCCGTTACCGCGGCACGACCGTCGAGCCAATACCGCTGGACCGCACGCTGGAAGCCCTTCGCAAATACAACGCTCTGACGCCATGAAGACGCACACGACGTATCACACCTTCAACACGAAGAAGCGGCAGGAGATTATCGACATCACCGACCTCGTCGAGGAGTGCCGCGCGGAAGCCGGCGTCACCGATGGAATGGTGCTCGTCTCCGCCATGCACATTTCAGCGTCGGTGTTCGTCAACGACCATGAGTCCGGGCTCTGGCAGGACATCCTCAAATGGCTCGATGAGCGAATCGCCCCGTGGAATCCCGACAGCTACAAGCACAACTCAGGAACGGGTGAAGACAACGCGGCCGCGCATCTCCGGTCATTGACGATCGGCCACGAGGTGATCGTCCCGGTGACGAACGGCGCGCTCGACTTCGGTCCCTGGCAGCGCGTCTTCTACGGCGAGTGGGATGGCCAGAGGCCGAAGCGAGTCGTGATCAAGGCGATGGGAATCGGTGCCTAGCTGCTATAGGCTAGCGACTGTAAGTGATCCTCCAGACCCGGCCGCCCACGTCGTCGGAGACGAATAACGCCCCGTCCGGCGCCTGAGCCACGCCGCTCGGACGGTGCCGCGCGGTCGTGGGTTGCACATCCTGCGGAACGAACCCCGAGGCGAAAACTTCCCACGCGCCGTTGCTCGCGTTGCCGGCGAACGGGACGAACACAACGTTGTAGCCGCCCTGCGGGAGGGGTGCCCGGTTCCATGATCCGTGAAACGCGATGAACGCGCCGCCGCGGTATTTCGCGGGAAACATCGACCCCGTATAGAACGTCAGCGCGTTCGGCGCCCAGTGCGCCGGCATCGCTGAGACAGGGCCCTTCTTCGTAGAGCAAAGCCCCGCTGTGCTGCCGTCGCCGTCGTACTCCGGAGCAAGCACGCGCATACCGCGCTGGCCGTCCCAGTAGCAGTATGGCCAGCCGAAATCGTCCCCGCTCGTGACGCGTAGCAACTCTTCCGCGGGCAGCTCGGCGTTCTGCTGCTCGGTGAACAGAGCGGGCCAGTTCGACGAGAGATTGTCACGGCCGTGACTGGCCGCGTACAATGCGCCGTCGCCCGGGTTGATGGCGAGTCCGGTCGCATTGCGAATGCCGGTCGCGAACCGCGCGGCAGGCGTGAACCCCTGACCGAGCCTGTTCGCGTCGAACCGCCAGATCCCGGCTCGCGTCTCGAGCTCCGTGCACGGATTTACGCCGCGCGAGGCCGCTTGTCGATCACGGTCCTGACAGGCGTTGGTCTGCGACCCGATGTTGACGTACAGCGAGCCTTCCGTGGCGATCGCGAAGTTTCTGGCACGGTGCCCTGGCGTGTACGGCATCCCGTTGACTACGGTGTCGGGAGCTCCAGCGGCGGTCAGCTCCCCCGCTGGCATGCGGTA
>JBPCJJ010000049.1:0-8016 GCA_051005405.1 Gemmatimonadaceae bacterium | reverse complement strand
GAGCGGGACAAGGCGCGCAAATCCGAGCAGCAGAACAAGTGCCACAGATGCTGCGTCGATCTGACGGAGCGTGAATACCATCACGTGAAGATCGACGAGTGCCCGCAATGCGGGGGGGTGTGGCTCGACAAGGGAGAGCTGCAGATGCTCGAGCACGTTCCGCGCGACAAGAGCGGCGGCTTCATCGGCTCTCTCTTCGGAATCAAATAGCCGGTATTGCGGTAGAGTGCGCCCGGAGGGGCTCGAACCCCCAACCCTCCGATCCGAAGTCTGATGCTCTATCCAATTGAGCTACGGGCGCAATCCCAGCAACCTACTTCGGAGCGGCGTCGTCGCCGCAGGCGCCGAGCACGGCGAGGAGCGTGGACCGGCGAGAGTGCCTGCGGGCGGCGGCAGGAAACGTGGAACCAACGCGCCCGAAGGGACTCGAACCCCTAACCTTCTGATCCGTAGTCAGATGCTCTATCCAATTGAGCTACGGGCGCAAAAACTCGGAACCTTCATGGGCGGTACAAGACTCGAACTTGTGACCTCCACGATGTCAACGTGGCGCTCTAACCAACTGAGCTAACCGGCCTAACAGCCATCGACAGAAACGGCTGCACGGCAGGCGGCCTTCCACAAAAAAAACAAAACACGAACCGCTTCTTAGAGCTGGACACGGGACTCGCACCCGCGACCCCAACCTTGGCAAGGTTGTGCTCTACCAACTGAGCTATTCCCGCAACGCTCGACCTGCTTCCTAACATACAACGGCCGCGGCCAAAAAAATGGAGGCGAGGGGAATCGAACCCCTGACCTCTTGAATGCCATTCAAGCGCTCTCCCAACTGAGCTACGCCCCCCAGCGGCCGCCCCGCACGTAAGTCGTTAACTGACGTTCGTTTGGGAACCTTGAACGATATTCGTACGTAGTAAGGAAGTCAACGAAGGGGGCTAGCGGGAATCGCTCCGGCAGGTATTTTGCACCCGTTTGATAACGCCCGAAATCGAACGGTTCTGGTTTGAGCGCCGAGTGGGTGCAGTAGTTGCGGCCGCGTGAGCTGGAGTTACGGACGGGTTCAGGGTTTTGCAGATTTAATCGCGGGGCGGAAAAACCTCCCCGAGCAGTCTATCCGAGGAATTATTCGAAATGGCGGAAGTGAAGCGGCGTCGCAGGACTACCACACCGGCAGGCATCGGGACCACCGAGCCGGACAGGGACATCCTCGACCAGTATCTATACGAAGTGAGCACTTATCCCCTCCTGAAGGGGACTGAGGAGCTCGATCTCGCGCGCCTGATCCGCGCGGGAGACCAGGATGCTCTCCAGGAGCTGGTGAAGCGGAACCTGCGCTTCGTCATCTCCGTGGCGAAGAAGTATCAGAACCGCGGCCTCCCGCTGATCGATCTGATCGGCGAGGGCAACGTCGGGCTGCTGACTGCCGCCCGGAAGTTCGATCCCGACCAGGGCGTGAAGTTCATTTCGTATGCGGTCTGGTGGATCCGGCAGGCCATCCTGTCGTCGCTGGCGCGCCAGGGACGGACGGTTCGCGTGCCCCTCAACCGTACGGCGGATCTCTCGCGCATCATCAAGGCGTCGGAGATTCTTCGCCAGAAGATGCGCCGCGAGCCCACGCCCAACGAGCTGGCTCAGCTGCCCGGCCTGTCGGTGGATGTGGTGCAGTCGCTCGCCGCCCTGAACACCGGCGACGTGCGTCTCGACGCACCGATGGATCCGGAAGGCGACCGCTCGCTGATCGAGCGCTTTGTGGCGGACGAGATGCCCGACACCGAGGAAGAGGCGATGAGCCGCTTCCTCAACGACGAGATCGAGGCGGCCCTCTCGACGCTTCCCCCCCGGGACGCGAAGGTGCTGCGCCTTTACTTCGGCCTCGAGGGCGGGCGTGAGCACACGCTCGAAGAGATCGGCTCCATGCTCGGCGTTACCCGCGAGCGGGTGCGGCAGCTGCGCGATCGCGCGTTGAAGCGGTTGCGCGAGGGAGAAGTTGGTCGGGCTTTGGGGAGCTTTGCTGCTTAGCTGCCTTCGAGGTTTTACGTGTTAAGCATTAAGAATTAGAGGCAGATGAATAAAGAAAGGGCGAGCAGAAAATGCTCGCCCTTTCTTTATTCGCCCGTCGCCGGTGTGGCTAAGGAGTCTGCGCTACTGCCTTTCGGGCGTTAATACGGCCGTGACCGAATACTGGATCCCATCCCGGCGTACCCAGGTCGACCGAGCTGGCCGCGAGTATGGACCGCACCTGGGCAGGAGTGAGATTGGGATTCTTGCTAAGGATCAGCGCAGCGACACCAGCAGCGTGCGGTGAGGCCATCGATGTTCCACTGAGCACCGCCAGGTTGCCGCTCGCGTTGACCAGGTTGAGCGAGGTCGGACGTGCGGCGATCTGATCGCGGACATACAGCCCTTCCTCGAGCGAGATCGAAACAGCCGGGATCCACGCACGCCCATCGGGCGCCGTCGCCGTGCCGAGCGTGCCGTTAAAGTTGCCCGGCGTGTGATTGTGTATCACGACGCCCGCGCACCCATCGTTCATAGCGGCTTCCACCTTCTGCGCGAACGTCGGTCCGCCGCGGCTCACCACCGCGATCTTACCAGTGCAGTCGACGCTCTCGAAGTCGGCAACCGTGCCAAAGCCCGCGAATACGGCCGCTTTCGTAATCCCTCGCGTGCTCGTCATTCCCGCCAATTGGAGCACGATAGCTTCCAGTTCACGGCCGCTGTCGGTCGTGACAAACAGCGCCGTGTTCACTCCCTTTCCAACGGGGTAGGACGCCAGGTTGCTGACACCCGGGGCGGTAAGCTCCTGGTCAGTCCCGGTCTGTGAGAAGCTCGCGATCATATCCGTGTCATCCGTCGCGCCCACCGCCACCACTCCGGGGAAAGCTGCGGGATAGCTGACGTACGGCGTGCTGCTGTTGCCCGACGCCGCAATGAGAACGACGCCCGCGTCATGGGTGCGCTGGAACGCGGTCGATGCTGCGGTGTTCGGGAAACCAGTGGGGAGGGGGCTCGCCACGACTCCGCCGATGACGCCGCCGAACGACATGTTCACAACGTCCATGCCATTGCTCACGGCCCAATCGAGTCCGGCGATCATCGCCGCGGTCCCTGCCGACACTCCGGCGCAGTTGAAAAAGCGCATCGCGTACAGCTGTGCCTTGGGTGCGACACCAACAGTATGGTTGCCGTTGTTCTTCGCGGCCGCGATTCCAGCCACGTGCGTTCCGTGCCCGTGGCAGTCGTCGAGCGACCCGGTGCCGCTGACGTCGACACCCCCGTGCACCACAAGGTCCGGGTGCTCGAGATCGATGCCGGTGTCGAAGATGCCGATCTTTACATTCTGGCCGGCGAATCCCTGTGCCCACGCGCCAGGCGCTTCGATCAGCCTGACGCCATAATCCATGACCTGCTTGCTGCCGTACAGCTCGTACTGGGCGCCATCGAGCTCGACGGCGACTACTGCGGGATCAGCCGCGATCAAAGTCTCCGAGCCCAGGGGCAGGTTCGCAGCCACGATCGGAAAATTGGCGTACCGATACACCACGGTTCCGCCGAGTGACGTGACGCGCGCGACCTGCGCGTCGGTCGGCATCGAGGTGTACGTGATCAGCGATACGCCGCTGCCGCTCTCCGAGCGTGCTGGACTGGTGGGAGCGAGGACGTCGCGATGGATGGCGTCGCTACACGCTGCTACGAGCAGTGCGACTGACAGGGTGATCGTGGCAAGACGAACGCTCACGCTCACTGGGGAGTAATGATGTCGCAACTTGATTTCTCCGATTGAGAGTTTGGCTTCTGCCGCGCTTTTGCGGCCCAGAGGCAATCGTTGGCTCGGCTTTCCCCTGCGAAAAGTCGGCCCGCGCGAATAGGATGTTTACGCTAGCGCGTGGCCGGTAAACTGGCAAGCCGCCCAGCCCGTCGGGGCGGCCCTCGCGCGGGGTTCAGCTCGGATCGAGCCCCCTGACTTGCGTGCCAGTAGCAGCACCGCCGCCCCCGACACACCTTTTGTGATGTCACAATTGCCTAATACCTAATACCTAGTCCCCGCATTGATCCAACTCGTCGACGTCCACAAATCCTTCGGCGACAAGCACGTCCTGCGAGGGTTCTCGCTCGACGTGACCGAAGGCGAGACGATGGTGGTGATCGGCGGGTCGGGCACCGGAAAATCGGTTGCCATCAAACACATCGTCGGCTTGCTCGAGCCGGATCAGGGCACGGTATTCGTGGACGGGCAGGAGGTGCCGGCGCTGTCCCGCCCCGAGGTGTACGAGCTGCGCGCCCACATCGGTTACGTCTTCCAGTTCGCCGCGTTGTTCGATTCGCTGACGGTCAGCCAGAACGTTGCGATGGCGCTCAAGAAACAGGGCGAGCTCGGCCCGGCTGATATCAGAAGCAGGGTCAGTGAAGCTCTCTCTCTGGTGGACCTCCCGGACGTCGAGGACCGATATCCCGCAGAGCTCAGCGGAGGCATGCGCAAGCGCGTCGGAATCGCGCGCGCCATCGCGCGGCGCCCCAAGTACATGCTCTATGACGAGCCGACCACGGGCCTCGATCCCATAACCTCGTCCGTGATTGATCAGCTCATGATACGTCTGCGTGAAAAACTGTCTGTCACGAGCATCGTCATCACGCACGACATGAAGAGTGCGTACGCCGTCGGCTCGCGCATCGCGATGCTCCACGAAGGGCGCATCCGCGAAGTGGGCACGGTCGAGCAGATACAGCAGTCGGTGGACCCGATAGTACGGCAGTTCATCGAGGGCAAGCCGGCCCCGGATTCGGCCGAGCTCGGCGTGTAATGCTCGCGCCGGCGGCGATGGTCCCCACGGTTGTCGTCCACGCGGTCCGCGATCGCGCTCGCGCCATGGTCCGCGCGGCGTTCCCAAAGCGGAAAACAAGACTCCTGGTGGTGCGCACGCCGGGTGAGATGGAGAACGCGTTTCGGCAGAACCTGGTCGATGCGGCAATCGTCGATCTCGCCTCGCCCGCGGAAGATCTCTGGAAGCTGGCCGGGCTCTCGCTGGAGTATCCGAGCGCGCCCTTCTTCGGGCTGCTCCCGCTGCGATCGGCGGACGGGCCGGCGCTCGCGCGCGCATCGGCGCTCGAGTTCGCGGATGTGCTCGTCGAAGGGGTCGACGACGCGGTCGCGCGTGATCTCGTGCAGCAGAGAACTTTCACTTCGCGATTCTCGGCGGCGCTGTGGAGCCCGCCTCCGACGGTCGGGCTGACCGAGGAGAGACAACGCGCCGTCTGGCGAATCGTCGTCGGGCAGGCAGGACGCCCGGTGCGCACTGGCGACATTGCCGACACGATGGGGCTGAGCCGCGAGCACCTGAGCCGGGTCTTCTCTACCGCCGGGGCGCCAAATCTGAAGCGAGTCATCGATCTCGTGCGGCTGATCGCGGCCGCCGAGCTCGCCAAGAATCCCGGCTATGACGTTCGCGACGTCGCCGCGGTTCTCGGGTTCGCTTCGTCGTCGCACCTCTCGAGCACCTCCCAGCGAATCGTGGGCACGCGGCCGGCTTCGCTGTCGCGGTTACGCACAGTAGATCTCGTCGAGCGTTTTTCGCAGGGGAGAGGACGGAGTCGCCGATGATATCCGGCTGTTGCCTTCCTCTCGCTCCGCTGATTTCTGCCGCTCGATAAAGGTTTGGAAGCCCGCAAGCAGCCGGCTCACGGTCGTGGCGCGCGCCGCGAGCGCCGCGAGCGCGTCCTGCCGGAGCGCGGCCGCGTGCCTCGCTATGGCGAGGTGCGTCTCGAAGGCGGTGAGCGACCGCCGGGCCTGCTCGAACACCCGCTGCTGATCGAAGGCGTCCCCGCGGCCGTAGCCCTCCGCGATGCCGGTGGCTACCGCGATCGCGGCTCCGACCATCTCGTCCATGAACCATGGGAGCTCCTTCCGCCCGTGGTTACGCGCCGCGCGCAGCGCCTCGCCAGCGAGCGCGACCGCTTCCTGCCAGAGCTTGAGATCCTTCACGCCGGTCATCATTCCACACGATCGGTACGGACCGTGCCGTAAGCGTCATCGAAACATCGCTACTGCGTTTTTCCCGCTGCCAACTCTGAGGTACAGTCGATGGCCCGTATTCCTGGCTGGATCGGTTTTTCACTGCTCATCGGAGCGGTTGCATGCTCTCCCGCCCGCCCCGTCGCGCCGGGCCCCGAGCCGACACGGCCGGCCGCACCGCTGCCAGATCCCTACAGGGACATCCGCATTGGCGTAGTCCAGGCCGCCGACAGCGTCGCGGTCGGCAGCGCCGCGGATTTCACCGTCATCGACCGATCGACGCGCCGCGAGCTGGCCTCCGGGTCGAACGGAGCGGCGATGGTGACCCGCGGAGCGACGGGATACCGCGTCAGGCTGGGCACGACGGTCGCCGAATCTTCGGGACCGGTTCATGTGACATCTGCGTCCGGCGTCGTAACGATCAACGGCCAGCCGTACAGGGGAAGCGCCGAGGTTCGTGCCAATTCCGCCGGCACGCTCGCCGGCATTAACGAAGTGGCCATCGAGCAGTACCTGTACGGCGTCGTTCCGCGGGAGCTGGGTCCGAACGTCTTCCCGGAGATCGAAGCGCAGAAGGTGCAGGCGATCGCTGCGCGCACGTACTCGGTGGCGTACCTCGGTCGCAGAGCGGCCGACGGATACGATCTTCGCGCAACGGTTGACGATCAGGTTTACGGTGGCCGGTCCGCCGAGCATCCGGTTTCCAGTTCCGCGGTCGACGCCACGCGCGGGATAGTCGCGAGCCGCGATGGCAAGCTCATCGTCGCGCGGTATTCCTCCACCTCGGGCGGCCACACCGGCGACAACGAAGAGTCGTTCGCCGAGGCTCCCGTTCCGTATATGCGCGGCGTCCCGGACATGCCCCCGACTGCCGGCCCGACGTTCGTGCCGACCCTCGAAGCGTTCAGGTCGGCGCCGTACATCACCGATTTCAGGAACCCGCCCGCGCCGTTCGATCCCGACCGTCCGCGGTACCATCGCTGGATGGTCGAGTGGTCGCGGGCGGAGCTCACTTCGATGATCTCGACTTTCGCGCAGCGCAACGTCGGCCTCGTGCGCGAGATCCGCGTCGTCGACCGCGGGCCGTCCGGCCGGATAAAGACAGTTGAGTTCATGACCGACTCGGGCACTTTCCCCGCTTCGATGCTGGTGATCCGGTCGGCATTGAGATACGTGAGCCACACGGGCGCGTTCGTCAACCTGCCGAGCACGTTGTTCTTCATCGAGCCGGTAATGCAGAGCGGGGCAGCGGTGCCGGGCTCGTTCAGGGTTTACGGCGGCGGTTTCGGCCACGGGACCGGGATGGCGCAGGTCGGGGCGGTGCTGATGGCGCGAGCGGGGAAGGAATTCCCGGAGATTTTGGCGCACTACTATACGGGCGTAGAGCTCATTCGGGCTTATTAGGGTTATGGGTTGCACCACTTGTTGGCGACTTCGGATTGAGGACTTTGCGGCCTCAGGACTAACGGCCACCGAGGATCGGCGATTAAGTGAGGATTGCGGAGAGAGGCACGACACGTGTCCCCCTTATCCTGTGTTCCGCCCATCCTCAGTCCTCACTCAATCGCCGATCCTCGGTGGCCGTTAGTCCTGAGGCCGCAAAGTCCTCAATCCGCAATCGGAGGCGACCGCCAGCGGATTGACCCGCTAGCCCCCGTTGCGGGCAACTTGAATCACCCTTGGGCTTGTGATATTTTTCACAAGCCCTCCGACACCCTGCCGATCGCCCGATTACGGCCCGGCTTCGACCACCCAGAACACATCCGTCATGCCCGCTGAAACGACGCTTCGCCCCGGGGAGATCAAGGACATCCTCCTCCGTGAAATTGAGGCTGCCGACCTCCATGAGCTCGACGTGGAAGAAGTCGGTACCGTCCTGGAAGTCCGCGACGGAATCGCCCGCATCTATGGCCTCGCGAAAGCGATGGCCGGCGAGATGCTCGAGGCGACTTCCTCCGAGACCGGAGCGAAGATCACGGGCCTGGCGCTGAACCTCGAAGAGGACA
>JBPCJJ010000048.1:0-4370 GCA_051005405.1 Gemmatimonadaceae bacterium | reverse complement strand
GCGAGTCGCTCGCGATCGGCCAGCGGGTCGGCGAGGCGCTCGCGAGGCGTCACGGGCAGGACTATGTCGCCGGGAATTTCAGGACGTTCGACACGATCTGCAGCGCGACGCAGGACAGGCAGGACGCCGTGGACGAGCTGCTCCGGGAGCCTTTGGACGCGATGGTCGTGGTGGGCGGGTACAACTCGAGCAACACGATCTCGCTTGCGGCTATCTGCGCGCTCAAGGTGCCGACGTATCACATCGAGGACGCCGATTGCATCGATCCCGCTGCGGGGACGATCCGGCACAGAGCGCCCGCGGGGGAAACCGCGAGCCATGGCTGGCTCGCGGCGGGCGGACCGGTTCGCGTGGGGCTGACCGCGGGGGCGAGCACACCGAACAACAAGATAGGGGAGACTGTCGCCCGGATCTTTGCGACTCGAGGGGTCGAGCCGGTATTAACTGCTACACAGAACTGAATGACTGCGAGCTGCCAGCAAGTAGCTGCCAGCTTCGAGCCATCGACCACATAGCACTGCCAAGCGGGGAGCCACGAGCGAGAAGCTCCGCCAGCCGCGAGCCTGCGCGCGACCACCGACATCGCCTGTAGCCCGAAGCCAGTAGCTACTCGCTGGCAGCTCCCCGCTTGGCAGTTCTACGTGGTCGTCAGCCCGAAGCTGCCGCTTCTTGCTGGCGGCTCGCAGCTTAGCCGTTCTCAGTGGTAGTTCCCCGCCTACTACGACTAGTAGTCAGCGATGGAACGGCTTATGCCATCCCTTACCATTTGCCGGTCGTGCTCGTCTAACAAGACGAGACGGTTCCGCTCGATCATGAAGAAATCTTCATGCTTCGAACGATCATCTCCGGTGTATTATTGGCCGCCCAAACAAAGGAGGCTGGATGGATGTACTCGTAATGTTAGAGGAGAACGCGGAACACTCGACCGTGCTCGCTCACGTCAACTCGGTGCCGTCGCCGCTGCACTCCGAGCGGCCGCATCGCGAGATCGTGACGTTGTACGGCGCACCCAGCTCGGAGTCGCTCGCGCTCGCGCTTGCGGCTGCGGTCGAAGGCCAGCGCGCAGCGCTGTCCGACGGCGGAGGCTCCGGTGCGATCAGGCACCTGGGTGTGTGGGCGGAGCGCGGCGCCGTGGGTGATGCCGCGTGGCGCGACACCGCCGGTGAGCTTCACACAAGCGATCTCGAGATTCCGCTCGAGATTCTCGGCATCACCGCAGGCCGGCTCCTCGTCGAATGCGGTTCGGTGATCCAGCGGCTCGTTGCAGGACTGGCGATGCCCGACTGGCCCGAAGGCGCGCGTCGCGCGATCAGCTTTTCGCTGACGCCGGCGTTCGCGGGCGCGGCTACGACCGAAGCACTCGAGGTGTTCCGCCAGAGCGGCGGGCTTGCTTTCGAGGACTTCGAGGACGAAGGGGAGGGGATTAACTGATCCCTGCCAAGTCCGTGTAATAAGAAAGGGCCACTCGATCCGAGTGGCCCTTTTCTACAGCAAGAACACGGGGTATCTACGTCATTTGACGCAGGGCGGGGAGGGTTCTGGAGGGGGTATCCTGAGGGCGAAGAGCTGGTCATCGCGATCGCCTCAAGGAGCCCTTTATGAACCTCGACCGACGAACCGAACCCACGATCCGCGAAAAGTTGGAATTCGCACTCCAGGCGCCGTGCGACGTCGCGCTCAAGCTCGCCTGCGTGTCGTATTCCTCCTTTCTGGGCGTGTTCAAGCTGCTCCCGCCGTCGTACATGGCGTGGGCCTCACGCGTGAAAGCCCGCAAGGCGTACTACCGCGCGCTGCGCCAGGTGCCGGCGTATCGCGACTTCACCGGCGCAAACACCGACGCGCTGGTTCCGGAGACGGACAAGGACACGTACATCAAGGAGTACCCGACCGGCGCGCGCTGCGTGGGCGGAACGTTCTTCCACGGCCAGACGATGATTGACGAATCGTCGGGTTCGACCGGAACGCCGTACAACTGGGTGCGGAGCGCCAGGGAGCGGCACGAGAGCCACACGTTCGTCAGCTATTTCGCGACGTACGGCTACGGCCGCGAGCCCTGGATCACCATCAACGGCTTCAGCATGGGCGCCTGGGCGACGGGCCTCAACATGGGGATCTCGCTGCAGAAAAACGGGATCGTCAAGAACACGGGCCCCGACATTCCGAAGATACTGCACACGATGCGCTTCTTCGGACCGGGCTACACCTACCTGATCACCGGCTATCCGCCCTTCCTCAAGCACCTGATGGAAGTCGCGGAGGCAGAGGGATTCCCCTTCGACGATTACCGGATCTTCGGCCTCGCCGGCGGCGAGGGGATGTCCGAGGGGTTGCGCGACTACCTGCTACGCCGCTTCACCAAGGTGTACTCGGGCTACGGCGCGACCGACCTCGAGATCGGGATCGCGGGCGAGACTCCGATCTCGGTCGCGCTGCGCCGGCTCGCGCGCGACCGCGAGGACGTGAAGCACGCGCTGTTCGGAACGGACACGCGGCTCCCCATGGTATTTCAGTATAATCCGCTCATGCACCACTTCGAGGTGAACGAGAACAACGAAGTGGTATGCACTATCACGCGCGGCTCGCTGCTGTCCCCGCGGATCCGTTACAACGTGCACGACGTCGGCGGTGTCCTCTCGAGCGACGAGATGAAGACCCGGCTCGCCGCGCTCGGCGTGGACATGGACGCGCTTCGCGGCGAGTGCGGCGACGGCAACGTACGGCTTCCCTTCCTCTGGATCTACGGCAGGCGCGACTACACGATCAGCGTGATGGGCGCCAACATATATCCCGAAGACATCGAGCAGTGCCTGTACAAGGACACCGCGCTCGCGGCGATCACCAACTCGTTCTGTCTCTCGATCGCGGAGGGACCGGACGGCGCCGTGCGGCCACGGTTCCTGTTCGAGGTCTCGCGAGAGCCGAATGCCGCGCTCGCTCGCCGCTTTGCAGATTCGATCCTGCCAAGCCTGGTCGCACTGAACGCGGATTTCCGCGAAGCCTGGCACGAGTACCCGGAGACGCTGGTGCCGGACATCCAACTGTACCGCATCGGTGAAGGGCCGTTCGCGGGTGATTCCGGCAAGATCAAGCAGGCGCGCTTTCTTCCCGCGGCCTGACGCAACAGATGCGCGCGCTCGTCCGCCTCGTGCTGCGACACCCATCCGCGGTCGTCGCGTTGTGGGCTACTCTTCTCGCGGTGGCGGCGCCCTTCGCGCTACAGCTCGCAGGCGAGCTCCGCGGCAGCACCGACGCGGTGACCGGCAGCCCATCTGAGCTCGTCACGCGCGACATCAACACTCTTTTCGGCGAAGGCAGCGCGTTCACCTTCCCGGCTGTCGTTACCTCGTCCACGACGCCGGTAACGGATCCCGCGTTCCGCGCAGCGGTCACGACGATCGAGCGAGCGCTGCGGGATTCGGCGCACGTTCGCGAGGTGTACCACTACTGGAACACCCGCGACAGCACCTTGCTCGGCCGCGACGGACGCTCCGCGCTCGTCCAGATCGTGCCGCGAGCCTCGACGTTCTTCGACGCCGAGTCCAGCGTGGGACGCATCCGCGCGGCCGCAGCGAGCGCTCCGCTAAGCGCGGAGTGGGAGGTAAAGCTCACTGGCTCCATCGCTCTCTTTCACGATCTCGACGTCAATTCATCCGATGATCTGATTCGCGCGGAGAAGATCGGGATTCCGCTGGTGTTGCTCGTTCTGCTGGTCGTGTTCGGAGCCCCGCTCGCGGCCAGCCTGCCGCTCGCCATTGCGCTTGGGACGAGTGTCATCGCGCTGGCCACGCTGTTCATGCTGTCGCGCACGATGCCGGTGAGCGTCTTCGCGCAGAACGCGGTGACGATGGTGGGACTCGGAGTGGGGGTGGACTATGCGCTCTTTCTCGTGAGCCGCTGGCGCGAGGAACTCGCCGGGGGCGCGAGCGTCCGCGACGCAGTCGAGACCGCGACGATGAAGGCGGGTCACGTGGTGTTCGTGTCCGGGCTCGCGGTGTGCACCGGCTTCCTGGCGCTCTTCCTCGTGCGCATCAGCTTCCTGCATACGCTCGCGCTCGGCGGCGTCACCGTGGTGCTGACGTCCGTGCTGATGACAGTGACTCTTCTCCCGGCGCTGCTCCTGCTGCTGGGCGAGAAGGTGAATTGGCCGCGCCAGCCCCGACCAAAAAAATCCGCCGCGGATTCGCGCTGGGGCCAGTGGGCGCGGCACGCGATGACCCATCCCTGGCGATACCTCATACCGTCCTTGTTGATCCTCGCTGTATTCATCGCGCCCACGCTGCGACTCGAGGCGTGGACTTTCGGCGCCGGCGATATCTCCGAGGAGATGGAAGCGCGGCAGGGCTACGATCTGCTCGTCCGGAATTTCGCTC
>JBPCJJ010000047.1:0-29948 GCA_051005405.1 Gemmatimonadaceae bacterium | reverse complement strand
AAAAAAAGGCCCGCGAATTTCCACGGACCGTCGAAGTAATGCGTAATGAGAGCTGTTACAAGTCTCCCTCAGTCAAGCGTACGCCTCCGAGCACGGCCCGTGACAGGGTTCCGTATATAGTAGGAGGCGTAGCACCGACGGGAGGATGACATGGGTTCACTGTAGCGTCGCACCACTAGTCCTGTCAAGAGAAGCATGGCCGGAGGCGAGGTGTCAGCCGACCGTCCCCTCAACCAGCGGCATCACGGTTTCCGAGAACCGCTCCATCTCCTCCAGCTGAGGGCTGAATTGCAGCAGCAGAAGCCCGACTCCTGCCTCGTCCAGTTCGATGATTCTCTCCGCAACCTGCTCGGCCGTCCCGACGAGGCCCGCCCGGAGACCGCGATTCGATACTGAATAGTCCTCGAGGCTCACCTGTTGCTCGAGGCGGGTATGCGAAATCCAGTCCTGATAGTTGCCGTATCCGGGTGACCCAGGGCTGACGTTGGTGATGCGCTGCACCTCGCGGCGGGCCTCCTCCTCAGTGTCGCGAACGATCGCGTAGGCGGCCATTCCATAAAGCATCGGCTCGAGCCCGAGCGCGTCGCGCCGGTTCTGTATGTCCACAACCTTGGGGATAACACGCTCAACCGGATCGCCGTGCGTTACGTATGCGTCGCATTCGCGCGTTATCAGTCGCTTGGCCGCCTCGGATTCACCTCCCGCATAGATCGGGGGCCTCGGCCTTCGAACCGGCTTGGGCTCGAGGATAGTCTCGTCCACCTTGTAGTACCGTCCGTCGTGGCTGAAGCGAGGCTCGGTCCATGCGCCCTTGACGACGGCAAGCCACTCCTCGGTGCGCGCATACCTGTCGTCGTGCTCCTCGAAATGAATTCCATAGCGCCGCGCTTCGTCGGCCCACCACGATGATACCACGTTGAGCGAGAGCCGCCCGTTGGAGATGCGATCGATGTTGGCCGCCTGTTTGGCGAGAATCGCGGGCTCGTGAAATGTCGGTCGCACGGCGACCATCAACTCGAGTCGCTCCGTGACCGCTGCGAGAGCGGCGGCCGTGGTCCATGCATCGAGTGAAGGGGCGTCGATCCCCTTGATGTCGTTCATGAAGAGCTCGGCGATGAGGGTGATGTCGTATCCGAGCTGTTCGCTGCGCTGAGCAAGTCGCTTCACGTCGGGCCATGAGGCCTCCATCCCCTCATCTCGAACATTGCGCAGCCATCCACCGAAGACCGGCAGCCAGTATCCGAATTTTATCTTCCTGCCCTGGCCGGTTCGGGCGCACTTACAGGCATGCCGGCGCGGGCGACGAGGTAATCCACCAGACGCTCGAACGGATCGAACCCGACGACGTTTCGCGCGTCAGCCACGAAATTCGAGAGCGCGTTGATGTCGTAGAAGTAGTGTCGGCCGTCGCGCTGGTCGATCATGTACTCGATACCGCCGACATCGAGCTGGACGCGCTTGGCGATTCGCTCGACCTGATCGATGATGTGGCGCGGAGGAGTGCAGGTCTCCACACGCATTCCATTCTTCGGCGCGTCGATCGCGCATGCCGATCGTGTAAGGGCCTGGCCCTCAGTCGTCTGGCAGGCGTCAGCGGGACAGAGATTGAAGGAATCCTCGGCGGGATAGACGTTGATCGCGTACAGAAATCTTCCGCCAAGCGTCTCGACGCGCGTTATGTGCCCATCGGTATAGGGAACGAGCTCCTGCACCAGCCCCACATGATCCACGCCGAGGTCAATGGATCCCCTCGCCGCCGCGCGCTCGAGCTCTTCCGGTGAGTCGTAGCGGGTAATCCCCGCTCCACTGCCACCGATGTTGGCCTTGACGACGACCGGAAAGCGGAGATCGTCTGATGCCTGGACCGCAACGGCGGCGCTGTTGATGACACGGGCTCGCGGATAGGGAAATCCGAGTTCTTCCAGAATATCGAGCTGAAACGCCTTGGAGATCTCCATCGAGTAGACCGCAGAGCCGTTAACTACCGGCACGCCCAATCGCTCGAGGTGCCGCAATAGATTGAGCGTGTGGAACGTGGATTCGGCTTCGCTTCTCAAATACGCGGACGGACTCGCCCGATTCACGACGAGAGAATAAGGAACTTCCGTCTCCGCCGGGTCGTAGGCGTGCGCGCTGGCGTCGAGCCGGACGAATGGTATCTCCCGTCCTTCCAGCTCGGCGAAAAGCGGCTTGAACCAATCGGGATGCTCGTAGAGAATCGCAATGGGCCGGTCGTCGGTAATCGTCATCCTGGACTCTCTTTCAGTGAAAATACAGAAAACGAAAAGGCCGCACTCTCTGGGGGAGCCGCGGCCTTGTCGGCGTTGAAGGGCTTTCTGCCCTGCCGGTTACCTCAGTGGCTCAGGTGGGCGATCCGTAGCCCAGCCCTCCCTATAGTGGCGGATGGTTGCCCATAACACATGGAATTGCAGGCGCTCGTGATGACCAAGTGGTGAAGCTATCGAGCCACCAGGTACATTCGCAACCCTCCCGCCGCCGCGCTTCACGCAGCGGGAGCGACACCGGCTCGGCCACGATGATCGCGCCGTCGACCGGCGCCCCCACCGTCTCCGTGGCCGCCTGGCGCCGCCTGCCGCGGGGCCGGTTCGCGTACCACCCGTAGTAGCGCGTCACCCATCCCTCCGGCGCCGAGTTCTCGTTCCCCGCGATAACGGCCCGCGAGCGCGGATCCGCCCCTCACGCCACGCGCAGTGAGGCGTTCTATTTGTTCCCGCATCATCGACCGATGTCGCAGGCTCCCGCTGACTTCTGAAACGCGATGTCCACAACCATCCGGCTCCTCGTGCTGCTTGCGCTTCTCCTCGGCGGCGCACCCGACATCAGTGCCCAGTCGGCACCCGTCAATGTCGCCTCCCATCCCGACGTCCTCGGCGCGCAGCGACTCTTCTCCGCGTGGATGGAAGGACAGAACGCGTACAAGGGGACGCCCGGCGTCGTGGTCGGCGTCGTGAGCGACCAGCAGCTCATCTGGACGCAGGGCTTCGGGTTCGCTGACATCGACAACAACGTGCCGATGACGCCGGAGGTGAAGTTCCGCATGGCGTCGCACAGCAAGCTCTTCGCCGCCGCGGCGATCATGCAGTTGCGCGAGGAGGGAAAGTTGCGGCTTGACGACCGGGTCGACCAGCATCTGCCGTGGTTCAGAATGAAGCCGGCAGGAGATGACGATGGACCCATCACCATCGAGCAGTTGGTCACGCATGCGTCGGGCTTGCAACGCGAAGCGGGCGATCACTGGGCCTCGTACGAGTTCCCCACCTCCGCACAGATGCGCGCGCTGACGGCCACGCGCGAGGCCTCCTTCGCGCCACAGATCCGCTGGAAGCGGACTGGTGTGCTGGGAACACTGGATGCCACTCGCCCGCCAGGCGCTCCACGAGTCGGGTGAGGATGTCCATGTTGCCGTGTGGCCCACTGCGCACGAGATGCACCAGGTGGCGAGTCGACGGGAACTATGTTGCCGCGCCGGTATGGGACGGCCCCGCGCTCCTGGTCGCGAACCTCCCGCTCCACCAGGTGCGGGAGGGGCAGCTCACCCTCGATGTATCCGGACATTATCATCGTCCCGACTGTTTCGCCTTCGAGGTAACTCCAGGTCCGCGCCGGTCGTGACCCCACACCCGCTAGCCGAAATGCGTGCCTGACCTTACACTCAGGACACTCAGGGAACCCATCCCCCCCAACGACAGGAGATTCGATGCGTGTCCTTCGGCGTGATCGGCGTGCTCATCGGGGTGCGGATGCACGCCGGTCGCTCGACCTGACCCGGAGGCGGCAGCGCGGTGGCTGAATCCCGCAAGAAAGACGACGAGTCGAACCCGGTCGACGGGGGCGAGGCCACCAAGCCAGCGGAGACGATCCTCCGCCAGGAGATCGAGGTCGGCACCGAACAGCTCCGGCGCCCCACCGCCGGGCTCCTGCTCTCGGCGCTCAGCGCCGGGCTCGACATCGGCTTCGGCCCGCTGATGGTGGCGACGGTGATGGCGGTCAGTCCGGTGGAGTCGCTCGGCGTTCGGCTGGTCACCGCGCTGGTCTATTCGATCGGGTTCATGATCGTGATCCTGGGCCGCTCCGAGCTCTTCACCGAGCACACCACGCTCGCCGTCCTGCCGCTGCTCTCCGGGCAGACGTCGGTCCGCCGCGTGGCGCGCCTGTGGGGCCTGGTGTACTGCGGCAACATCGCCGGCGCGGTGATCTTCGCTGCACTCGCGGCTCCCCTTGGCGTGGGGCTGGGACTCTTCACCGGGGAAGACGTCGGGCGGATGAGTCGCGGCCTCACCGGCCACAGCCATCTCGTGATCCTGGGTAGTGCCATCGCGGCCGGGTGGATGATGGGCCTTGTGTCCTGGCTCGTCACCGCCGCGCGCGACACGGTCGGCCAGGTCTTCATCATCCTGCTCGTGGCCGGCTCCATCTCCTTCCTGCACCTGCACCACTCGATTGCCGGGAGTGTCGAGGTGCTGATGGGGGTCTTCATCGCGGGCGTCAGCCTTCAGGAGTTCCTGACCTTCCTCGCGATCGCGACGGTCGGCAACGCCATCGGGGGCATCGTCCTGGTGGCCGGCCTGAAGTTCAGCCACGTGACGAAGCCCGGGCCGGACACGTCCCGCCGCGGCCGTCGTTGAGTGTGCGGGTGATGAGGCACCGGGCGCAGTACGACGGGCTCGCCACCACGTACGACCGCCGATGGCAACTCTACGTGGCGCGCACTACCGCCGCCACCCTCGCCCGGCTCCCGCCGGGGACGGGTGGCACGGTCCTCGACGTGGGCGCCGGGACCGGCGTGCTGCTGGATCGCCTGCGTGAGCAGCACCCCCACTCCCGACTTATCGGTGCAGACCTCTCACGCGGCATGCTCGGAGTCGCCCGCGAACGCCTTCGGCACGGCGCGTCGCTGGTGGCGGGAGATGCCGTATCCCTGCCGTTCGACGCCGCGAGTTTTGACGTCGTGATCTCGTCGAGCTCACTCCACTGCTGGGATGACCCCGCCGCGGGGTTGCGGGAACTTTCCCGTGTTCTTCGCCCCGGCGGTCACCTCGTGGTGACTGACTGGTGCCACGACTATCTCACTTGTCGACTGCTCGACCGCGTGCTCCGGGTGACGGATCCCGCGCATCGCCGCACCCTTGGGACTGCGGAGCTCCGGCGGGACCTCATCGGCGCCGGATGCGCGCCCGTCACCATCGATCGTTACCGCATCACCTGGTTCTGGGGGATGATGACGGCGGTGGCGCGAAGACCGATCTGACCTGACGACCGCGGTTGCGCGGGAACGGCGCGAACGCACCTACCCCGGCACCAACCCACACAGGAGATGCGTTCATCAAGCTGCCGGCCACCGATCTCGACGGAACCTTCGCTGCCGATCATATCCATCCGCTCGCCAGAGTCAAAGCGGCTGGTGTCGTCGCTTCCACCTGTACAGCGTACGGGTCAGAATCACCGGCGAGAATCGCTGGACTCTCCGCAAGTCTGCTTGCCGCGGTTGTGATTTCGATGCAGTTGATGCCTGCGTTTCTCATCATGGAGTAGCTGCACGTTCTTCCCGACTGGCTCCGCTCCCGCCCTCGTGCGCACCTGTTCATTGCTGCATTTTTCCGCAGTCACAGCCACTCGGGAATCCATGCTGAAAATTCTTTCATTCACACTTCTCGCCCTTGCAGCCCCGGCAACCGTCGCCGCTCAACAGGACAGCGCGCGCCGAGACACGACGACCAGAGCCAGCGCGGTTATACGCCCGGCTCCACCATCTGGCAAAACCGCCGACCTCTCGCTCGTCCCAACCCGTACGCTTTCGCTCGACACCGACGAGGGTTCGTGGATGTCGCTCGACGTCTCACCCGATGGCCGCACTATCGTCTTCGATCTGCTCGGCGATCTCTACCTGATTCCCATCACCGGCGGCACCGCATCGCAAATAACCAGCGGGATGGCGTTCGACGCCCAGCCGCGATTCAGTCCCGACGGAAAGTCGGTCGTGTTCACCTCCGACAAGGATGGCGGCGACAATGTGTGGACTCTCGATCTCGCAACACGCCGCGACAGGCAGATCACCAAGGGCAAGTCGAATCGGTACCGATCTCCCGAGTGGACGCCGGACGGCACTTATATAGTAGTGTCCCGCGCGTCTACACCGATCGGAGCGTCGAAGCTCTGGCTGTTTCACCGCGACGGCGGCGGAGGCACGCAGCTCATCCGCGACCCGTCGCCTCTTCTCGCGGGCGCGTCTCCGATCGGCGCGATGGGCGCCGCGTTTGGCAGAGACGAGCGCTACATATGGTATGCGCAGCGCGGCGGCGCGTGGGAATACAACGCCGGACTTCCGCAGTTCGTCATCTCCACCCTCGACCGGCAGAACGGACGCCGCGAAACCCGCGCAAGCCTCCACGGCTCGGCGTTCCGTCCCGCGCTGTCTCCCGACGGGAAGTACCTCGTGTACGGCTCTCGCTACGAAGCGCAGACCGGGCTCCGCGTTCGCGATCTCGAGACGAGCGAGGAGCGATGGCTCGCGTACCCGGTGCAGCACGACGAACAGGAGTCTGTCGCGTCGCTAGACGTGCTGCCCGGATATTCGTTCACTCCAGATTCACGCGCGGTCGTGGTCTCGTACGGCGGAAAGATCTGGCGTGTTCCCGTGGATGGAGCAGCGCCGGCGCAGATCCCATTTCGCGTAGTGGCGCAGATCGGAATAGGGCCGAAAGTGGAGTTCAGTTACAGAGTCGAAGACTCACCCGATTTCCTGGTGCGCCAGATACGTGACGCGGTACCATCGCCAGACGGCAGGCGACTCGCGTTCGTGGCGATGGATCGGTTGTATGTGATGGACTACCCCGGTGGCACGCCCCGCCAGCTGATCAACGTCGAAGGAAACGAGGCACAGCCGGCATGGTCGCCCGACGGAAGATCTATTGCGTTCGTGGCGTGGACTCGCGAAGGCGGACGGCTTTACAAGGTGCCCGCATCCGGCGGACGGGCGGTCGATCTCACGGGTGCGGACGCGCTTTATCTGCAGCCCGCGTGGTCGCGCGACGGACGGCGCATCGTGTTCCTCCGCAGCTCCGCGCAGGTGGTCCGCGAATCCGGTGGATTCGGCGGGCCCGCCGAGTTGATGTGGGTGCCGGGTGCAGGAGGCAAGCCCACGTTCATCGCGACGGGCGCCGGCCGCACAGCTCCGCACTTCGGTCCCGACTCGTCGCGCATCTTCGTTTACAGCCAGGGCGATGGCCTGATATCGTTTCGATGGGATGGAAGCGACCAGCGGAGTCACCTCAAAGTTACCGGCGCGAAATTTCCGGAGCCTGCGCCCGGTGGTCCCACGGCCGCAGCCGCGTCACTGATACGCATCTCGCCCGCGGGAGACCAGGCGCTCGTGCACGTGTCGAACGATCTGTATGTGGTGCCGGTACCGTTCGCGGGTGAGTCGCCGACTATCGGGCTCGCTGACGTTGCGTCGGCGGAGTTTCCCGCGCGACGGCTCACCGACGTCGGCGGACAGTTCCCCGCGTGGAGCGGTGACGGGCAGCGCGTGCACTGGTCGATCGGCAACTCACATTTCGCTTACGACCTTGTGCGTGCGCGTCAGATGGAAGACTCGATCGACGTCGCGAAACGTGAACGTGGAGATACAACCGGGTCACCCACTCCCGTCGCGGAGCCTCAGCGACAGCCGGGTGACACCAGCAGTCAGGCCGCCGACACAGCGCTTCGCGCAGGCGCTGCTCCTGCGGCGAATCCGGGTGGATACCAGCCGCGCGAAATCCAGATTTCGCTCCGCGCGAAACGCGATGTTCCCGAGGGCGCGATTCTTCTCAAGGGAGGTCGCGTCATCACTCTCAAGGGCACCGAAGTGATCGAGCGCGGTGATGTGCTGGTACGCAACAACCGTATCGCAGCGGTCGGTCCGACTGGAACCCTCTCGGTACCCGCGGGAACACGCGAAATGGATGTGACCGGCAAGACTGTCATGCCGGGCTTCGTCGACACCCATGCCCATCTCAGGGTGCAGCAGGGAGTGCATCTTCAGCCGTGGTCGTACCTCGCCAACCTTGCCTACGGAGTGACGACGACCCGCGATCCGCAGACCGGAACCACCGACGTCCTCACCTACGAAGACGCGGTAACATCCGGCTCGGCGATCGGGCCCCGCATCTATCACACTGGTCCCGGACTTTTCGGCACGGGATATCTTCCCGCGGCGGGCGAAGAGATCAAGGATCTCGAGCATGCGCGCCGCATCATGCGGCGGTACAGCAGGTACTACGACACGAAGACCCTCAAGATGTACATCTCCGGAAACCGGCAGCAGCGCCAGTGGATCATTCAGGCGGCGCGCGAACAGCGCATCATGCCGACAACAGAGGGCGCTCTCGATTATCGGTACGATCTCACGATGGCGATCGACGGTTATTCGGGACAGGAGCACGCGTTGCCCGCGTATCCGCTATACAAGGATGTGGTGAGCCTGTTCGCCGAGAGTGGTATTGCTTATACACCGACGCTCATCGTCGCGTATAACGGACCGTGGGGCGAGAACTGGTTCTACACGACCGAGAACGTGTATGGTGACCCGAAGCTCCGCCGGTTCACGCCGTACGAAGTTCTTGCCGCCGCGACGCGCCGCCGGGTGCGGAGTGCATACGGGGGAGGGAATTCAGGCGGATGGTTCGCGAGGGACGAGTACTCATTTCCCGAGCAGGCGAAGATCGCCAATGCGATAGTGCGTGGGGGTGGACGGGTGGGAGTCGGGAGTCACGGGCAGCTTCAGGGGCTCGGGTATCACTGGGAGCTGTGGATGCTTCAGTCGGGCGGGATGTCCAACCACGACGCCCTTCGCTGCGCGACTATTCTTGGTGCGGAATCGATCGGGCTTCAGCAGGACCTGGGGTCGATCGAGGCGGGGAAGCTGGCGGATATTCTGGTGCTCGACGCGAACCCGCTCGACAATATCAGGAACTCGAACACGGTCAGGTACGTGATGAAGAACGGGCGGCTTCATGACGCGGGTACACTCGATGAGATATGGCCGCGTCAGCGGGCGATGGCGCCGGTTTCGGGAGTACCTGTGACGCCGCGGCCGCAGGCGGGGATGAGGTAGGTCAGCTCGTCAGGTCTGCTACACCGTCAGCGCGACGCTGACTCCGCTTGCCAGATCCTGATCGTCGCCGTGGGGTTCAGCGCACCTCGAACGGTGGCGATGCGGCTCGATCGGGAGGCACTATTGTTCCGTTGTCGCCGAGAAGTCCGGTGAACACCACGCGGTAAGTACCGGATGGCACGTCAGTCGGAAGCTCGAAAAGGGTGTTGACGGATGCTCCCGCGCCCTAGATCGGCGCCGGACGGACGCCGCGCGAGGAGTTCGTGATCGCGTCCCGTCTCACTCGCGGGTTCGACTCCTGTCCAATGCAGAGCTGGCTCTCGCGCTTGTGCAGATCAAGTCCTATCGTATCCAGGTAGCTCAAGGCGTTGGACGACACCCCCAATCACCGGAGACAGCATGGCTGCTGCGCGGTTCCGGCTCTCCCGCTGGAGCGCTGTCGTTACCCCTCTGCTCGTTCTCACGCTGCTCCTGACGCCCGCAGAGCTCTGGACGCAGGTTGCGCCCGCCGCCCGCTCCGACGCTCACGCCGTCAGCGGCTTGGGGGCGGAGGCACAGGCCTTCATGATGGACTACGCGGACGACCTCAGACGGGGGGACGCCTCCGCGGTGGCCGCACGTTACGATCCCGCCGGGACGTACGAGCTGCGGGCCGGGCGCTCGATGCTCACTACGCACGAGGCGCTGACAGCGCGCTACGCGACCGACTGGCAGCCGCCGGCGCGCTTCGAATGGCGAGACCTGACGTGATCCGGCTCGGGGCGCGCCCTGTTGTGGGTAGTGCGGGCAGATTGACCCCGGTGCGTTGACAGCCAATGGAGATCGGTTGATTCAGACGTCTGGTCTGTTCTGGCGTGCCCTCGTTGCCTTCCTCGCCCTGCCCGCAGTCGTAGCGTTCCTCGTCCCGTGGCTGCTCCGGCCTAGCGAGGCAGGTTTAGACCTGATCGCGCTCCCAATCGTGGGTGTAGGCGCGGGCCTGCTACTCTGGTGCGTTCGCGACTTCTATGTCGCTGGCCAAGGTACGCTCGCGCCGTGGGCGCCACCGAAGCATCTCGTGACCGTCGGTCTCTATCGTTTCTCGCGCAACCCGATGTACGTGGCTGTGTTGGTCGTGTTAGCCGGATTCGCGGTGGGCTTCCGCTCTCTCGCGCTTTCGGTGTATGCAGTCAGTGTGGCGGCGGCTTTCCATCTGCGGGTCCTGTGGTACGAAGAACCGTGGCTGGCCCGCACGTACGCAGGCGAGTGGCTCGCCTATCGAGCGCGCGTGCCGCGTTGGTGTGGGCGGCTACGGGCAGAGCGGACACGTGAATACAGCTAACAGATGAGACGATGCTCGGCGTCATCGAGGCCGTGTGTGTGATGCTGGTCTTCTTTCGCCGCACCCGCCCACTCGGAGCCTTACTCACGCTCGCAGTGATGCCCAACGTCGCTGCGATGAATCTCGCCTTCGGCACTGGCGCAACGTTCAACGCGGTAACGCTGCCATAGCTGGCCGCGGTCATCTGCGTATTATATCTGCCCACATATCGACAATGGCTCGCGACAAACGCTGACGGTGCTGTCACTGGAGAACGCTCATTTCTGTGGGATGGACGAATGGTTTCTGGACCGGCAGGAAGCCCCGAACGACCATCCCCTCTCCTTCGCACGTGCAGATCGTGAGCCCTGCTTCACCGGATTCGACCGGCGAGTGGCCCGTTTTCCTCGTACATTGGCTCCGGGCAGACGAGAGAGGGAAGCGTTTCAGGGTGGCACCCTGGGCGTGAAGGGCGTGCCGACCAGCGAGGAGCACATGTTGTCGATGCCGGGGTCTCGGTCAGTGGGCAGCTGGAAATCGCTGACGGCCGCTGCGATGTTTGTGCTTCTCGGGAGCGTTGCGGACAGCGCTGCAGCCCAGAACGCCGTGGTGGTTACCGGCACTGTGCGTAACGCCGTCACGGCCGCGCCCATAACGAACGCGACGGTGCGCGTCGTGGGCACCGCGCGATCGTCGGTGACCGCAGCTGACGGCAGTTACCGGGTGGTTGTCGGCGCGCCCGGTTCGGAGTTGCGCGTTGTCGCGCTCGGCCACGCACCTGCATCCCAGCAGGTGCCACCGTCTGCACACGACGCAATAGTCATTGATTTCATCCTGCAGCCAGGCGCTGTGCTCGGCGCCGTGGTGATCACGGCGCAGCGGGAGGCGGAGGACGCACAGCGCGCCCCGCTCGCGATCACCGTGCTGTCGCCTGAAATCCTTCGTGACGCGGGAGTCACGCGGCCGCAGGACCTGACGTATCTCACACCCGGGCTGCAAGTCGGCTCGCTGTCGGGGTACTCGGCGATGCTGTACATGCGCGGGGTCGGCAACTTCTCCGGGAATTCGCTGCAGGACCCCACGGTCACATTCAACTTCGATGGCGTCTATGTCGCCCGGCAGTCGGCGATCAACGGGTTGTTCTTCGACCTCGAACGCGTGGAGGTGCTAAAGGGTCCGCAAGGCACTCTGTACGGCCGCAACGCCACCGGGGGCGCAGTCAACATCCTGCCGCGCCGCCCCGCGCCGGGCGTGCTCGCCGGCGAAATCTCCGCCGAGTACGGCGAGGCTGGCACCCTGCGCGCCGAGGGCGCATTGAATCTGCCGATCGGCGGTCGCGCGGCGATCCGCGTCGCGGGTCAGCGCGCGCGCCACGACGGCTATATGGCCGGTGGCACAGACGACCAGGATGACTGGGCCGGACGCCTCTCGTTGCGCTTCGACCCGACAGACGCGCTCTCGCTCCGCATGGTCGCGGACCACTATGACCAGCGCGGTCGGGGACCGGGTTCAACTCCGCTCGCGCTCGGTGTAGTCAACCGGTTCGGGGTGACATCACCGGAAGGAGGCGCCTACTACCTGGGACAACGCGTAACCATCGCCGGACGCAACTTCGACCCGATGCCAGCGATCGAGCGCTCCAGCAACACCCATTCGGGCGTCAACGCCACGATGGACTGGCGATCTGCAGCTGGGGCACTGACGATCGTCTCCGGTTCCCGCTGGAGTGACATCGATGCAACTGGATCGCCGGCGGGGAACTTCCTGACTATACAGGAGCGTAGCCGGCAGCTCAGTGTGGAGAGTCGTCTGGCCTCTGTTCCCCACCCACGACTGCGAACGCTCGTGGGTCTGTTCGCTTTCGACGAGTCGATCAAAACCCCGGAGGGTGGGCATTTCTCTCCCCACAACCAGTTCAATTTCTCGTTTCAGGAACCGGAAAGCGGAGTAACGAGCCTGGCGCCGTTTGCGCGCGTCACGTGGAACGTGACCGACCGCCTGCGCGCCAGCCTGGGAGCGCGCCACACCCGGGAACGCAAACACTTCCGGGGCTCGTACCAGAGTTTCCTCCGGCTGTGTCCTCCCGTGCCCAGGGCGTCATGCCCTGACGCCCAGCCGTTTCCGGTGGACATCACAACCGCACCGGTCTCCTTCCCATCTGGCGTGAATGAAGTGTCCGTGTTCAATCCAGCCGACGGCACGGTGACAGCCGGCTTCCGCATCCTGGCGGACGAAACGGCCAGGTTTTCCCGCACGACGTCGCGTGCGGCACTGGAATACGATCTCGCCACACAGTCTTTCCTCTATGCCAGCTTCGAGACCGGATTCAAATCCGGCGGCTTCTTCTTCTCCAACGATTCTCAGGTATACCAGCCCGAGTACGTTGAAGCGCTCACGCTCGGGTGGAAGAGCCGGTTGTTCGGCAGCCGGTTGCAGGCAAACGTCGAGTTGTTCGACTGGAGCTACAGGGACCAGCAGGTCAACAAGATCTCGGTGGACTCACGCGGCGTCACGAACCTGCGCACCGATAACGTCGGGCAGGCGACGATCCGGGGAGTCGAGACCGATCTGGAGTTCCTGCCGGCTGCCCTGACCGAACTGTCCGCGTCTGTGCAGTATCTCAGCGCGACTTACGATTCCTACGCGTACCTGACGCCGCTGAGCAGCGGACCGCCGATATCGGGGTGCGTGGTAACGCCGGGCCCCGCCGGATTCCTGGTCGATTGCTCGGGAAGGCGTTCGCCCTACGCACCCCAGACGACGCTCTCGCTTGGCGCCGCTCAAAGGGTTCTCGTTCGCGGCGGCCAGGGCTTTGTGGGACGGACCCGCGTCCGCTACCAGTCACGGACCCTGATGGGGCTCGACTTTCTGCCGGAGCAGCACCAGGACGGCTACTGGATGGTGGATGCCTCGCTCACGTTCGCGAGTGCCGGCGACCGCCATACGCTGGGCGTGTTCGGCCAGAATCTGACTGACCAGACTGTGCTTTCCAATACGTTCGTGGTTCCCTTCAGCACGTTTGCGGTCGGCGTTCTGCGGCCGCCGCGAACGGTGGGGATCCGTGCCGCCACGCGCTTCTGATGTTGCGAATGCTATAGTGATCCAGGGGCCAAGTGAGTCGGTTTCGGGCGGTCAGCTTCGAAATTAAGGGCGTCCTTGCGGCGAAGTTTAGTCATGCCTAAATTAAGAAGGTTAGCCTCCAGCCACCCGGGTTCTTCCTTGCCACTCCCGCGCATTCCTCTGGCCCCGCTTACGCTCGCGATTTTCACCGTTCTTGCCGCCTGCACCGGCCGCGGCGAAGAGGGGTCGGACGCGAGGGTGCCGGCTGCCGCGACCACCGGCATGATCGCGGACATCGTTCAGCGAGTTGGCGGAGACCGGGTCCGGGTCACCGGCCTTATGGGGCCGGGCATAGATCCGCACCTGTACAGGGCGAGCGCCGGCGATGTGCGCACGCTCTCGCAGGCGGACATCATCTTCTACAACGGCCTCCACCTCGAGGCCGCGATGGGCGACGTGTTGGAGCAAATGGGCGGACGTATCCAGACGGTTGCCGTAACCGGGGAGATCCCCCGAGAGCTTCTCCTGGCTCCGCCGGAATTCCTGGGTGCGTATGACCCGCACGTCTGGTTCGACGTTACGCTCTGGATGGAAGCGGTCGAAGCCGTCGAGGCCGCGCTGTCCGCGCACGACAGTTCCGGCTCGGCGGTTTACAGGGCGAACGCGCGCGCGTATCTCGGCGAGCTCACCGAGCTGCACGTGTGGGTGCAGTCCCGCGCGCGCGAAGTTCCCGCCGCGCGGCGGGTGTTGGTCACCGCGCACGACGCATTCAACTACTTCGGCCGCGCCTACGGCTTCGAAGTCCTGGGGCTCCAGGGGATCAGCACGGTATCCGAAGCTGGCACCGCCGATGTGCAGAGGCTGGCGGATGTCATCGTTGAACGGCGCATTCCCGCGATCTTCATCGAGACGTCCATTTCGCAGCGCACCATCGCGGCGGTCCAGGCGGCGGCCCGCTCGCGCGGTTTCGAGCCCAGGATTGGAGGCTCGCTCTTTTCCGACGCGATGGGTGACGCCGGCACGCCGGAAGGATCGTACATCGGGATGGTGCGCCACAATGTGAATACGATCGTGGATGCCCTGCTCGACTCCGGGGCGGCGCCGTGAAAGCTGGCTTGTCCATTGCGCGCACCGCCCCCGCGGACGCCGCGGACCAGGCCACACCGGCCATCGAAGTCAACGACCTCACGGTCGCGTACCGCGACCGGCCGGTGCTGTGGGATCTCGACCTCACCGTACCGGCGGGCGTGCTGATGGCGATCGTCGGACCGAACGGCGCGGGAAAGACGACGCTTATCAAGGCTATCCTTGGTTTGATAGAGCCCGCGGCGGGACAGGTGCTGGTGCAGGGCAAGCCATACCGGAAGCAGCGGCAACTGCTCGCGTATGTCCCCCAGCGCGGCAGCGTCGATTGGGATTTTCCGACGTCCGTGCAAGACGTCGTGATGATGGGCCGCTACGGAGCGCTCGGCTGGATCAGGCGGCCGGGACCGCGCGAACGCACGCTGGCGATGGAAGCGCTTGAGAAAGTGGGGATGGCCGATCTCGCGCACCGGCAGATCAGCCAGCTTTCCGGCGGCCAGCAGCAGCGCGTGTTTCTGGCGCGCGCGCTCGTGCAGGACGCGCGGATCTACCTTATGGACGAACCCTTCCAGGGAGTGGATGCGAAAACGGAGCGGGCGATCGTCGGCGTGCTCCAGGAACTGCGCGATACCGGGAACACGGTGATCGCGGTGCATCACGCTCTCCAGACGGTGCCGGAGTATTTCGATTGGGTGACGCTGCTCAACGTGCGGCTGATCGCCAGCGGGCCGATGGCCGAAGTCTTCACGGAAAAGAACATCCGGCTCGCTTACGGCGGACGGGTGCCCTTCGTACCCGGCAACGGTGACGGCTCCGGTGACGGCAACGGTGACGGCTCCGGTGACGGCTCCGGCGCGGCGGCGCCCTGGTTGGCCGCGCTGAGCTAGCGATCATCTTGGACGCCGCCGGGCTCCTGCACGACCTGTTCTTCGATTACACGCTCCGCACCGTGGCCTTGGGCGCGATGGCGCTCGGAACGGTGAGCGGCACGCTCGGCGCCTTTGCCGTTCTCCGGAAGCAGAGCTTGCTGGGGGACGCCATCTCGCACGCCGCCCTGCCGGGGATCGTGATCGCGTTCATGCTCACCGGCGCGAAGGACCCGCTCATCTTAGTCCTGGGAGCGGCGATCGCCGGCTGGATCGGAACCCTGGCGGTCATGTGGATCGTGAAAGACAGCCGCGTTCCGGAGGACAGTGCGCTCGGGATAGTGCTGTCGGTGTTCTTCGGGCTGGGATTGCTGCTGCTCACCTACATCCAGCGCGAGCCGACCGCGAGCCAGGCGGGGCTCAACACTTTTCTCTTCGGCCAGGCGGCTACGCTGGTCACCGAAGATGTAATAGTGATCGCCAGTCTTGGCTCCGTCGCATTACTGGTTGTCGCTCTCTTCTGGAAGGAGTTCAAGCTGCTGAGCTTCGACCGGGAATTCGGCGCATCGCTGGGTCTGCGGATGCGGGGGGTTGATGTGCTGCTGACGACCGTACTCGTGCTTGCGATCGTCATAGGGCTGCAGACCGTCGGTGTCGTGCTGATGAGCGCGATGGTCGTCGCTCCGGCGGCGGCGGCGCGGCAGTGGACGGACTCGCTCGGAATCATGGTCGTGCTGTCGGCGGCGTTCGGTGCGCTCGCCGGCGTGACAGGCGCGGTCGCGAGCAGCTCGGCCGCGCGGATCCCTACGGGACCCGCCATCGTGCTGGCGGTCACACTCGTCGTCGTCGTCTCGCTTACGCTCGCGCCACGGCGTGGCCTCGTGTGGGGATGGGTGCGCCACCGCCGCAACCAGCGGCGGGTGCGGGTGGGCGCGATACTCGCCGACCTATACGCACTTGCGAGGCAGCACGGCGATCGGGGACACGGGCATCCGGCCGCGGTGCTCGAAGCCATGGACGCCAGACGGGGCGGTGTGCGCGCGACGCTTGCAGTGCTCGAAGCGCGGGGCCTCGCGCAACGCGGTACGGGCGACAGCTGGTCGCTCACGTCCCAGGGAGAGCGGGAGGCGCGCATGGCGCTCGCACGGCACACGGCCGAGGACGCGTGACGCGGATCGACTTCGAGATTCAGCTCATCGCGGTGGTGGTGGCCGTTGCGTGCGCACTGCCGGGCGTATTCCTCGTTCTCCGTCGGATGGCGCTCATGAGCGACGCGATCAGCCATACGGTTCTGCTCGGCATCGTGCTGGCTTTCTTCGTCACGGGAGACATCTCGTCACCGTTTCTCATAATCGCGGCCGCGGCGACCGGCGTTCTTACGGTAGCGCTGGTCGAGGCCGTCCATCGCACGCGGCTGGTGAAGGAAGACGCGGCGATCGGGCTCGTGTTTCCGGCGCTGTTCAGCATCGCGGTGATACTCATCTCCAGGTATGCGGGTGACGTTCACCTCGACACGGACGCGGTCCTGCTGGGAGAGCTGGCATTCGCGCCGTTCAGGCGGCTCTCCGTGGGTGGCGTGGACATTGGCCCGCGGACCCTGTACCTGATGGCGTTCGTGCTCCTGCTCAACGTCGCGTTCATTTTCACTTTCTACAAGGAACTCAAGCTCTCTACGTTCGACTCCGCGCTCGCGGCGGCGCTGGGGTTTTCGCCCGTGCTACTCCACTACGTGTTCATGAGCCTGATTTCGGTGACGGCGGTGGGAGCGTTCGATGCCGTCGGGTCGGTGCTCGTCGTAGCGCTCATGATCGCCCCGCCCGCTGCGGCGTACCTCCTGACGGACAATCTCCGCTGGATAATCGTGTGGAGCGCGCTGCTCGCGGCCATGGCCGCGGTCGCCGGATACTGGGTCGCCTGGCTGGCCGACGCATCCATTGCCGGGTCCATGGCCGCGATGGTCGGCGCGGAGTTTCTGCTGGTGTTTCTTCTCGCGCCGGAGCGCGGCGTCATAGCACGGGCCCGGATGCGCGTGCGCCAGCGTGTGGAGTTCGCGCAACTCATGCTGGCGATTCACCTGCTCAATCACGAGGACACGCCCGAAGCCGAACGCGAGAGCAACGAGGCCCACCTGCACGAGCACCTGCGGTGGGCTCCGGACTTCGCGAAGCGCGTAGTCCGCCTCGCCGTGCGCGCCGAGCTGATCGAACGGGAGTTGGACGGACGGCTGCGCCTTACGCCGGCCGGACGCGACTCGGCGCGGAATGCGATCGTAGCGTAGAAAATGCAACTGAGCCCTCGGGTACCTTGCTTGCAGCAGGCACGGCCGTTCGCGTCCCCTGAGCGGCCATCCGTGACGCGGCAGGTCGGGTACTGTATGATTCGCGAATGACAACCTCACGCCACATCCGCACATCGAAAACTGCAAGGTGCAGCATCGCCGGTAGCCCGTCAGCGGGAATAACGGACGTCTGGTTCGCCTGCCACGGATACGGGCAACTCGCCTCGGACTTCATCAGCGAGTTCGACTGCATCGCATCGCCGCATCGCCTTGTCGTCGCCCCTGAAGCGCTCTCACGATTCTATCTCGCGGAGCCCGGCGGGTTTCACGGACCTGAGGCGAAGATAGGCGCGACGTGGATGACTCGCGAAGATCGTGAAGTGGAGATCGACGACTACGTGTCATATCTCGACGACGTTTACGACCTGATTTTCCAGGAAGTCGACCGCGAGAAGGTCAAAGTGACTGTCCTTGGTTTCTCCCAGGGGGGAGCGACGGCGAACCGCTGGCTGACGCGCGGCCGCGCAAGGGCCGACCGCCTGCTCATGTGGGGATGCCTGCTGGCCAGCGATTCGGACCTGAATGAGGCGGCTGAGTTCTTCCGTGACGTCGAGCTGTCGATCGTATACGGCACTCGTGACAGGTTTGCCGATACCGGAATGATCGCTGACTACGAGAAGCTGCTTCGCGACAACGGAGTGCCGTTCAGGCTCGAGAGCTTCGAGGGAGGCCACCGGATGGATCGCGAGACTCTCATGCGCCTCGCTGACAGGCAGGTGGGCCTGATCCGTCCGGACTGACTAGACGGCCTCCTGGCCCGCTTGATTCCGATGCACGCGGAGCGCTGCAATCCTTCGCCCGTCCATCGCGATGACCTCGAGCTCGCCACCGGGCACCTGAACGCGATCCCCCATCCTTGGCAGGCGCCCAAGCTGGGCGAATGCATATCCGCCGAGCGTAGCCCAGTCGCCTTCGGGAATCTGTACGCGATGGTCTGAGCGAACGTCGATCAGCGACATTGTCCCGTCGAGGTCCAGCATGCCGTCGGCCTCGATTGACGTCCGCGCAGCCAAGTCGTATTCGTCCGAGATATCGCCGATGACTTCCTCGATGAGATCTTCCATCGTGATGATGCCGGCGGTTCCGCCGTACTCGTCAAGGACAACAGCAAGGTGCGCGCGCGTTCGCCTCAGGTCCTCGAGGACCCGCTCGGCGGGCCTGCTGTCGGGAATGTAAAGCGGCTCGCGGACAAGATCCGGCAGGGAAAACGGCTCGCCGCCCTCGCGCAGCCAGAGGTCCTTGGCGAGGAACACGCCGATCATGTCATCGAGCGACTCGCGGTAAACCGGATAGCGTGAGTATCGCTCCTCCCTCACGACCCGCCAGACTTCTTCCTCTGTTGCGGTGATGCTGAGCGCGACGACGTCGGTGCGCGGCCGCATCACGTCACGCGCTTTCTTTTCGTGAAAGTCGAACACACCTGCGAGCATCGCGCTGTCGGATTCGTCCAGCGTGCCGTGCGCCCGCGCCTGCATTACGAGAAGTCGCAACTCGTCGGCGGAGTGGCTCTGCGTTTCCGACGCGGGCGCGACTCCGAAGAGCCGGAGAAAGTTGTTCGCGGTGCCGTTGAAGAACCAGATCATCGGCGACATTACCCGCGAAAAGATCTTTAGCGGGGTGACGATCACCTTGCTGACCTTTTCGGGACTCACCAGCGCCAGTGTCTTCGGCGCAAGCTCGCCGAGAACGATGTGGAGGAAGGTGATGATGAAGAATGCGACGCCGATCGCCGCAGCGGTGTGAGCGCCTGCCGGGGCAGCGGGGAGCCCGACACCGACAAGGGCCATGTCGACCAGCACAGCCAGCGCCGGCTCGCCCACCCAACCAAGGGCAAGCGATGCGATCGTGATGCCAAGCTGGGTGCCAGCGATGTATCGATCGAGGTGAGTGAGGGCACCCTGGACGTTGCGGGCCGCCCTGTCGCCGTTCGTGGCCATCTCGTCGATCCGGCTGCGCCTGACTGCGACAAGGGAGAATTCCGATGCGACGAAAAACGCGTTGAGGCCGACGAGCAGAAGGACGATTCCGAGGCGCGCGGCTATTGCTCCGCCGGTGATCTCCTCGACCGGAGCAAGCAGGAGTGCCAGAAGATTCATATCTATTGAAATCTATATGGTAGGGGGCGGGAATTGACTGAATCACCAGGTACCCCCAACTTGGACCTCCCCGTGCCCCGAGGTGCCTGGATACCGTCTTCAGATCGCTCCACGCCCCCCGCGTCGGGGCTCCGCAGGGTCCTGACGGGCCTTTACGCCGGCCGCCTGATTCTGGCAGCCGGGTTTTACTCGGGCTCCCTGGCTGGCTGGGTGGGAACTGCTCCATCCGCCCAATCCGTTCTGGGCGTGATGCTGGCTGGGGCCATCGCGTTTACAGTGGCTTCCTGGGCATGGACCGATCTTCGCCAGAGGGAGCCGGGAAATACCTTCGTCTACCTCCAGACGATCTTCGACATGGCGCTCGTGACTACAGTTGTTCACGTCACCTGGGCGGATGGACGATCCGAGCTCGCACCGCTGTACATCCTGGTGATCGCCGTGAGCGCCTTGCTCCTCCCGGCAGCCGGGGTGCCGCTGATGGCGAGCTTCGGGATGGTTCTCTACTTCGCCGATGCGATGCTTGCCCAGGCCGGCGAGCCCGACACTGCGCTGCTGCTTCAGCTCTTCGTGTTCGCAGCCGTTGCCCTGACCAGCGCGATAATCGCGGCACGCCTGAGGGCGGCCGGGGCGGCAAGTGAGGAAATGGCGGCGGAACTCGCCGCGTTTCGATTGCAGGAAGCAGATGTGAGGCAGCTGCTCGTCAGGGCGGAGCGGCTGGAGGGAGTGGCGGAGATGAGTGCCTCGCTCGCCCACGAGATAAAGAACCCCCTTGCATCGATCCGCAGCGCGGTCGAGCAGCTTTCCCGCATCCCCCGCGCAACCGAGGATGAGAAGACCCTGAGCGCGCTTGTCCTGCGTGAGTCGGACCGCATCGCCCGGGTGCTAACCGAGTTCCTCGATTTTTCGCGTACCGGCCTGACCCGCGTCCAGGTGCTCGATCTTGCCGCCCTTGCCCGTCATGCCGCGCAGCTTGCCGGCTCACAACCGGGAATCGCCGAGGGGGTGAGGATTCTCGACCGGTTTCCCTCGGCACCGATGATGATCGAGGGCGACGAGGACCTGCTGCATCGTGCCGTCTTCAACCTGCTTCTGAACGCCGTTCAGGCGTCGCCGCCCCATAGTGATGTGAGGATCGAGGGGGGCGTTCTCCAGCAGCACCAGCTGCCGCCCGGTCATGACCAGCTCGCAGGCGGCGCCTACGGGATAGTCGTGATAGACCAGGGGGACGGGATCGCACCCCGGATTCGTGACCGATTGTTCGATCCCTTCGTCACAACGAGGACGGGGGGAAGTGGTCTCGGTCTTTCAATTGTCCAGCGTGCTGTCCAGGCGCATGGCGGCCTGATCACCGTGAGTCCTCCCGGCGAAGAGACGCGGTTCACAATCGTTCTCCCGAAAGCCAGGCAGGCCACAGCTGATGCAATCCCAGGAGTCGCGGCCGACCGTCCTCATAATCGATGACGAATCCGCGATAGTCGACACTCTCAGAATACTCCTCAAGAACGAGGGGTTCGCCGCGCATGTGGCCTTCGGCGGCAAGCAGGGTCTCGATCAGATAACAGCGATCCGCCCTGACATCATCATCTCTGACATAAGAATGCCGGGATTCGGCGGGCTCGATATCCTCGCCGCAGCCAGGGCGCAGGATCCTGATTTGCCCGTGATATTGATGACGGCGCAGGCGTCGCTTCAGACGGCAATTACCGCGGTCAACGACGGCGCGTTTCACTACGTGCAGAAGCCGTTTCAGAACGATGCATTGATCGCGATGGTAAGGCGGGCCGCCGAGACCCGCCAGCTGAAAACCGAGAATCGTGCGCTCAAGCGTGAAATCAAGCGGCGCGATACGGCAGGGAAGCCGATCGGGGGCAACAAGTCATGGCTCGACGTGCTCAACATCGCCGAGACAGTCGCGACCAGCGATTCGACGGTGCTGCTGCAGGGAGAGTCGGGGACCGGAAAGGGAGTGGTGGCGAGGTACATCCACGAGCTCTCTCACAGATCGGGCGGACCGTTTGTCTCGATCAACTGCGGCGCGCTCCCGGAAAGCCTTCTCGAAAGCGAGTTGTTCGGTCACGTGAAGGGATCGTTCACCGGCGCAGTGAAGGACAAGGCCGGAATGTTTTCATCGGCGGAGCAGGGAACGTTTTTCCTCGATGAGATTGGCGAGACCACAGCGGCCACTCAGGTGAAGCTCCTGAGGGTGCTGCAGCATCGGGAGGTCATTCCCGTCGGGGCAACAGAGCCGATTCCGATCGACACCCGGCTCATCGCCGCGACGAATCGTGACCTCGACCAGGAGATTGCGCGCGGGAATTTCCGCAGTGATCTCTTTTACCGGTTGAACGTCATAGCAATCGAGATTCCGCCCCTTCGCGAGAGGCGCGACGACATTCCTGTTCTTGCCGAATCGTTCCTGGCGGACATCGCCCTCAAACGCGGCCAGCCGCAGAAGAAGCTGAGTGCTGAAGCTGCGGAGCAGCTCCAGGAATATTCATGGCCTGGCAACGTGCGCGAGCTGGAGAACGCTATCGAGCGGGCGGTGATCCTTGCCAGCAACGGCGTCATCCTGCCGGGATCGCTGCCGGACAAGGTGAGGCAGCGCAAGACGGAGCCGCTCGTGTCGGACCGCGCTGCGGCGAATCCCTCACTCGAGGCGATCGAGCGCGCCTACATCATGTGGGTGCTCGGCGCCGAAGGCGGCAACAAGTCGCGCGCGGCTGACGTGCTCGGGATCGATACCTCGACGCTTCACAGAAAGCTTTCGAGATTCGAACTGTCGGCATGATGCAGTTGCAGATCACGCAGCCAGGGATGACTCAACTACGGTCCTACGGCACATTCACGATAGCGCTGCTGGCGATTGCCGCCTCGTTTACGGGGATCAGCAATGGCTTCGCTCTCGATGATGTTGAGATCATCGTACGGAACGATCGCGTCCACTCCCTTGCCGGAGCCTGGCAGATCTTCGTCCAGTCGTACTGGCCACCTGAAATGGGGTCCAGCCTTTACAGGCCGTTCACCATTCTCGCTTTCGCTGTCCAGTGGCTGATCGGCGGCGGGTCGCCGCTTCCGTTCCACGTGACGAGCATTCTCGTTTACGCTCTATGCAGTGTCGCGGTGTTCAGGCTTTGCGAGGAGATCGTCGACTCGCCGGTCGCGTGGCTGGCCGCAGCGCTGTTCGCGGTGCATCCGCTGCACGTCGAAGCTGTAGCAAACGTCGTCGGCCAGGCAGAGCTCTGGGCTGCGCTGCTCAGTATCGTTGCCGCGACCCGCTTCATCCAGGCGAGAAAGCGCGGAAGCCTGGGTTCGCGGGACACGATGATCGTGGCTGGTTTGTACGGCAGCGCGCTGATGTTCAAGGAACACGTAATAGTGCTTCCGGCCCTTCTTGTTGCGGCAGAGCTGACGATCGTCGGCCAGGGCAGGGTGGGATCACGGGTTCGCGGAATCGCTCCGCTCCTTGCCGCGATGGGGGCAGTCGGCGTCGGGTTTCTAGTCGTGCGGACCGCCGTGCTTGGCGAGTTCGAGGGCGGCGGCGTTTCGCCAATTTTCGTCGAACAGGATTTTGTCTCCCGATTCCTCACGATGCTTCGCGTCGTAATGGAATGGATCCGGCTGTTCTTCTGGCCTGCCGAGCTTTCCGCTGACTACTCTGCTTCGCGTATCAGGATTGAGAGCGGATTCAAGCTGGACATGCTTCCGGGTGCCGCTGTTCTGGCTGGCGCGATTCTCATTGCCCTTCATTTCCGGCGCAGCAATCCCGCATTGACTTTCGGGACAGCGTGGGCTGGAATCGCGCTCCTGATCCCGAGCAACCTCTTGGTGGTTACCGGGTTCGTCCTGGCGGAGCGCGCACTGTTTCTGCCGAGCGTCGGCGTGATGCTGCTTGCCGCTTCCGCCGCGGCGGCAATTTCCAGGGCGCTGCCGGTGAAGGGCCGTGCTCCCCGCCGGCTGGCGACGCTTGTCGTCGCGCTTTTTCTCGCGCTCGGCGTCGCCAGGAGCTTGACGCGAAATATTGTCTGGAAGAGCAATGAGACTCTCGTCGTGCAGACCGTGGAGGACGTTCCCACCAGCGCGCGCGCACACATGATGCTCGCCCAACTTCATCTGGAGCGGGGCGAGATGCGGGATGCGCTCGAGGAAACCTCACTCGCGCTCCTCCTGGGCCCCAAGAGTGACCCGCAGCTTCTTGCATTTTCCGCCGACGTTTTTCAGATGGGCGGAAAATGCGACGTTTCAGCGGCGCTGTACGCCCGCTCACTCGCGCTAAAGCGGGACCAGCCGCAGGTGCGGATCAACTACGCATCGTGCAAGTCCCGGCCTGCCCGGACTCATGCGAGTTCACCGGGCGAGCGGTGGCTGGTCCACGTTGCGCAGTTCCCGGACAGCATGCTCGTGCTTCCAACCATGGGGATTCTTGCACGGGCTGCGAGGCAGGCTCGGAACTGAGTTAGATCCCGATTGCAACCGGCGTAGCGACGTGAGCCGGATTCTGGTTAGTGCAGGCGTTGCAAGATGCAATTCAAATTGCAGAATGCGCCCCGGCCGCGACTCTGCCGGTTTCCCTCTTAGGAAGTCAAGTCGTTATTCCGCAAGTACTTCCGCCTCGTTCCCGGCTGTGGCCCCGCCGTTGCCTTTGCCGGTACTGCGTCGTCTTCCCCCCGAAGCACGCAAACAACTCTCTCAGGAGCAACAAATGGTACGCAACAGCAAGGGTTTCACGCTCATCGAACTTCCGATCGTCGTCGTCATCATCGGTATTCTTGCCGCGATCGCGATTCCGAAGTTCTCGAACACGAAGGAGAAGGCCTACGTCGCAGCGATGAAGTCGGATCTGCGCAATCTTGCGACGTATGAGGAGAGCTATGCAGCCGACAACGGCGGCGTCTATTTCGATGCGGCAGGCATGGCGGCCTCGGGCTTCAGACCCTCACAGAACGTGACGGTAACCCCCTCGCTAGCCAACACGACCTCCGGCGCGGCCAGCTGGAGCGCGGAGGCTGCGCATAGTTCGCTCACCGGAAAGACCTGTTCTTCTTCGGCTGACGGCGTGATCAGCTGCACCCCATGAGGTTTCGGGGGGAAGGCGTAGCGGGTAATCCGCTGCCCTTTCCCCCAGGTGCATGAGAAAGGCGGCCTTCGGGTCGCCTTTTTCGCGTTCGCTCGATTGCGTTCGCCGCATTTCGATGCCCCCGCGTTTCGCGCTCCCCGCTAGACTCGGCACATGCGACCCAGGGATGGCCTCACGCTGATCGAAGTAGTCGTCGCAATGCTCGTCTTCTCAGTCGGCGGGCTCGGTCTCGCTGCGAGCGCTGCCGCGATTGCAAGGCAGATAGCGGCGAGCACGATAAGATCTGATGCAGCGTTGATAGCGAGGTCGCGGGCTGAACGCGCCAGCGCCGCGAGTTGCGATCGTCAGGCTGGTGGCGAAGCCACGGCGGCGGGCGTTCGCTCGCTGTGGACAACCGGTGACGCGCATGTTGTCACGCTCGATCAGCGGCTCGAGTGGTCTGATTCATTCGGTATTCACAGCGACCGCTTTCTTTCGGTTGTGCCGTGCGAGTGACACCGAAGGGTTTTTCACTTCCGGAAGTGCTCATCGCGGTTGCTGTCGCGGGGATCGCCGCGAGCTTCATGATCGGAACACTGGTGTGCCAGCAGCGGTTTTACGGGTCGGCATCGGCCATACTAGAGACCCGGGCGCACCTGCGCGACGCCGCCGACGTTCTTGCGACAGACATTCGCGGGGCCGCTGTGGGCCTCCTCGGTCTTCCGGTCATGCGCGACTCGGCAATCGAGATGTTCACCACGATCGTTGCTTCGGTCGTGTGCGAACGCTCGTCGCCCTCGATCTCGATCCCCCCGGCATCGCGCGAGTCCGGTAACACGTTGACCTCGGTTCTCGCGTTGCCCGATTCTGACGACCTTGCGGTCGTTTTCACGTTTCCGCCGGGGCGTCCCGACTCCGGGCAGTGGGAAACGCTAAGAGTCGCATCGTTCGTCCAGCGCTCCGTCACATCGGCCTGTCCCGAGGCGACAGGGTTCACGAGCGCGGGCGATGTGGCAGCGGGCGCCAATTCATTCGTTGTGACGTTCGTATCCGCGCCCTTACACCCTTTTTCGACTGGAGCTCCCATCCATTTCGTGCGGCGCGCCCGATACAGTCTGTATCGATCGTCGGACACCAAATGGTATCTGGGCTACCGCCGCTGCGGAGTCGATGCGGTATCCATCTGCGGGGCAATCCAGCCGGTCAGCGGACCGTACTCGAACTACTCATCGGCGGAGGGCTCGGGGCTGAGCTTCCGGTATCACGACGAGGATGGATCTGAAATTCTCCCGGGTGGGGATTCGCGGCTCGTCAGCCGCGTAGACATCACCCTTCGCGGCAAAAGCGCCCGGGCCGGAGACCTTGCAGGGGACACTCGCGCGATCTACCGGGATTCGGTGGTTGTCTCCGTGTCTCCGCGGAACCGTGTCAGATGACGGGGCAACATCTGAGGAGGAGGGGATTCGCTCTTCCGGCGGCGCTCGCGTGTCTCGTCCTGATTGCGGTGCTCGCGACAGCAGCGCTCTTCGCGAGCAGCCAGGAGGCGCACGTTAGCCGGTCGGAGATCTTAGACCAGCAGGCATCATCCTACGCTGAGCGCAGCGCCAGGATGGCGATAGAGGGCTGGAACGCGGAAAGGTGTGACTCGCTGGCCGTCGGGGGCGTCCTGACTATGACAGGCCCGGCAGATCCGCCGCTCGAGAGCACTGTTTACACTACGCGCCTCGACAGCGCTCTTTTTCTTGTCGTGGCTGAGGGACGAGTTGTCGCTGCGGGCGCGTCACGCCTCAAGCGGCGAATTGCTATTGCAGTACGGACGTCCCGCGATTCGCTCGGGCAGGCCCGTGCGGTGCCGCTAAGTCCCCAATCGTGGGCGGCAATCTATCAGATGTGACGTTTTGCCCTGTTACCTCGTTGCCATGTGAATCGTTTGCAGCGTGCAGTCACATGACGTCTCCCACCCCAGGACAACATGGCGCTCTTCGGCCGGAAGAAAACGACAGTAGGGCTCGATATCGGATCGGGACTCATCAAGATCGCGGTAATCGATCACGGCAAGGGTGCGCCCGAGCTCGTGAAGGTTGCGATCACCAAGCTTCAGCCCGATGCAATAGTCGAAGGCGAAGTGATGGATCCGGGCATCGTATCTGATGCGATCCGCGCTGCTCTTGACTCCGCGAGCGTCAGATCGAAGAACATCGTGACCGCTGTTGGCGGCCGCGACGTTATCATAAAGAAGATCCAGACCGAGCGCGTCAAGCCGCGGCAGGCCCGCGAGCTGATGCGATGGGAAGCTGAACAGCATGTGCCGGATGTCGAGTCCGTCGAGCTCGACTTCCAGATCCTGGACGGAGAGCGGACATCCGAAGAGATGAACGTTCTGCTTGTCGCAGCCAAGCGCGACCTCGTTGATGCCAAGCTTCGCATTCTCGCCGATGCGGGCGTCAATCCGACGATTGTCGACGTTGACGCATTCGCGCTGCACAACGCGTTCGAGGTCAACTATCCGGAAGCAATGAAGGGCTTCGTCGGCCTCGTCAACATCGGCAACGAAGTCACGAACGTGAACATCATGGATAACGGCGTTCCTGTCCTGACGCGGGATCTCCCGCTCGGAACCCGCCGGTTCAACGAGGATCTTCAGCGTCAGCACGGAATGGCCGCGCGGGACGCCGAGATTCTCATACGCGGATACGACAGGTCTCCCCAGCTCGACGCCGTTCTCAACGCGCGAGTCGAGGAGATTGCCGTTGGAATAGAGCGCGCGGCTGGTTTCATAGCAGCATCCCGCAGCAACACTCAGCTTCGTGCCGTTTACATCTGCGGCGGCGGCTCGCGCACGCCAGGGCTCGCCGAGATCCTCGCTGAGCGCCTGCGCATTACAGTCGAGCATGCCAATCCTCTTGCGCGCCTGAACATTCGGGACGGCGCGCTCGAATCACTCACGACCGACGAAGTCGCTCCGTTGCTGATGCTTCCCATCGGCCTCGCCCTGCGCCACTAGCCGCCGTTACCGGATAACAGTCAATGATTCAGGTAAATCTTCTCCCGGGCAATTCCAGCAGGTCGCAGGGCCGCGAGTTCAACCTCGGCGGCATGATCGCCCAGGCGACCGCCGGCATCAGGGACAAGTTCATGATGGGCGCCATTGTGTCTGTCGGCACGGTCGTCGCTTCGGTCGGACTGCTCTTCCTGAGCCAGTCGAGCCTCGAGGCGTCGCTCACCGAGCGCGAGCGGCAGGCGATGCAGGACTCGGCCCGATACAAAGTCGTTCTCGCAGCGAAAAACGCGGCGGAGGCCACCCGCGACTCGCTTTACCAGCAGGTTGCGCTGATCAAGTCAATTGACGACAGCCGCTACCTCTGGCCGCACCTGCTCGAGGAGATAAGCAATGCTCTTCCGCAGTACACCTGGCTGACCGTCGTAGCCCAGACAAGTGCCCCGCCGAGCTCGGCCTTCAAGGACACCGTCCAGAAGGCGCGCAACGCGGAGGCTGATACGACCGGGAAGCTGTCGGAGGCGGCAGAGAAGAAGAAGCGTGCTGACGCAGTCCTCGCGGAAGCGTCGCGCGCCACGAAGTTCCGGATCGTCGGCCACACGGTCGATATCCAGGCTCTCACACTCTTCATGAAGACTCTCGAAGCGTCGCCCTTCATACAGAACGTGCAGCTCACGCGCTCCGATCTCGTGCTGGTCGATACGAAGGAAGTCACTGAATTCCAGCTCGAGGCGGAATCGCAGCAGCCGCCGCCTTTCCTCGTCAGAACCGTGTCGTTCGCCCTGGGGGATAAATAGATGGCAATCGGCGCAAATCTCACCAAGCGCGACCAGATACTGGTCGCCGCCAGCGTAATGGCGATCGCTCTCGCCGGCGCCTACGGATACTTCCTGTACATGCCCAAGCGTGCGGAGCTCGCAAAGGTCGAGGAGCACGTAGTTGCGCTCGACGCGAAGAACGAAGCCGCGCGCCGGGAACTCGCAAATGGCAATGTTGCCCGGCTTACGCAGCAGGCCGCCGAATACCGGGCGAGCCTCGCGGTCCTTCAGGAGCTCGTTCCGACCACGAACGAGGTTCCCGCGCTGCTCGAGAATGTTTCGACAGCTGCTCGCCGGGTCGGGCTCGACCTGGCGTCTGTTGAGCCGCTGCCGGTCATCGAAGGCGAGATGTTCGACACGTACCGCTACAAGGTGTCAGTCAAGGGCGGTTATCACGCCGTTGCCGGATTCCTGACGAACGTCGGCTCGCTCAACCGCATCGTTGCTCCGGTGGCGATCGACCTCAAGTCGCTCGACAAGAAGAAGGCTCGTCCGAAGGACGGTGAATCGCAGCTCGATACCGATTTCCAGATTCAGACATACATAGCGCGCCCGGCAGTAGTGGATGCCGGTGTGGCGGGGGATACAGGCCCATGAAAACCAGCATGAAGATCGCCCTTGGCCTCGCAGTCGTTGTCGCGGGCGGCACGTCAACCTGGGTTCTCCGGGCGCAGTCGCCGGCGAAGCCGAAGGTCGTTCAGGTGTCAGCGAATACCACTCCCGTGCCGGCAGACTCACGCCGCGCCCCTGTCCAGACTACGGCCGTCGCAACAGCGCAGGGCGAGGTCGCAACTGACGCAGAGGCTTCAAAGTCCGCCGCATCGGAAGTGCTGGTAACCCGCGAAACGTATGCGTACCCGGCAGCGGGACGCCGGGACCCGTTCGTCTCGCTGATGAACACCGAGCAGCTCAGGCCGCTGCTGACCGACCTCAAGCTTGTCGCGGTCGGCTTCGACCCGCTCGGCCGCAACTCGGTTGCCGTTCTGCGGGACCTTTCGACAAACGAGCAGTACCGCGTGAAAGTCGGCCAGGAGATCGGTCGCATGAGAGTCGCCTCGATCCACGAGAAGAGAGTTGTCTTCGGAATCGAGGAGTTTGGCTACAGCCGGCAGGAGACGCTGGCAATGTCTGATTCAACCAAAGTGAGGATGCAATGAGGCAGTTTCTGGCGGCTTGCGCCGCTCTCGCAATCATCGGGAGCCCGGTCGCTGGCCATGAGACCTT
>JBPCJJ010000046.1:0-13495 GCA_051005405.1 Gemmatimonadaceae bacterium | reverse complement strand
CATGACGCGGCGGGCGCGTACTACCGGTCGCGGCCGCTACTCATCTCGCTCGGCCTCACGCTCGACGACGCGCTGGCGAGTCCACTCGGAAGATCGGGCGGGTTCAGCGACGGCCGCGACATCGGCGTTGTCTGCAATTTCCCGAATCGAAACGGTCCGATCGTTCTCCCGATGTCGGGCGACGTCGGCTCGCAGTTCACTCCATCGGCCGGCTGGGCGCAGGCGATTCAGTACCACCGCGACGTGCTCGGCGACAAGTCATATCGGGGCGCGATAAGCGTCGTGCTCGGCGGAGAAGGCTCGGTCGCCACGAACGGATTCTGGTCGGCGCTGACGATGGCTACCACGCTCAAGCTTCCGATGCTCTTCTACATCGAAGACAACGGGCTCGGCATCTCGGTAAAGGGCGACATGCAGACGCCGGGCGGGAACATCGCCCGGAACCTCGCGTCGTTCGGCAATCTCCTCATTCGCGACGGCGACGGAACCAACCCCGCGGAGACGGCCGTTCTCCTCGGGGAAACTGTCGGGCATGTTCGCGCTGGTAACGGGCCTGCGCTCATCCGTCTCGCCGTGCCGCGGCTGTGCAGCCACTCGGGACCGGACAACCAGCGCGGATACCGCACCGACAAGGAGATCGCCGAGGATGAGAAGCGCGATCCCCTGCCGAAGCTGCGGCGGCATCTCGTTCCGGGCATCGTGTCGGCGGCGGAGTGGCGGGAGATCGAGAGCAACGCCAGGCGGGATGTACACGCGGCGCTGGCTGCGGCGCGCGCCCGGCCGAATCCTGATCCGTCTTCCGTCAAAAAGTTTATCTACGCCGAGGACCTGGAGCCCGAGGAAACGTTCGGCGGTATGAGCCGTCAGGAGAGGGGGAGCCTTCCGTCGGCGGACACCCCGCGCGACGGCGACGTGGTCCGCTTTGCCGAAGCGGTGAAGAAGACTCTGGCACGCGAGTTGGAGGTGAACCCGAAACTGCTCGTGTTCGGCGAGGACGTCGGCAGAAAGGGCGGCGTTCATCTCGTCACCGAAGGACTTCAGAAGACGTTCGGCGAGGCTCGCGTGTTCGACACCAGCCTGTCGGAAGAAGGAATCGTCGGCCGCGCAGTGGGAATGGCGATCGCCGGGCTGATGCCTGCGGTCGAGATCCAGTTTCGCAAGTACGCCGACCCCGCCACCGAGCAGCTCAACAACTGCGGAACCATGCGCTGGCGCACGGCGAATCGCTTCGCCGCCCCGATCGTAGTGCGGATGCCAGGTGGATTCGGCAAGGACGTCGGTGATCCGTGGCACAGCCTTTCCAGCGAAGTCACCTGGGCGCACGCCATCGGCTGGCAGGTGTGCATTCCCTCCAATGCCGCCGACGCGGTGGGATTACTGCGCGCCGCGATGCGGAGTCCGAACCCAACGATCTTCTTTGAGCATCGCTCGCTGCTTATGACGAGCGATGGAAGCGCCCGATATCCCGGCGATGATTACGTACTCCCGCTCGGAAAGGCGAACGTGCTGAAAGAAGGAAAGGATATTTCCGTGATCACCTGGGGAGCGATGGTCCACCGGTGCATAGAGGCCGCACGGGATTTTGGAGACGAAGTGGAGCTGGTCGATCTGCGCACTGTCGCGCCCTGGGACCGCGCTTGCGTGGTCGAATCAGTCAGGAAGACCGGGCGCTGCCTGATCGTGCACGAGGACACGCTCACCGCCGGCTTTGGCGCCGAGATCGCCGCAACGCTCGCGTCGGAATGTTTCTGGTTCCTCGATGCGCCGGTCGAGCGGCTGACTGTCGAGGATGTCCCGATGCCCTACCACGCAGATCTGTTGAACGCCGTGCTACCCGACGCGGAGAGAATCTCGGCGCGGATTGCGGCTCTGCTTAAGGCGTGACTCAGAGACTCTTGAAGCTGTCGAAGGGTTGATGACAGCCGTTACAGAAGTGAATCGCCTTGCACGCCGTTGAGCCGAACTCGCTCTTTTCCTCGGTACTCGACGAACCGCAGAAGGGGCACTGCACAGCCTTCCTTGCGCGCTCGAGCATGACCAGCGGCTCGGCTACGACGGTGTGCGGCGGGGCGATACCGTACGCACGCAACTTTTCCTTCGCTTCGGCGCTCAGCCAATCGGTGGTCCACGCCGGAGAATAAACCGTTGTCACCTCTACCTCGGAATATCCGTGCGACGCGAGCGTGGCGATGATGTCGTCCTGGATCGTCTTGAGCGCCGGGCAACCGGAGTAGGTCGGCGTGATGTCCACGCGGACGCTGGCGCCGGATCGTGTGACGGCGCGAACGATTCCGAGCTCGACCACGTCGAGTGCCGGAACTTCAGGGTCCTTCACCTCGCGCAACAAATCGAGGATGTCGCCGCCGGCGATCACCACTTCGCCCCTGGATGCGACCGCGCGACGATTTGCATCTCGGCGAGCAGGTGGCCGAGGTGCTCGGTGTGGAGTCCACCCCGCCCGCCGCGCACGAAGAACTCGTCGGCCGGTCGCGTGAGCGTTGCCCGCGCGAACACGTCGTTCACTACCTCATCCCATTTCGACTGGAGCGCGGCCGGGCCCGCCGCCTCAGGCGCGATTCCCGCCGCGCCCGCCTCCTCGTCCCAGCGATCGCCCTGGAACATCTCCCCGGTAAAGCGCCACAACTCGTTCACCGCCGACTGGAGCCGCGTGCGGCTCTCCTCCGTTCCGTCGCCGAGCTTCACCATCCACTCCGCGCTGTGCCGGATGTGGTAGCGCTCTTCCTTCACCGCCTTGGCGGCGAGCTCGGCGACTCCGGCGTGGGTGCTCTGCTGCAGAGCATCCATGAGGTGCACGCTGAACGCATCGAAGAAAAATTGTCGGGCGATCGTGAACGCGAAATCACCTCGAGGCAGCTCGACGAGTTGGATGTTGCGGAACTGAACCGTCTCTCGAAAAAACGCGAGGTCGTCCGCGCTCCGGCCGCGCGCCTCGGCTTCCGCCGCCAGCTCGAGGGCGCGGTTCGCCTGACCGAGCAAGTCGAGCGCCACGTTGGCGAGCGCGATGTCCTCTTCGAGTATCGGCCCGTGACCGCACCACTCCGACAAGCGGTGTCCGAGAATCAGGCGGTCGTCACCGAGCCGGAGACAGAATTCAGCGACGGCGTCCATCGGGACGGCGGCGACCTCCGCCATCAGAGACCCTTCAGCCCGCGGGGAATTTTATAGAACTGCGGGTGGCGGTAGACTTTGTCGTCGGCGGGATCGAAGAACGGGCCGGTGTCCTCTGGTTTCGACGCGGTGATCGACTGCGACGGGACCACCCAGATGCCGATCGCTTCACCGCGGCGCGAGTACACGTCCCGCGCGTTCTGCAGCGCGCCCTCGGCGTCTACAGCGTGCACGCTTCCCGCGTGCTCGTACGGTGCGCCCTGCGCCGACTGGGCGAATACCTCCCAGAGCGGCCACTGCGTGTCGGCCCCGTTCGAAGCAGTCCCCGAGGGATCGTCAGCCACTTCGCGACTCAGGCGGCGGGTGGCTGGCTGCGCGCGGCGGCCTTGGCGGCATGCGCTGCGGCCGCGTCGCGCACCCAGCGCCCATCGTCGTGAGCGGCGCGGCGCGCGGCGATTCTCTCGCGGTTGCACGGCCCGTTTCCCTTTACGACAGCCCAGAACTCGTCCCAGTCGATCGCGCCAAACTCCCAGTGCTGCGTCACATCATTCAGCTTGAGGTCGGCGTCTGGAAGTGTGAGTCCCACCGCCTGCGCCTGCGGAACGGTCTGGTCGACGAAGCGCTGGCGCAGCTCGTCATTCGTTTTCCTCTTCACCCGCCACTTGATGAGCTCGGCGGTGTTGGGCGAGTTAGCGTCGCTGGGGCCGAACATCATCAGAGAAGGCCACCACCAGCGGTTCACTGCGTCCTGCGCCATGGCCTTTTGAGCAGGCGTGCCGCTGGCGAGCGTGGCGATAATCTCGTAACCCTGCCTCTTGTGAAAATTCTCTTCTTTGCAGATACGGATCATTGCCCGCGCGTACGGCCCGTACGACGCTTTTGCCAGGACGGTCTGATTCACTATCGCCGCGCCGTCCACAAACCAACCGATCACGCCCATGTCCGCCCAGCTCAGCGTCGGATAATTGAAGATGCTGGAGTATTTCGCTTTTCCGGTGAGGAGCTGGTCCACCAGCTCGCTCCGGTCGACTCCGAGCGTTTCGGTGCCGCAATAGATGTACAACCCGTGCCCGGCCTCATCCTGCACCTTCGCCAGCAACGTCATCTTCCGGCGCAGGCTGGGCGCGCGGGTGATCCAGTTGCCCTCCGGGAGCATCCCCACAATTTCGGAGTGCGCGTGTTGCGACATCATTCTTATCAGCTGCGTGCGATAGCGATCGGGCATCCAGTCTTTTGGCTCGATGCTCTCGCCGCGCGCGATTCGCGCTTCGAATTCGGCGACCTTCTGAGGGTCTTCGGTGTTCTGCTCGCGCATGGCCATGATGTTAAACGTATACACCGCCGGCTCGAAAGGTTAGCGTAGATGGCCAGCTGAGGTGTACGCCCAACCGGCGAGGCTACCTTTCTCGCGCAGGGCGGGCTAACCTACACGATCCACATGAACCGATGGAAAATGCCTGACAATGGCCGGGTGGAGACGCGCGTCGAGAACGGCGTCGCGACGATCAATTTCTATCATCCCAAAGGGAACTCGCTCCCCGCGTCCGTGCTCGCGGGTCTCGCTGCGGCAGTAACAGCAGCGGGCGAAGACGCCGCCGCGAGAGTCATTGTTCTGCGCAGCGAGGGAACGGGCGCGTTTTGCGCAGGCGCATCGTTTTCCGAGCTACAGGCGATCTCAGACGAGAGCTCCGGCAAGAACTTCTTTCTCGGCTTCGCGAATCTCATCCTCGCGATGATCCGCTCCCCGAAGTTCGTCATCGCCCGTGTGCAGGGGAAAACCGTCGGAGGAGGCGTCGGCGTTCTCGCCGCATCAGACTACGTCATTGCAACGAATGCCGCTTCGGTACGGCTCAGCGAGCTGGCTCTGGGCATCGGGCCGTTCGTGGTCGGCCCGGTGATCGAACGCAAGATCGGACGCGCCGCGTTCAGCGCGCTGGCCGTGGACGCCGGCTGGCGTGACGCTGCATGGGCGACGACGCACGGCCTCTTCTCCTCGGTCCATGATTCGCTCGACGCGGTGGACGGCGAGGCGACCGAGCTGGCAGCGCGTCTCGCCGCCAGCAATCCGGAGGCGATGTCCCGAATGAAGAAAATCTTCTGGGAGGGCACGGAGGAGTGGGAGGAGCTACTCTCCGACCGCGCCGCGACGAGTGGAAAGCTCCTGCTGTCGGATTTCGCGCGGAAGGCGATCACGTCGTCGAAATAGCACCCTCGGTGAAATGGCTTGACTCCCGTGGGAAGCGAGATAACTTCGTCATTATGAGCATCTGGCCACACGTCTATTCCTATTACTACGCGGTCGCCCCCACGGGCCGCGAGGAAAGGCGTACGCGCGACTGACCAGCGCACAGTACGAACTCGACTTGCAGGGCTCGTGGACGAATCCACGGGCCTTTTTTTTGTGCCATGCGGCGGCCTGCGGCCGCCGCATGGCTAGACGATCCTGACCAAGGGGAACCTCGATGATAATCGTGACACGCGACGGGATTACCGACGCCGAGCTCGACCACATTCGCGAGCGCATCGAGTCGCTCGGCCTGCGCACGCACATTTCTCGCGGCGAACAGCGAACGATCGTCGGATGCATCGGCGATGAACGGTTACTTCAGGAAATAGCGTTGCTGCGAATTCCCGGCGTGGACTCAGTCACGCCGATCCTCAAGCCGTACAAGCTCGTGGCGCGGGAGTTCGTCCTGGGTTCCGGCGCCGTCGCGATCGGCGACCGTGCGAGCACGACCGTCGGTGGCCACGCCCTCACGGTCATTGCCGGACCCTGTTCCGTGGAGGGCCCCGAGATGCTTCTCGAGGTAGCCAGGGGTGTGCGGGCGGCGGGAGCATCAATGCTGCGCGGCGGCGCGTTCAAACCGCGCACCTCTCCGTATGCCTTTCAGGGGTTGGGCGACGCGGCGCTAACAATACTGGCGGATGTCCGAGCGGCAACGGAGTTACCCGTCGTGACGGAGGTGATGGACACGCGGCAGGTGGAACGCGTCGCAGAGTTCGCAGATGTGCTTCAGATCGGCGCGCGCAACATGCAGAATTTTTCGCTACTCGCCGAAGCGGGCCGCACGCAGCGCCCCGTTCTTCTCAAGCGCGGATTATCGGCGACCCTCACTGAGCTGCTCATGGCGGCCGAGTACATCATGGCCCAGGGGAATCCCAACGTCATCCTGTGCGAACGAGGCATCCGCACCTTTGAGCCGTCCACACGAAACACGCTCGACATCTCCGCCATCCCGATACTCAAACGGGAAACCCATTTGCCGGTGATCGTGGATCCGAGTCACGCTGGAGGACGCGCTGACATCGTGCCCGCGCTCTCCTTCGCCGCCATCGCGGCGGGGGCCGACGGACTTATCGTCGAGGTGCATCCACGTCCCGAACAGGCGTTGTCCGATGGCGACCAATCCCTGACCCCGGCCGCCTTCGAGCAATTGATGCGGCAACTGAGGCCATTTGCCGAAGCCGCCGGACGAACGCTGCCGGGACCGACGCAAGCGACGGTCGCGGCCGCGTGAACGACCCGGCAGATGTCACAGGCGACTCGAACGAAGACCTCATGCGACTTCGCAAGGAGATAGAGCGCGTGGACAGGGCGTTGGTAGAGCTCATCGCCGAGCGTGCGACGCTCGGTCGGGCGGTGGGGAGCGCAAAGCGGCGCGCAGCGATTGCACCGCTTGACCCCTCCCGCGAAGCCGCGGTGATCCGGCGCGTGACCGAGCTCGCGCGCGACGCTGGCGCCCCGGAAGAAGACGTTCGCTACATCTTCTGGCATCTAATAGGGATGTCGCGCCGCATCCAGCTTGGAGCCGACTGATGGACTCGTCCGAGGTTCGAACCGCCGCCATCATCGGTTTCGGGTACATGGGCGCGTCGATGGCCCTCGATCTGCTCGAGCAGGGCGTGCGGGTGACCGCGCATGATTTCCCGGATGCGCTCCGTGGATTGAAAGAAGTGAAGCGTTTTCAGGATATCGAGATCGCTACCTCGCCTGCAGATGCAGCGACCGCGGATCTCGTCGTGCTCGCCGCTCCGATACAGACAAATCTCCGGATCCTGAATGAGATCGCGCCCGCTCTCTTGAACACGCGACTCGTCATCGACGTCGGAAGCACGAAGCGCGCGATCGTTGCTGCTGCGGAGAGCTTGGGCATCGGTGCGCGATTCGTCGGGTGTCATCCTTTGTGCGGTAGCGCGTTGTCGGGGTGGAACCACGCGCGGCCGGGCCTTTTTCGCGATCGACGTGTGTATCTGTGTCGCACCGCGGAGTCCAGCGAATCTGCGGTCGGCCTCGCGACGACCGTCTGGCAGTCCGTGGGCGCAACCGTGGAGGCGATGAACGCGGACGAGCACGATCGCTTGCTCGCGTGGACCAGCCATCTGCCGCAAGCACTGTCAACGCTGTTGGGAGTTACCCTTGGAACGCGCGGGATCAAGCGTACGGACTTGGGACCGGGCGGCGAGAAGATGACGGAACTCGCGCAAAGTTCGCCGGAGGTTTGGTCTCCGATCCTGCTGGACAACATGGACAACGTTGGCGAGGCCCTCGACGCGTTCGCCGAACAGCTCCAGGACCTAAGCACGGAATTGAGGAAGAAAAACGAGCAGGAGATAAGCCGTGTCTTCCGCGAAACCAGCAAGTGGGCCAGCTCCGCACCCGCAGGGTCAGGGCGTAAGTAGGGTCGAACGCCGATCGGGTACAGCTCGCCGTTCGTAGCCCCAGAGACCGTCGAGACGCTCGGTTCCGGTGGTCTTCTCGAGGCCCTCGGCGACCATTCGCATTGCCTCCACGGCGCCCGGAACGAGAACGATTCTCCCCGCGGAATCGCGGGGGAACTGCCAGCGGAACTCGTCGAGCGTCCCCAGCGCTACGCGGGCTTCGTTCAGGATTTTGTGAAACGCCCGCAACCGGAACAGGATCGCGACCAGGCCGCTCGTCGCGAAGAACGAATACCGGGGAAGCTTCCCTATTCCGGCGCGGAGTCCGGCCTCATCCAGCCGCGAGACCTTTCCACGCAGATCATTTTCGTCGCTCCGCTCCGCGCAGAGAACCGCGTGCGGCCGCAGGTCGATGAATCCATTCACCGCGATCTGAAATTCCATGTAGTCGTCCGGCGAGCAGCTATTCCCTGATTCGACGTGCTTCGCCTGGAGTCGACGCGCAATCCCGCCGGACGGGCTCAGGACCTCTTCCCATGGCGCTACGAAATAGCCGGTACGAATACGGGTTTGGCCCCCCGAGTCGTAAACGATGGGGCTCCCCAGCGACGGAATTGCGTGCACGGCCCGCTGTACCCTGTCGAGAATCGCGTCGAGAAGCGGCTGGCGGGAGCCGTCGACCCGGCGCGAGGGATCCACCAGAACGCCGAGATCCGCACTCCGTTCCGCGGTGACCATCAGCTTCAGATCGCGCTCCAGCGACTCCACGTCCCACTGCTCTATGTCGTCGAAAGTCAGCGCATGCGAGCACGTTGTGAACAGTTTTTTTACATCACCCCCCTCGCGTTCGACATCTGCCGGAAGCGCAGCAGTCAAGTCGAGCGTTCGCAATCTGTGCAGGAGAATCATCATTCCAAGCGTATGCAGCTCGCCCTGGTGCTTGGCCGAGCCAAGGTCCTGCAACGCCATGGGCTCCAGCCCGCTGAGCTGCGCGTGCTGCAATTCGGGTTGCGCTAGAAACTCGAAGACGTGGCGCGAGTTGTCGGTCTCGGCGTAATAGCATTGGTCGTCCTCGTTGAACCATGGCGATAGCGGATCGTCTCCAAACAGCGCGACGGTGGCGAGAACAAGTCCCAGTTCGCCCGCCGAAGTGACCCGCATCACCCGGTACAATGCGTCCGCATTCGCGACGCTCAGCCACCCATTCTCGCCACTGCGCAGCGCGTACGACGGCCGGAGCCGGTCATCGGATCCGGACAGCTCGAACGCCGCGGGTTGCGATTCCATATGCGATCCGGCCAGCGCAAAAGGCATGTCGCGAGGGACGACTACCGTCACGTGCTCCGCCGTCGCCGAGCCTGGAAACAGTTCCTCGCCGGCTGCCTTCAGCTTTTCGGGAATTTCGCCATGGAATCTGACCGGCTCGTCGCAACGGACCTCGTCGATGCCAATCGCAGCGGCGGCGATGAGCGTCTTGATGCCGGCGTCCTTGTACAAGCTGGTCAGTTCGGTCGCATTCGTCCGCTTGACCTTGAGCTTGGCATCCTGAGCGCTATGGGCGAAGCCGAGCCGCAGCGGCCCGTCCGCGAGCCCACCTGCGTCATTCCTGTACTCGTCGTACATACCTCCCACAGCGGTCGTATGCGACACGAGAACTGTCTCGGCGAAATGCATGTCGATACGATTGAGGTCTTCTTTTATCGCGAGCTTGAACGCGCTCTTCAGCCCAGCGATGTCCTCCGATGTGAGGCAAGTGTGTGGCTGAATGGCGTCGAGGCCGTTGAAGTGGTAGGCCATGTGGCTCGGGATCGGTATCCCGAGTATCACCGACCGGAAGGGCCTTTCGCGCGCGGTGTTCGGCGCATACGTCAGCAGGTACTGCTCGAGAGCGTCGCTGAAGGGACGCAGCGCAAGCAATCTCGACTGCAAAGCGTTTGATATCTCTTTCCTCGGAGCCGCAGCGTCCGTCCCCAGCGCGCGCAGAAAGTCCGCGGCCAGCGCGGTGCGCCCGTCGGTCCTGGCGCGGGAGATTTCGTCCAGCCCCGGCAGCGATGGAATCGTGAATACCCGCGTCCTTATGAGCACACCGCTGTGCGTCAGGAAACCGTCGCCGGTATCTGTCGCACGGTACTTTTTGCCGTGCCGTGACTCGGTATAAAGGTCGAGCCGTTTCCTGAACGTCGCCGCTTCCATATCAGAGGCGCCCGTCACCACCACCACAGGAGATTCCGGGCCCTTGGGCGGTTGGGCCATCATCAGGTCCTCGTACATGGACAGCATGTGGAACGCGGCAGTGCCGCCCACGGCGCCCGTTCCGCCAAACACGAAATGAACGTCGCGGTACCGTGCAGCCGCGTCTGCGCGGAGGAGCTTCTCCGTGAAACGCTCCTTCTTGTGCCCGATCATCATTCAGTCTCCGTTGGATTCCCGCCTGGCGCCGCTGACAATCTACTATTGCACCGGGCGCAGCTCCGGGATGTTCCGGAAACATTCCAGCGCGCCCGGATTGGTCAGTGCGTCGGTGTTCTTGACCGGGCGCCCGTGAACCACATCACGCACGGCGAGCTCGCTGATCTTTCCGCTGATCGTCCGCGGAATGTCGGAGACCTGAACTATCACCTTTGGCACGTGCAGCGGACTTGTGTTCCCTCGTATCTGCTTCCGTATACGATCCTGCAATCCGACGTCGAGCTCCAGACCGTCGCGCAGCCGAACGAACAGCACTATCCTCTCGTCCTGCTCTCCGTTCGCTGCCGCGACTCGCTGCCCAATGACGACGCTCTCGACGATCTCCGGAAGCTGCTCGACCTGCCTGTATATCTCCGCCGTTCCGATGCGGACTCCACCGGGGTTGAGCGTGGCGTCGCTCCGGCCGTAGATGATCACTCCCCCGCGCTCGGTCAGCTCGGCCCAGTCGCCGTGCCGCCACACCGCCGGAAAGTGATCGAAATACGCGGCGCGGTACTTCGAACGATCGGGATCGTTCCAGAACGCCACGGGCATACTCGGGAACGGCTTTGTGCACACCAGCTCCCCCTGCGCCCCACGGAGAGGCCGCCCACCCTCGTCGAACACATCTACCGCCATCCCCAGCCCGCGAGTCTGAATCTCCCCGCGGTACACCGGCGCGATCGGATTACCGAGCGCGAAGCACGAAATGATGTCGGTCCCGCCGCTGATGCTGGCCAAATGGACGTCCTGCTTGATGTCGCGATACACGTAGTCGAAGCTGTGCGCAGCGAGAGGACTCCCCGTCGAGAGCACGGCGCGCAGAGCTGCGAGGTTGTGGGTCCTCGCGGGAGCTAGCCCCTCCTTCTCGCAAAGCGCGATGTACTTGGCGCTCGTTCCAAACACCGTAATCCTCTCGCGCTCGGCCATGTCCCATAGCGCTCGCGGCGCCGGCGCGAGCGGGGCGCCGTCGTACAGCACAACGGTCGCACCCACCGCGAGCGAGCTGACCAGCCAGTTCCACATCATCCAGCCACAGGTGCTGAAATAGAAGATTCGGTCTTCCCGCGTGAGATCGGTATGGAGGACGAGCTCCTTGAGGTGCTGGAGCAACGTGCCGCCGGCTCCGTGCACCATGCACTTCGGAAGCCCGGTCGTGCCCGAGGAATACATCACGTACACGGGGTGATCGAAGGCCATCCGCGCCGGGGCCGGCTTGGTCGTGCCTCCGGCGGGGCCGGCAGGGGCGCGGTGTCCTGGGCTGCGGCTAGGCGAGACTCCCGGCGGAGCCTCCGCAAACTGCGCGGAGTCTCCTTGGTCGTTCGCCACGCCGCTGCCCCGGACCCCGCGCTCCCTGCCGGCCGTTCCTGCAAAGTCGGACCAGGCCGTCGCCGCACGGATTCCTCCGAGGTTCACTGAGCGCGAGCGGTAGGGTACCACGACGACATGCTGGATCGACGGGATCTTCTCCGCAATCGTGCGAACCCGGTCGAGGCAGTCGATTTCCTTGCCGGCATAGCGGTAGCCGTCAGCGCAGAACAGCACTTTGGGCTCGATCTGACCGAAGCGGTCGAGCACGCCCTGCGCCCCGAAGTCGGGCGAACAGGAGGACCACACTGCGCCGAGCCAGGTGGCACCGAGCATGGCGATCACGGTCTCCGGCATGTTGGGCATGAAGCCGGCGACGCAGTCGCCGGGACGGACGTCGGCGGCTTGCAGCGCTGCGGCTACCGCGAGCGCCTCGTGCTTCAGCTCAGCGTAGCTCAGCTCGCGCTGACGACCTTCCTCGTTCCAGAAGACAAGCGCGGCCCGGTCGTCATCGTAGCGGAGCAAATTCTCCGCGAAGTTGAGCCGCAGACTGGGATACCAGCGCGGGCCCATCGGCGGCTCGGGCGGCGCCATGCGGTCGAGGCCGACGCCGTCGGAGCCATCTTCCTGGTGGGACGCGCAGGATCGCTCATCGCAGATCAGCCCGCAGTGGTCGCGAACCAGATTCCAGAAGGCGAGCCTGTCACGCACCGACCACTCCCACAGCTCCCGGAACGAGCCGGCGGGGGACGCACCTGCAGCGGGGATGTACCCGCGCTCTGCGGCCGTACGCATGAACGCTGTCATGTTCGACCGCTCGATGCGATGGGATGAAGGGCTCCACACAGGTCTTTGACTCGTGCCGTGCTCACTCATGATACCGTAAAATGTAGAAATGCCGCGCACTTTGGCGCGGCATTTCCAGTACTTCCGGAACCGCGAGCGGACTCGCTCGCGACACCAATGTCTCCCCGGCGGCTACCTCCCGCGGAAGGAGAAACGACCGCCGATCTGGATCACGCGATTCTTCGCGTCGTCGTCGACGTCGTCAGAGATGCTCGTGAGACCGAACTGGTACCGGGCGAATATGTTGAAGTTGCCGAAGTCCATCCCGACACCGGCGATGGCGCCGAAGTCGACCGTTTTGGGCTCCGCATCAAACGCATCACACTCGACAGAGACGCCTTCGGTCTTGATGTCGCAGGACATGTTGAAGGCGGCGTACGGGCCAAGATACAGTGCAGGCCGTGCCTGCCCCATCGTCATCTCGGGTCCGAGGGTGATCTTCAACAGCAGCGGGACGTCGATGTAGTTGATTTTAACCTCTCCCTCGTCCACGCCGTCGTCGAACTTCGCGCCCTTCATCGAGTACGCAATCTCCGGCTGGAACGCGAACATGTGGGTCATGCGATGGATGAACGATACGCCGACCATGAAGCCGGTCAGATTCTTCGTGTCATCGCCACCTCCAGATACGGTCGCGAGGTTGACGCCTGCCGTCACTCCGATGTCCAGACCGGGAACCTGCGCCTGGGACGTGCTCGATACAACGAATACGGCACAAACAGCCGCCAACACTGCTCTCGCAGAGAGGCGCCGCTGGACATCCGGTAAGGCCGCGTCTTCGCGAGAGTCGTGTGCGAGCGTCGCGGCCGCACCCGGATGTCCAGCGACGCCTCGCGGCGCAGAACTGTCAGATTCTGTTGTCGCTCAGTCCGCCACCGCGAGAAGGACTACGACGGCCAGCAGAACGACGGCGCCGATCACGATCCAGCGCACCATCTGTCCCTCCGACTGCATGGCGGGAGCAGCTGCGTCGGCAGTTGTCACGGCCCGGCTGACGCCGAGCCGCGCAGCTCCTTCCGTCGCAAGAACCTGCGTGGCGCGCGCACCGTCCTGCTTCACCGCAACCGGAGGAGTGGAGCCCTGCAGTGCGGATTGCGCCGCGAGC
>JBPCJJ010000045.1:0-32496 GCA_051005405.1 Gemmatimonadaceae bacterium | reverse complement strand
TAGTTCTTTCGGTGGGGCTTCCGGGGGGCTGTTTGCTGGACCCACTCTGGGAAAATGTCGTTCGCGAAGACGGCCCGAGGAACGGCACCCGGCCCGCCCGACCGACCCCAAGCATCCGAGCGGCATTCCACGAGATGCGCACCCCTCGCGACCGCCGCGTTTCCTGCTCTTTCCGCTCCTAGCACAAAAGACAATCCTGGCAGTGGGCGCGACCGCTCGGTTGCGAGTGTTGCGGCCTCAATGATGTCCGTTGGGCCCCGCGCACGAACGCTGAGCCGCGGAACCTACGACCCGAACTTCTTCGCGACCGCGTCCCAGTTGACCACGTTCCACCAGGCCGCGATGTAGTCGGGGCGCTTGTTCTGGTACTTGAGGTAGTACGCATGCTCCCACACGTCGCAGCCGAGGATGGCTTGCTTGCCTTCCATCAGGGGGTTGTCCTGGTTCGGAGTGCTCGTGATAGCGAGCTTGTCTCCGTCGCGCACCAGCCAGACCCAGCCGGAGCCGAATCGGCCGACGCCGGCGGCGCCGAACTGTTCCTTGAATTTCGCGAAGTCGCCGAACGACGCCTTGATCGCGTCGCCCAGCTTGCCGGACGGCTCGCCCCCGGCTTTCGGCCCCATGATCTGCCAGAAGAAGCTGTGGTTCCAGTGCCCGCCGCCGTTGTTGCGAATCGCGGTCTTCACCGCGTCGGGCGCTCTGTCGATACTGCCCATCAGATCATCCAGCGACTTGCCGGCGAGATCGGGCGCTTTCTCGAGCGCTTCGTTCAGCTTGGTGACATAAGCCTGGTGGTGCTTGCCGTGATGTATTTCCATCGTCTTCGCGTCGATGTGGGGCTCGAGCGCGGCGAAGTCGTAAGGGAGCGGGGGAAGTGAGTGCGGCATGGAGGCTCCTTGTTTGGGATTACCGAAAAAGTTATCAGGAATGAGGGATCAGGTATCAGGGCGCGACGAACGGGTCCGCCGGTGGCAGCTTCTCTTCGATGCCCGTCACGCGTTCACTCTCTTTGGCCCGGCCGCGCGACTTCAGGTACTCGATGAGAATCGGCACCAATGACAGCCCAATGACGATGAAAATGACGATCTCGATGTGGTTCTCTATCCCGGGTATGTACCTGCCCAGAACGTAGCCCACCATCAGCATGCTCCATATCCAGAACACCCCGCCCGCGATGTTGAAAAAGATGAACCGGCGGTAGGGCATGTTCGCCGCACCGGCCACTACGGGTGCGAAGGTCCGCAGAATAGGCACGAAACGCGCAATGACGATGGTCTTGCCACCGTGGCGAAGGTAGAAATCATGGGCCCGATACAGGTGCTTCTTATTGAAGAAGAACGAATCTTCGCGGCGGAAAAGGCGCGGTCCGGCGGCCCGGCCTATCGAGTATCCGACCGAATCGCCGACGATGGCAGCCACTGTCAGCAGAGCGCCCATGATGTATACGTTTAGAAAACCCTGCGAGGCCAGCAGCCCGGCAGTCACGAGAAGCGAGTCGCCGGGCAGAAAAAAGCCGACGAGGAGCCCGGTCTCGGTGAAGATGATGATGGTCAGGCCGACGTATCCACCCCACTTGATCAGTGACGGGAGATCGGACAGGAGATGATAGAGATCGCTGATCCAATCCATGCGGTGAACGGTGCCGGTTGTAGGAGACGGCCGCTGCGTCTGTCGACGGGAACGGCGAAGTATGTCTGATTGGGCGATTCGCGTGCCACCCCGGCCGGGCCGATGGTATCACCGCGCGGGGCTTTCCTCACGCAGCGAGCGGACCTTCAACGTTCTCTCCATCGTGTTCGTTCTCGCGATCGCCATCGGGTGGTCGTGGTCGATCGCCACGGCCAGGCCAACCCCCGGCCTCATCGGCGACAGCACGTCAGTCGCGCCCTCGGCGTCCGCATTAGCCTCCGCTATCACTGATCCGAGCGCGCCTACGACCGCGTATCTCACGGATGCCGTTCTGAACGCATTCGTCCCGCTCCGCGGCGAGAGCGGGCGGCTCCGGGCGCGGTTTTCGGATGAAGGAGCGCCGATTCTCACCGACACGCTCCCGAGCGGCGCGGTCGTGACTGTCGCGGGACAGGATGCAGGGCCTGCCGCGCGCGCGCCACGACACCCTGGTGTGTGGAGCCTGGCGATAAAGATCGGAAGCGCGATCAAGCCGATGACCGACTTCCGGCTCATCACGCTCAAGCCGGCCAGCGCCGCGCAGGGTGGGCGGATCGGCCTCTATTTCATCGGGAGTTGGCCTGCCGCGGCTGGCGGGGCGGCGGCGAAGGGCAATTATGCGCCCCCGCGCGGGTTCATCGAGGTCACTGCTGCCAACCAGAATACATACGTATCGGAGCATTTCCGGCTGCGGGATTTCCTGCCGAAAGACCAGTTCAATGTCTGGCCCAAGTATCTCGTTCTCGAAGTGAAGCTGCTCGACAAGCTGGAGTTGGTTTTAGAGGATCTTCGCGCACAGGGGATCAACACCAAAGGCGTCAAGGTGATGAGCGGGTTCAGGACGCCCCAGTACAACAGCGGGGTGGGGGACACTCGCGGCCGCGCGTCGCTCAGCCGCCACATGTACGGCGATGCGGCCGACATTTACATCGACAATGACGGGAATGGCAGCATGGACGACCTCAACAGGGACGGCCGTGTGGACATAAAAGACGCCGAATTCATTCGTTCCGCGGCTGAGCGCGTCGAACGGGCACATCCTTCGCTGATAGGGGGGATAGGCGTCTACCGGGCGAATGCCGCTCACGGGCCCTTTACCCACGTCGATACGCGCGGCTACCGGGCGCGTTGGTGACCGTAATCGGAGAGACAAGATGACAGGCGATTTCGCAGCAGCGGGGCAGGACGAGCACCGCAGTACCCCGAAGCGCGAGCATCCGGGAGACCCCACGATGCATGTGCGCGCGGACGATCTTGAGCCGTACGTCGGCTTGCGTTACCTGTCCAAGCTCTTCAAGCTCATGGCGGTGATACTCCTGCTGCTCCTGGCGGCGGAGATCATCACAGGGCTCGTGGCACAGGGAAGCGCCGCGATTCCGACGCTGCTCGCGGAGACCAGCCGTCTGGTCGTGCTGGCGGGTCTGTTGTGGGGGAGCGGCGATCTCGCCATTCTACTTATCGACATGGGGCATGATGTTCGCGCGGGTCGGATCCTGCTCGGGCGAATCCAGGCGCATCAGGGCGACGCGCCGAAGCAGGAGTTCGTCGAGCGTGGGCCGAGATGAGGTGCCTGATTTAGCGGTACGACAGTTGCCATTGCGTCTCCTGCAGTTTTCACTTCCCTAAAGAAGGAGCTCAGTCATGCTGTGGACGATCGCCGTAATCATTTTTATTCTGTGGCTGCTTGGCGCGTTCGTAATGCCTGTCGGAGGTGCCCTGATTCACATCCTCCTGGTCATCGCGATCGTTGTAGTGCTCTACCGTATCATCACGGGGCGCAAGCCAATCCCCTGATCCGCAGCTGATGCGAAAGTGACCGGGTCCGCGCTCGACGCGGTCCGCATAGTTCTGTTCGAGCCGCAGGACCCGGTCAACATCGCCGCCGCCGTGCGCGCGATGAAGAACATGGGCGTGTCCAAGCTCCGGCTGGTGCGCCCGGTCGAGTACGACCCGTGGCGACTGGAGGGCATCGCCCACGATACCGCCGACATCATCGGCGCCATCGAGCATTACGAGACTCTCGAAGAAGCGGTGGCGGACTGCGTCGCAGTGGCTGGATTCTCCGCCCGCCGCCGCGCGGCGAAGTGGCGGATTGCCACGCCCAAGGACGCCGCCGCCGAGCTTCTCGATCACGGGGCACCGGTCGCGTTGCTGTTCGGCCGGGAAGACCATGGCCTGCCGAACGACGCCCTCGACATGTGCCACCTCGTGGTCACGATCCCGACCACAGGCCACGCTTCGCTCAATCTGGCACAGGCGGTGCTGCTTGCGTCGTACGAGCTGCATCTGCGCGCGTCGGACGTCACGAGGGAGCTGCCTCCGCCCAGGAAGCAGGCGCCGCCCCCGACGACGGGGCACTACGAGCTCATGTTCGCGGACGCCGAGCGCGCGCTCGACTCGATCGACTTCTTCAAGACGAGGAACCACGAGCACATCATGCGTTCTGTCAGAACTTTGGTGTTCCGCGCCGGTCCCGACTCGCGCGAGCTCGATCTCTTGCGCGCGATGGCGATCGAAGTGTTGCGGGCGCTTGCGCGGGCCGAGAGTAGGACTAATCTTCATTCCGACACCTTGTGAAAAAGTTCACAAGGACCCTCTGGCACTCTCTCGACAACGATAGATGAAACTGCGGCGGCAGTGGGCGATAGTGCCGGCTTTCTTCGCGCTCGCAGCGATCGCAACGATCGTTTCCGCGTATAGCGGGGCGTCATCAAGCGCCGGCAACAGCCCGACGCAGCCCGTGCGCTTTCCGCATCCGGTGCACGTCGAGACGCTGAAGATGAACTGTCTGTACTGTCATTTCTCCGCGAACAAGTCGCCGGACCCGGGCATGCCAGCGATGAGCACATGCATGGGATGCCACACGGTCGTGGCCGCGGGGAAGCCCGAGATCCAGAAGCTCGCCGGATACTGGACGCGGAAGCAGCCGGTGCCGTGGGTCCGCATCCACAAGCTGCCCGAGTACGTCAAGTTCCCGCACATGCGCCACGTCGGGGCTGGCGTTACCTGCCAGAATTGCCACGGCGACGTTCAAAAAATGCAGCAGGTGTCGCAGACGCAGTCGCTCGGCATGGGATGGTGCGTGAGCTGCCATATCGGGCAGTCGGATCCGCCGCACCGGGCGAGATACGATTGCGCGACATGCCACTACTAAACGGCGCTTCATGACTGTCCAGCGTCGCGACTTTCTAAAGGTTCTGAGTGTCGGCACTGCCACGGCCACCGTCGGCTGCGGCACGGGCGAAGTCGAGCGGCTCATCCCCTATCTCGTTTCGCCCGACGAGACGGTGCCGGGAGTATCGAACTATTACGCCACGACTTGCCGCGAATGCGCCGCAGCGTGCGGCGTGCTCGCTGAGACGCGCGACGGGCGCGTCATCAAAGTCGAGGGAAATCCTCAGCATCCGCTGAGTCGCGGAGCGATCTGCGCGCGGGGGCAGGCTGCCGTCCAGGGACTGTACAACCCCGACCGCTTCCGCGGTCCCATGGTTAGGAGGAACGGGACGCTCGAGCGGGTGACGTGGGAGCAGGCCCTCCAGCTGCTCGCGCAAAAGCTTGGCGAGACGCGTGCCGGCGGCCGCGCGGCGTCTTCCGTGTTCATCAATCAGCACGAGAGCGGCAGCTTCCCGGGGTTGCTCGACGCGTGGCTCAACGCGATCGGTATGCCGCCGCACATCAGCTTCGACACGCAAAGCGATTTTGCGGCGATCGCCGCGAACCGCCAGTCGTACGGAGTGTCCTGGCCGCAGTACGATTTCAGCGCGGCGCGCGTTGTCGTTTCGTTCGGCGCGGATTTCCTCGATAGCTGGGGACCGAGCGTCTCGCAGCAGTTGGACTGGGCGGACGCCCGCGCCGACGTGGCGCACGCGCCGCGCCTGATTTACGTGGGGCCCCGCCGCTCGCTCACCGGACTCAACGCCGACGAATGGATCCCGTGCAAGCCAGGCAGCGAGCTCGCGATCGCCCGCATGCTCGGAGGGGAGACGTCCGTCGCCGACGCCGCCAATGCCTCGGGCGCGCCGGCCGCTCAGCTCGCGAATCTGCAGCGGGACTTCACGTCGCTGCGTCCGAACCTCGCACTCGCTGGCGGGACTGGACCGGGAGCCATGCAGCTCGCCCTCGCGGTGAACGCACTGAACGCCGGGAATGTCGGAGCTACAGTGAACGTCGCGGAAGCCGTGACGGCGTACGACGGAATGGACTCGCCGGCCGTAGCGCGCGCGGCGATAGAGCGCATGCGTGCCGGGGGCGTTCCCCTCCTGTTCGTGCGCGGCGCGAATCCCGTGCATGCGTTCGGAAAAGCCGCGAAGGTCGCGGAAGCGATCGCCAAGGTCCCCTTCAAGGTCAGCTTCTCGAGCGTGCCGGACGAGACCACGGAGCTGTGCGATCTCATTCTGCCGGACAATCACTCGCTTGAGAGCTGGGGCAACGCGGCGCCGGTGCGCGGGACGATCGGGCTGCAGCAGCCGGCGATGGAGCCGGTGTTCGACACGCGCGCGACGGCGGACGTCCTGCTCGAGCTTTCGCGCCGCAGTCCGACGACAGCCGCGCAGAATCCGGAGCCCGGCTACCGCAACTGGCTGATCTCCCGCTTTCCGGGCGGTGCGCGCGCTCTCGCGGCTGCGCTCCAAAGCGGTGTGGCGGCTGGGTCCATTGATGCGCGGGCGGAGCGAGCAGGACTGGCCTTCGCGGGCTCGCCGGACATCGGGTCCACCACCGGCGACATGTACCTCATGCTCTACCAGCACCCGGTGCTCGGCGACGGGCGCGGCGCGAACAAGCCCTGGCTTCAGGAGCTGCCCGACCCCGTCACCAAGATCTGCTGGCAGACGGTCGCCGAGATTCACCCCCGCGCCGCCGAGCGACTTGGCGTGAAGAACGGCGATCTCCTCACGGTCGCGACTGCGGCCGGATCACTCACGCTCCCGGCGCTCGTTTATCTCGGCGTCCGCGACGACACGGTGGCGATATCGATCGGTCGCGGCAGGGAGTTCTCCGGGCGGTACGCCCTGGCGGGCGTGAACGCACTCGATCTCCTTCCCGCTACTTCGTCGGATTCGAGCGGCGCGCTCGCGTACGTCAGCACGAAAGCCCGCGTGGCGAAAGCGGGCGGGCATCACGAGCTCGTGACCACGGAAGGCTCGGCGCGCCAACACGGACGCGGAATCGCGCGCGCGGTAGCGGCGGCATCGCTCGGCCAGGCCCATGCGCCCGCGCCGGCCGCCGCGCATGGCGCCGCGGAAGAGGGTCATCATGAAGATGGCCACGTCGTTCCCGACATGGTGGGCGCCGCGAGCCGCGATTTTCTGCCGGGATTGCGCGCGCCTGTCGCGAACGACGCGCAGGGCGACCTCGGCGATCCGAACTCCAACGACAAGGGGATGTACGCCCCGGATCACTGGAGCGGAATGGCGAAGCGCCGCTGGGCGATGACGATCGACCTCGCCCGCTGCACCGGCTGCTCGGCGTGCGTCACCGCGTGTTACGCCGAGAACAATATCCCGACGGTCGGAGCTGACTGGCAGAACGCCAAGGTGTTCCCTGATCGTACGGGTTTTGGCGCGAACATCGTTCGCAGCCGCGAGATGTCGTGGATCCGCCTCGAGCGGTACTTCGAGGGCGGGGAGCATGGCGAGAGCGATTTCGAGACGCGGTTCATCCCGATGATGTGCCAGCACTGCGGTAACGCGCCGTGCGAGCCGGTGTGTCCGGTGTACGCCACGTATCACGCCCCGGACGGACTGAACGTGCAGGTGTACAACCGGTGCGTCGGCACGCGCTATTGCTCGAACAACTGTCCTTACAAGGTCCGCTACTTCAACTGGTTCGGGTACGGCGAGCCGAACAGGCCGCACTACGCATTCCCGGAGCCGCTCAACTGGCAGCTCAACCCGGATGTGACGGTGCGCGGCAAGGGCGTGATGGAGAAGTGCACGTTCTGCGTGCAGCGCATCAGGGAGGCCGAGCACAGGGCGTCGTCCGAGAAGCGCCCGCTCAATGCGGACGAATTCACGGTTGCCTGCGCGCAGGCATGTCCGTCGCGTGCGATCACGTTCGGCGACGCCGCCGATTCCGCATGGTCGGTCACGAAGCTGATCGACGACGAGCGCGCCTACCACGTGTTCGACGAGCTGAACACCTACACGGCGGTGGTATACCTGAAGAAGGTGAACCACCCGCGCGAGGGTGCCGCGACCGCGGGCGCGTCGACCGGGACCGGCGCGGCTCCTCAGGCGGGGCACTAGTCGTGGCCGCCGCCGCAAAGCCCGTGGACGCGCGCGACATCGAGGTGCTGCACCGGCCGAACATCGCGTCAGCCGATATCCAGCTGCCGGCGGTCAGGGATTACGAGCAGGTAGACAACGAGATCACTGCGACGCTCAGCCCGACGGGGGCGTGGTACATCGGGCTGGCAACGGCGGTTGGCTTCCTGGTGATCGGCGCTGCCGCATGGATGTACCAGATCTATTCCGGCCTCGGCGTCGCGGGCTACAACCCGCCGGTGATGTGGGGCGTGTACATCATCACCTTCGTCTTCTGGGTCGGTATCGGCCACGCCGGAACGCTCATCTCCGCCATTCTGTACCTGTTCCGGGCCGGATTCCGGACAACTATTTACCGGTGTGCCGAAGCGATGACCGTGTTCGCGGTCATGACTGCCGGGTTGTTTCCGATCCTGCACCTTGGCCGGCCGTGGAAGTTCTTCTGGCTGATTCCGTATCCGAACTGGCGGTACCTCTGGCCGAACTTCAAGAGCCCGCTCGTGTGGGACGTGTTCGCGATCCTGACGTATCTGACCGTGTCGACGACGTTCCTTTACATCGGCCTGATCCCCGACATCGCGGTTCTGCGCGACCGCGAGAAGAACCCGATCCGCCGCCGCATCTATGCGGTGTTGTCGCTCGGATGGCGGAACTCGGACAGGGAGTGGCGCCACTTCGCACGGGCCTATCTGTTCCTGGCCGCGTTCTCGACGCCGCTCGTACTGTCGGTGCACTCCGTCGTCTCCTTCGACTTCGCAGTCGGGATAGTGCCGGGGTGGCACACCACGATCTTCCCGCCCTACTTCGTGGCGGGCGCGATCTTCTCCGGCATCGGGATGGTCTTCACGATCATCATCCCGCTGAGAAAGTGGTTCCGCCTCCAGCATTACGTCACGCTCAATCATCTGGACGCGGCCGCGAAGCTGTGCCTGTTCACCTCGCTGGTGGTCGGGTGCGCGTACATGATCGAATGGTTCATCGCGTGGTACAGCGGCCTCCAGGTGGAGCAGGATTATTTCTGGAACCGCATCTTCGGCCAGTGGTGGTGGGCGTCGGTGATTCTGTACTCGTGCAACATGATCCTGCCGCTGTCGCTGTTCTCCCAGAGGCTCAGGCGGAACACGACCTGGCTGTTCATCCTCTCGATCTTCATCAACATCGGCATGTGGTTCGAGCGGTTCGTGATCGTCATCCCATCGTTGTCGCACGAGTTCGAGCCGTGGCAGTGGTCCGGCTACCGCCCGACGTGGGTCGACTACGCGATTCTGCTGGGAAGCTTCGGGTGGTTCAGCATGTGGTTCCTGCTGTTCATCAAGCAGTTCCCCGTGATAGCGATCGCCGAGGTGAAGGAGATCGTGAAGCCGCGCCTCAAGCGTCCGCACGACCAGGGGATCGACGTGTCCGGACAGCATGTTGATTACGAGCGCGAGACGCCGGGAGAGCACGAGTAGTGCGCGGCGTTCTGGGGCATTTCCGCGAGCTCGATACGGCGGTCGATGCCATCGAGGAGCTGAAGCAGGGAAGCTTCGGCCCCATCACGGTTTACTCGCCCACGCCGCGGCACGAGCTGGAGCACGTAATCTCTGCGCCGCCGAGCTCGGTGAGAAAGTTCACGCTCGTGGGCGGATTGCTCGGCGTGACGTTTGGGTACTGGATCGCGATCTGGGTATCCGATTACTGGCCGTTGGTTGTCGGCGGCAAGCCGATCGCGTCGTGGGTGCCTTACACCATCATCGGGTTCGAGGTGATGGTGCTGGTGGGCGCGCTGTCCACAGTCGCGGGCTTGTTCATCAACTCGCGCCTTCCCAGGGTTTCAATGACCGTCGGGTACGATCCGCGTTTCAGCCACGGCGATTACGGCGTCTGGGTCGAGTGCGACCCCGAGGACGCGACCAGGTGCGAGGACCTGCTCCGCGCGAGGGGCGCAAGCGAGGTTAGGCGTGAACGCTAAGGCTCGCAGCGCGCTTCTGTTGATCCTGCTCGCGCCGCTCGGCGGCTGCGAGTGGTTTTCGGACTTCAAGAGACAGCCGGTGATTTATCCGTGGGACAGCCCGGACACGCTTACTGCGTCCCGCGGCAATCCGCAGGGATCGGTGACCACGTCGGGGACCGGCGTGAGCGGGTTCGAGGTGTCGTACAGCGGTAATCCGATGACCGTGGATTCCATGTCAGGCCTGGTGAATCCAACCGCGTCCACCGCCGCCTCGCTTGCGAACGGGCGGATGTACTACCAGATCAATTGCGCTGTATGCCATGGCGACCGCGGCACGGGGGACGGGCCGGTTACCAAGTTCGGGATGCCCGGCATCGCCATTACCGGTGACGCGACGCGCGCGCGGAGCGACGGCTACCTGTACGGCATGATCCGCAACGGCAGGGGCCTGATGCCGACGTACAACAGGATCGAAGAACTGGACCGGTGGGACGTAGTGAACTACCTGCGCGCGCTGCAGAGCGGGGGCGCAGTCGAAGTGGGACCGCTGGCCGCGCCGGGAGTGACGGGTGACAAGGTGCCAGGCGCTACGCGCCGCGGGCCGACGCGCCCGGCGCCGTTTCACATAGCGAATCCAAACCTCCCGCCACCGGCAGTGGCTCCTGTTGACAGTGTCGAGCGCGATACGACTTTATCTGCCGGAGCGCGGCCATGAGCCACGACGCTCACGCGCCGAAGCTGACGCGCGCGGATATTCTCGCCGGCACGGCGGAGCCGGTCGCGGCGTGGATCAAGACCGCTTGCATCGTGCTCTCCGCGATTGGCCTGCTCGCGTTCGTCGCGGGATTGTTCCTCGCGCCATCCCGCGCATGGCAGTCGCTGCACTTCAACTGGCTCGTGTTCACGACGATCTCCTCCGCCGGCGTGATGTTCGTCGCCGTGCAACGGATCGCGACCGCGCGCTGGTCGCGCACGATCATCCGGTTCCTCGAGGGGTATGTCGCGTGGTTGCCCGTCGCGTTCGTGATTCTGCTGCTGCTCATCAGCTTCGGAAAGGGGCACATCTTCCCGTGGACGCATACGCCGCCGCCCGGCCCCGAGAAGCAACTGTACCTGGGCAACACGCTGTTCTTCACCGTGAGAGTGATCGCCGCTTACGCGGTCCTCACCGGGCTGAGCCTCTGGTACATCTACACGTCGGTGCGTTTGGACGTCGGGCATTCGCCGGAGCACGGTGCGAGCTGGGCGCGGTCGCTGCGGGAAAGGATGCGGCGCGGATTCCAGGACGAGCGCCGCGAGATCCACTCCACGCATTCGCTGCAGGGAAAGCTGGCGGTCGCGCTCGGCTTCGCGTTCGTGTTCGGCTGGGTCGTGCTGTCGTGGGATCTGTCGATGTCGCTCGACCCGCACTTCTTCAGCACGATGTACGGATGGTGGGTGTTCATGGGCGGCTGGGTGGCAGCGCTAGCGAGCTTTACCCTGCTGACGATGGCTTGGCGCCGGCACTTGAGACGCGACGATCTGATCACCGAGCACCATTTCCACGACCTCGGAAAGTTGTGCTTCGCCTTTACCGCTTTCTGGGGCTACCTCACCTTCGGCCAGTACCTGGTGATCTGGTACGGCAACATCTCAGAGGAGACGCACTGGATGCGGCTCCGGCTGATGGATCCGTGGAAGGGACTGACGTTGAGCGTGGTGGCGCTCATGTTCTTCCTGCCGTTCTTCGGCTTGCTGTCGCGCGCGGCCAAGGTGTACCTGCCGACGATGGCGTTTTTCGCGATGTGCACGTTGGTGGGCCTCTGGCTCCACAGGTACCTCGAGATTTATCCGTCGATCTACGGCGTAGCCGCGAACCTGCCGTTCGGCATCTGGGAGATCGCGATCGGGCTCGGGTACGTCGGACTGTGGGGGCTTTGCTACATTTCGTTCATGGACGCGTTCCCGCGCATGCGCGTGACGCTCATCACGTCGCCGTTCAGAGACGAGGTGCAAGTGCCGGTGAATCCGAAGACGATGGAGCCGCTGCCGGCGCACGAGTAGCGGAGAGTAGCGACTAGTAACAGCGGGTCATCAGCCACCATCCGCTCGTCACTATATTTCGTCTCTCGGGGCGGTAGCTCAGTTGGGAGAGCACCTGCTTTGCAAGCAGGGGGTCAGGGGTTCGATTCCCCTCCGCTCCATGTTCGAATGCCCAGCGGCCCCCGAGCACGCCATCCTCTGAGGGCGGGAGCTGGACCTCCTCGATCGTGTTGTCGCCGACTGTACACGCAGGGGCGAGGTAGCGGCCCCGCACAGGCATCGCCGGACCTTGTGAGCGGCATCGTATCTTTGGACGCTGACGGTCCAACCAAGAGGAAATTGATCATGGCATCGGTGATCTCGGCAATCCTTCGCGCGCGCGTCGCCTGGGGTTTCTTCATTCTCGCGGCACTGTCGCCCGTAGTGGCCCAGGCGCAGATCGCCGACCGCGCCGACACGGCGGTCGTGAACCGGATCCGCGACGAGGGGTTTAACCGCTCGCAGCTCATGGAAACAGTGAGCTGGCTCTCGGACGTCTACGGTCCGCGCCTCACGGGCTCTCCCAACATTCTCGCGGCGGCCGACTGGACCATCCGCCGGCTGGCGTCATGGGGGATTCCCACGGGGCGCATGGAGCCGTGGGGAACGTTCGGCATCGGCTGGAGCAACCAGTCGCTGTTCGTCCGCGCCGTCGAGCCTCAGGCATATCCGATCATCGCGAACGTCGCGGCTTGGACGCCGAGCACTGACGGGTGGGTGCGTGGCGAAGCCGTGCTCGTGAATGACATCACCGATTCGAGCCGGCTCGCGAAGTACGCGGGGAAGCTGCGTGGGAAGTTCGTGCTGGTTTCCGATCCGCCCGCGCTCGCTCCGCGCTTCAATCCGGACGCGAGACGTTATTCGGACAGCGCGCTCAACGTGATGGCCAACGCTACAGTTACTCCCGGCGGCGGAGGCCGGCCGCAGCAGCAGCAGGCCGGGCTGTCGTCCGCGGCCCGAATGGCCTTCTTCGCCAGCGAAGGGGTGGCGGCCGTCGTCTCTACAAGCGCCCGCAACGATTTCGGAACGGTCTTCGCGGCCGGGTCGGTCGGAACGAGAAAGCAGGACGCGCTGCTGGACCTGATCGGGCTCGGCTTTTCGGCGGAGCACTACAACCGTATCGTCCGCACGCTCGCGAAGGGCCTGCCGGTCACGCTCGAAATGTTCGTGCAGAGCACGGCCCATGCGGAGGACAAGACGGCGTTCAACGTGATCGCGGAAATTCCCGGATCCGACAGGAAGGACGAGATCGTGATGCTCGGCGCGCACTTCGATTCATGGCATTACTCCTCCGGCGCGACCGACAACGCGTCCGGCAGCGCGGTGATGCTCGAGGCGATGCGCATCCTCAAGGCGCTCAACCTCCCGCTCCGGAGAACGGTGCGACTCGCGCTTTGGACGGGTGAGGAACAAGGGCTGCTGGGCTCGCGCGCGTACGTGAACAATCATTTCGCGGATCGCGCGACGATGCAGCTCAAGCCCGACCACGCGAAGTTCCAGGCGTATTTCAACATGGACAACGGGACCGGTGCGTTTCGCGGGATTTACCTGCAACAAAACGCGGCGATCGGTCCGGTGTTCCGCGCGTGGATGGAGCCTTTCCATGACCTCGGCATGACGACCATCACCATCGAGAACACCGGCGGAACCGACCACCAGTCGTTCGACGCTGTAGGGCTCCCGGGCTTTCAGTTCATCCAGGACGGAATCGAGTACGGCACCCGGACCCACCACTCGAACATGGACACCTACGAGCGCCTGATCCCCGATGATCTAAAGAAGAACGCGGTCATCATCGCGAGCTTCGTGTATCACGCCGCGAACCGGTCCGAGCTGCTTCCGAGGGAGACCTTGCCGCCCCCGCCCTCACCTTCGCCCTCGACGGGACAGTAGATGCCCAACTACCGGAGAGTCGCTTCGATTGTGTGGATGCCGCGCGCAGGGCTCAGCGCAGCGCTGCTGCTGCTGCTGCTGCTCGTCGCGTCCGCCTGCGTGAACGTGCCAATAGCGCGCACCCCCGGCTCGACTTGGGCCGCGGACGAAGCCGCCATACGAGGCGCGACGACCGCCTCGGCTGACGCCTGGAACCGCGGCGATCTAAAAGGGCACCTGGCCATCTACGTGGACAGCGTGACTTTCATGACGAAGTCCGGTCCGCGTCCCGGAGTGAGCGCGATCGAGCAGCAGTTCTCGCAGGTTTATTTCCGCGACGGGGTGCCGAAGCAATCGCTACGGTTCGAGCAGATGACGATTCGCCGGCTGGACGCGAACTCAGCTCTCGAAACCGGGCGGTTCATCCTCAGCGGAGGCGGCGAGGCCGAGCAGTCCGGCTGGTTCACCCTGATCTGGGTCCGCACCGCAGCCGGGTGGAAAGCCGTCCACGACCACTCCAGCTGAACCAGCGTGGCAGTCACCAGTAACTACATCCGCTTCAGGTACTCCTCGATCTCCACGTAATACGGGTTCTTTCGCAACACGTTCCCTGTGATGATCAGCGGGTGCGTCTCGAAGCAGCCATGCAGCATGACGTTCCCTGACAGCGATTTTGCGTCGTACATGCACATCACCACTGACGGGAACAGCCGCGCCGCCCCGGTCACCTTTGCCTCGAAAGCGAGGATGTCGTTGTCTTCCGGCCAGCCGGGACGCGACCAGCCGATGTTGCCGAGGAGCCTGATGAGCCTTGCTCCGCCGTCCGTTGCCTTCTGGAAGGCCCCGCCGATCTCTTCCAGCATCATGTCGCCATCAGCCCGGCCCCCCAGAACCGTCAATCTGCCGCTCTGTTCGAGGTGGCCGGTGTCGAACCCCATCCGGGTGAGCACCCGCACGACTTCAGCGTTGGCTTCGTCGTGCCCGAAGATCACGCAGTGGTCCCCGTCGCGAATCCCACGTTGCAGGAAGCCAACCGCGTCGACGAATTCCGAAGGGGTCTCCCAGATGTAGGCGATATGATCGCCGACATCGACGGACTCGTCCTTGGTCCCGAGCTGGATCTTGTCGTACGAAGGAGCTGTCATATCGTAGGCAAAAAAGTATTGGGCAGAGGGCTTGCGGCGCGGCCTATGTTGTTGCCTCGGCGCGATATAGGCCGTTCGGAGGCTGGCCTCGGAAAAGTTGTGACTTAAGCGGTCTCCCAACAGTCCATTATTGAATGGCTATCCCGCGCGGGTTCACTATGGTAGAGCTCATGATCGCCGTCGTCATCATGGGGATCATTATGGCAATTGGCGCGCCTAAGCTCGCGGCGATCCGGGACCAGGCGTCGGTGCGGTCGGCGACGCAGCAGATCGGCGCCTATGTTGCTACGGCAAGGGCGGCCGCGATCAGACGCGGCCTGCGCGCCAACTTCAAGACGAGCGGCGATACGATGTGGGTCGAGATCCAGCAGCCCGGCGCGCCTGAGGTGATCGCCCCGCGGATACCCCTTAGAGAGACGTTCAACGTCGAGATGACGTCCACGACGAACTCGATCGTGTTCGATGCCCGCGGGTTCGCGATCAATCTTCCGGGGACTCAGACGTACGTCGTCTCGAGGTCCACCGCCAGCGATTCGATCTGCGTCACGAGGCTCGGGATGATTTCGCCGAAATGCGGGCTGTGACAGCGGTGACCGCGCGGAATCCATCCCGGGCCGGATTCACGCTCGTGGAGCTGATCGTCGCCATGCTGATGCTCACGATCGGGCTTCTGGGGCTTGCCGGGGTGGGCGCGGTCGTGCTGAAACAAATGAAAGGTGGCACGTACCAGACCATCGCGGCGTCCATCGCCCAGTCGCGGTTCGAGCAATTCGAGGGAGACCCGTGCTCGACCATCGCCAGCGGGAGCGCCACCGTGCGCGGGATGCAGGAAAAGTGGACCGTGTCCGCGATGGGCATCCGCGCCAAGGCGATACGGGACACGGTGACGTTCGTGGGAACGAGCGGAACGAAGAAGGTCGGCATCCATACGGTGGTATCGTGCACGCCATGATGATGACGCGCGGAGCGAGGAAGGGCTTCTCGCTGGTCGAGCTACTCGTAATTCTCGTCCTCTCCTCGATCGTCATGGGCGGGCTGACCTCGGTACTCGTCCGGCAGCAGCGGTTTTATCGAGGCACGGCTGATCTCATCGAGACCCGGAGCCAGATCAGGCAGGCCGCCGGGATCATCCCGTCGGACCTGCGGGGTGTCTCTACGGCCGGCGGCGACATCATCCAGATATCGGACACCGAGATGGTCTTCCGGGCAACCATCGGACAGGCCGTGTCCTGCGTGGAGGTCGGTGGTGTCAGCACGCTCCACGTACCGCCGTTGGTACTAGCGAACAACAATGTCCTCGCCAGTTTCACGGTTAATCCCCAGATCGGTGATACGGTCTTCGTCTATCACGATGGATTGACCGAGGCCGCTGTGGACGATAAGTGGCGTCCCTATGGTATCACCGGAGTTTCTACTGAGTCACTCTCGGACTGTCCTGTTCTCACGGGTACGGGCGATCTGACGACGCCGAGGTACTCGTTCTCCCTGAGCAAGCCGCTGGACCTCGACATAACGCTCGGCACACCGCTCAGGTTCGTCCGCCGAACACGGTATACCTTGTACCAGGCGACGGACGCTGCCTGGTATCTCGGCTACTGCTCACCCGATTGTGCTGGCGGTGTCGCGCCGCAACCCATCGCTGGGCCATTTCTTCCCGGCGGTGGCGGGACGGCCGGAGTTTCGTTCAGTTACCAGGACGAGGCGGGCGCGGTGACGGCCGTGCCGGCCAATGTGGCCCAGGTGAGTATCGTGGTACGCGGCAAGACGAGAGGCGTGGTGGACATGGGCGGATACAAGAACGATTACGTGGGAGATTCGCTCCGGTTCAGCGTAGCGATTCGGAACAGGCGGTAGCCATGCGCCCCGGGAGTGCGGGCCGTGCCGGTGACCGGCCTGGAATCGCCATGGCGACAGCGCTTGGCGGCCTGGTCATTATCGGCGTGATGATCGCGGGCGTGTTCTTCACGTCCAACCAGGAGTTGCGCGTAGGGACGAACACCTTTGTCCAGGAGCGGGCTTTCCGGGCCGCGGAATTCGGGCTGAACACGTCGCTTGCGGGCTGGGACAACACGGCCATGACGCTGCTCGCGATCGGCGGAACCAAGAAGATCGTCTACGATTCGAGCGCAAAGGGTTGGCGCGACTCTGTGACAATCACGCGCCTGAACGCGACGTCGTATCTCATCGTTTCTACGGGGACGGCGTTCGGCGGCATCCAGGGCCAGGCGCGCCGCCGCAACGCGTTGCTCGTGCGGTTGAGCAGGCCGAAGCTGGACTTCCCGGGAGCGCTCACCATCAGGGGTATTTCCAAGACCGGCGGGAGCTCTCTCCTCAGTGGCCTCGATGCCAATCCCGTCGGCTGGACTTCGTGTCCGGCGACTCTCGAAAACGTGGCGGGCCTCGCATCGGGCGGGGGAGAGTTGAACGTGGTCGGGTGCCCGGGCAATAGCTGCATGAGCGGCGTGCCGCCCGCATCGCTCAGCGATACCAAGGCAGCCGACACGGCAACGTACTTCAGCTTTGGCGACGAGAATTGGTCGAGCGTGACCAAGTACTCGACCAAGGTTTACGAGGCTGGCGAATCGGTCAGCTCGATCGGGCCCAGGCTTAACGCCGACGGAAGCTGCAATACGGCATCCAAGCAGAACTGGGGCGATCCCGCTGGGGCGGCCGGGGGCGCGTGTAAGGATTACTTCCCTATCATCCACGCCAAGGGCGCCAGCTCCAACTTGAAGTTGAGCTCAGGGTCCGGGCAGGGGATTCTGTTCGTGGAAGGAGATCTCGAGCTCTCGGGCGGTTTCTCTTTTACCGGTCCAATCGTCGTTAGAGGAACCGTGACTACCACTGGAACCAACACGGTGCGCGGAGCTCTGGCTGCCGCGAACGCTTCCGGAGGCACGAACAGTGTGCTCGGCACCGCGTTGATCACCTACTCGAGCTGCGCGGTCGAAAAGGCGCTGTCGGTTGCAATTCCACCGAAGCGCGTCGTCGAGCGGGCCTGGATGGAGGTTTTCTGATGAAGACCAAAAGAAATGGAATAGCCATTGTCGCGGCGCTTGGCGGGCTCGTGGTGATCGGCGCTCTCATCGCCGGCGTGTTCTTCGTATCGACGCAGGAGAGTCAGATCAGCGGCGGGACGCTCGTGCACGAGCGAGCCTTCCGAGCTGCGGAGCTCGGCCTCAATACGACGCTCGCCAATTGGGACAACTCCTCAATGTTCGGGATGTCCACGGGCCAAACGCGCAAGTTTGCGTATGCCGGCACGGGCTGGGTGGATACCGTCGTGGTCACAAAGGTTACGCCGCATAGCTACTCGCTCCTGTCGGAGGCCATTGCTGGGACCGGCCGGCTGGCGCGCTCCCGCAAGCGCACGCTGCTGAGCGTCCGGCTGTCCTCCCCCGACTTCAACTTCATCGGCGCGCTCACCGTGCGCGGCGCAATCGAGGTTGGCGGAAGCTCGCAAATCCAGGGCGCCAACACGAGCCCGTCGACGTGGAGCACGTGCCCGGCTGTGAGCGACTCTCTCGCCGGGATTGCGACAGCCGATGTCAGCAAGATCACGTACTCCGGCGTCGCGTACTCCGTGAATGGCAACCCGGCGGTTCTCCAGGACGCCAGTGCGGCCGACACGACCAACTACTTCACGTTCGGCGACGAAGACTGGGCGTCGCTCACGTCGCAGGCGACCAAGGTGTATACGGGGAATACGACGCTTAGCCAGGTCAACCCGGTCGTCACCAACGGCGTGTGCGACAAATCGGCTGGGAACAACTGGGGTGCGCCGATTCATTCCGTTCCCGCCAATGCCTGCCAGAACTACTTCCCGATCATTCATGCAAAGGGAACGGGTGGAGTGCTCAAGCTGTCGGGCAACAAGGGTCAGGGGATACTGCTCGTGGACGGAGACCTCGAGATATCGGGCGGATTCGAGTTTTATGGTCCGGTCATCGTGCGCGGCCGCCTCAAGAGCACCGGCACGGGCGGGAAGTTGAACGGCGCCGTCATGGCCGCCAACGTGCAGCTCGACGAAACGATCGTGACGGGTAACTCGACGATCACGTACTCGTCGTGCGCCGTGGAGAAAGCGATCGCCGCCTCCGCCAATCCGCGGCGCATGGCCGAGCGCGCGTGGATCGAAGTGCACTGACCACCGGCCTGCCGGAAAAAAAGGCGAGCCGTATGGCTCGCCTTTTTTTGTCGGCGGCTCCGGCTCAGCTTTGCTTGCCGTCGGCCCGACCGAACCCGGCCCTGCGAGTTCGAACCGCTGTTGATCTGGATTTTCCTGGGCTTCGCGGCGGCTTGGAGTAGCGCAGCCCATGTTCCCACAACACCTTGCCGTTTGACAAGGGAGCAGGATTCTTTTGTCAGACCCGTCTGCCAGGAGGACACACGACTATTCGTCCACTTCGGTCATCTTTACCGAAAGCGGTCCTTCACATACCGTTTGGCTAACAGCAACGGAGCGTCGTATCCGAACTAGGCATGTGCTGATCGCGGAGGATGATGTAAGCCTGCGGGCTCTCCTCGAGCGATATCTGGGTGGCAAAGGGCACTCGACCGTCGCCGTCGCCGACGGGACAACGGCGCTCGCCGAGTTGCGGCAGCACTCATTTGATGTCGCACTGGTGGACATCAACATGCCGGGGCTGGACGGGCTCGAAGTGCTCCGGCAGATGCGCGACGAGCCGCAGCCTCCGGAAGTCGTGATCATGACAGGTGACGGCACCGTTGATACGGCGATCACCGCCGTGAAGCTGGGCGCGTACGATTACGTCACCAAGCCGTACCGGATGGAAGAGATCGAAGTCGTGGTGCAGAAGGCAGGAGAGAAGCGCGACCTCGCCGCCGAGAACGCGCGGCTGCAGTCCCGGCTCAGCGAGGTCGAGCACGATCCGATCACCAGCAACGACCCACGCGTTCTGGCCGCCGGCGCCCGGATCAGGGAGATCGGCGAGAGCCGGCTGCCGGCGCTCATTACCGGAGAGCGTGGAACGGGGAAGGACGTCTTCATTCGAGAGATCCACGCCGCGTCTGGACTGGGTCCGTGTCATGCGGTGGATGCCGATGGTCCGACGGAGTACGACGTGGACAGCGCTCTGTTCGGTCACGAGGCGGGATCGCATCCCGGCGCGGACCGGCTTCGCCCGGGCGCGCTCGAGACGGCGGGGGACGGCACGGTCGTGATATCGAACGTTCACGCGCTCGCGCCCGCGCTCCAGGAAAAGCTGCTGCGGCTCCTGACCTCGGGCGAGTTTCTGAGAGCCGGCGGAAGCGAGCCGGTGTGGAGCAACGCGCGCATCATTGCCTCGACTTCACGAGATCTCGACGTGGCCGTCGCGCAGGGGAAGTTCTCCGCGGAGCTGCTGCGCGAGCTGTCGGGCCACTCCATCCATCTCCCGCCGCTGAGGGATCGGCACGGCGACGTGGTGCTGCTGGCGAACTACTTTCTGGAGAAATTCGCGGGCGGGCGCACCCTGGCCTTCGATGCCGCGGCAATCAGGGCCCTGTCGCAGTACAGCTGGCCGGGAAACGTCATCGAGCTCAAGAACGTGGTCGAGCGGGCGGTCCTGCTCTCGAAGGGAGAGGTAATTGGCAAGGACGACATCCCCGGCGCGGGGCTCGGAGATCGGGCCACGCCGTCGTCGAGCCTTCCGCTCGCCGAGCTGGAGAAGCAGCACATTCAGGCGGTGCTGACCGCGACCGACTGGCATCAGGGGAACGCCGCGGCGAGGCTGGGTATCTCGTCGAAAACCCTCTACCGCAAGATTCGCGAGTACGGGTTCGTGCGGCCGCGCGATGCCCAGGGCGGATGAGAGTTCTCGTCATCGAGGACGACCCGACGGTTGGCACGTTCGTAAAAAGAGGGCTCGAGGAGCAGCGCTGGCAGGTTGATCTCGTCGCTTCGGGCGATGAGGGCGAGCGGCACGCGGAGACCGGGTCGTACGACGTGATCGTGCTCGACATGCGGCTGCCGGGCAAATCCGGCATGGAGGTGCTGCGTGACCTTCGTGGGCGCGGATTCGAGAAGCCGGTGCTGGTGCTGACCGCGCAGGATGCGGTGGACGCAAAGGTCGATGCTCTGCGCGCGGGCGCCGACGATTACGTGACCAAACCATTCGCCCTGGAGGAGCTGTTAGCTCGGGTCGAGGCTCTCGCCAGGAGGCCCGTGGCGCTGGCGCTCCCGGAGCTACGCGTGGGCGACCTCGTGCTGGACCGCGCGACTCGCCAGGTAACCCGGGCGGGGGAGATGGTCGAGCTGACGCCGAAGGAGTACACGGTGCTGGAGTATCTCATGCGGCATCCGGGGCGGGTCATGAGCCGCACGCTCATCACGGAGTATGCGTGGGGCTATCACTTCGACCCCGGCACGAACATCGTCGACGTCGTGATCAATCACCTTCGCAAGAAAGTCGATGCAGGGCGCGCTCAGAAACTGATTTCAACCGTGCGCGGCGTCGGTTACGCAATCAGAGATTCGGCTGATAGCTGATCGACGATAGCCGACAGCTTCGCTATGTCCACCCGCGTTCGCCTCGTTCTCATATTCGCGATCACGCTCATGGCGGCGCTCGCGGCGCTGTCGATATCGCTCTGGCTTTCCCGGCGCGCGTACGTCTATCGTGACCTGAGTAGGTATGCCGCGGCGCAGGCGACTCTTGCGGTGCGCGTCATTCAGGAGGGCGCGGAGGCGGGCGACCAGCTTACGGAGGAGCCGCTGCTGACTTCTGCGGGCCGGGTCTCGCCACGCGTTCTGGCCCCGCGGCTCTGGCGTGTTCTCGACGCGCTTCCCGACTACGTGATCGTCGTGGATCGGGACAGCACGGTCCTGTACATGTCGGAGGCGCTGCGGCGTCTCGATTCCGGCGACCGTCAAGCCATCGCTGCCTCGCTTGGCCAGATCCCCGACGACGGCCCCGCGGCGCTGCTGGATATTGACGGCGGCGTTCTTCTCGTTGCCCGGTCGGTTGGCCAGCCGAGCAGTGTTCTCACTCGCGTCATTGCCGGCGTGCACGCAGGCGGCGCCGTGGAGGCTCCGCGCGAATACATCATCACAGTGTTCTTCCTTTTTCCTCTCATTCTCGCCGCCGCGCTCACGGCAGCATGGGTATTTCTCGGGAAGCCGTTTGATCAGCTCAAGCGGATCGCCGACGAAGTGACGGCCATCACGGACGGACGCAGCCTTCATCGCCGGCTTCCAGCCGAGGACAGCCGCGCCGATCTCTCCGATCTTGTGGCCACGCTGAACGCGATGATCGACCGGCTCGAGCAATCGTTCGTCGGGCTGCGCCGATTTACCGCGGACGCCAGCCACGAGCTCAAGACGCCGCTCGCCGTGCTGCGCGCCGACGTCGAGCGGGCGATGAGCGCGGGCTCGACCAAGTCCGAGAGAATGGTTGCGCTCGAGGAGGCGCTCCACGAGACCGCGCGAATGGCGGATCTCGTCGAGACGCTGCTCACTCTGGCGCGCGCCGATGAGGGGAGGTTCGATCTGCATCTGGAGCCGGTGGAGCTCGCCCCGCTCGTGCGCGACGTGTACGAGACCGCGCTCATCCTCGGAGAGTCTGCGCGCGTCGAGGTCAGCATGCCCTTCAGCGCGGAGTCAGTGGTGATGGGCGATCATCCCCGCCTGCGCCAGCTCTTCCTCAACCTGGTCACGAACGCGATCAAGTACACACCGCCGGGCGGGCGGGTGGATATCGGGCTGGGGCGACACCCCGACCATGCCGCATTCGTGGTGCGCGACACGGGGATCGGGATCGCCGCGGCGGACATTCCGTTCGTGTTCGACCGGTTCTGGCGCGCCGATCGCGTTCGCTCGCGCAACATCGCGCGTGGTCAGGACGATGGCGAGGGCGGAGGCGGCTCCGGGCTGGGGCTCGCCATCAGCCAGTGGATCGCGCAGGCGCACGGCGGCGCTCTCACGGTCACCTCCCGCCTCGGAAAAGGGAGCCTCTTTACGGTCACGCTCCCTCTCGCGCCAGAGGAATCTTCGCTGGAAAGCTTCATCGAACCTTAATCCGACGCGCATTCCATCCGGCCCCGGAAGGGGTACGTTCAATAGGAGGAGCTTGAACGATGTGAGCGAGCCGGGCCCTGCCCGACTCACCTTTTGCTTTCTCGACAGAGGACGGAAGCGTCATGTTCAACAGACTTATTGAGTCGAGCCCGCAGAAAAAGAAGGCGACCGGCGGCACGGTGATGAGCGTCGTCATCCACTCGGTGCTGGCATTGCTCGCGGTGTATGCCACGGCCTCCGCCGGCATCGAGGCGGAGAAGTCGCGTCAGGAGAACATAAAGTTCGTCGAGACGCCCAAGGCCAAGGAAGTAGAGGTCAAGAAGGAGGAGCCGCCACCGCCCGAGAAGATCGCGGTCGTGCCGCCGCCCAAGGGATTCCAGGTTCTCCGCGCGCCTGTGGAGATCCCGATCGAAATCCCCAAGATCGACCTTACCAGGCGGGTTACGAACGAAGAAGACTTCAGCGGCAAGGGAGTTGCGGGAGGGACCGCGACGGGAGTCGTCGGCGGAAGGCCGATCGACCTCACGAGCAACCAGACCTACTTCTCGTTTCAGGTGGAAAAACAGGTGGAACCGATCGGGAGCACGCAGCAGGTGGCATTTCCAGAGGCGCTTCGCTCGAGCGGAGTAGCCGGGGAAGTCTCCGCGCAGTTCGTGGTAGACACCCTCGGTCGCGTGGAAACGAGCAGCTTCAAGGTGCTCAAGGCCAGCAACGACCTGTTCGCCTCGGCGGTACGGTCACACCTTCCGCGGATGCGGTTTTATCCCGCGGAAGTCGGGGGCCGCAAGGTCCGCCAGCTAGTGCAGCAGGGCTTCGTCTTCAACATCCAGAATTAGCGCGCGCTACCACCAACCGAAACCGGAGAGCATTGCTTTATGCAGATCTCGCTGATGGAGCTGTGGGGCCACATGATGTGGTTCGCGAAGGGCATCATCTTCGTGCTTTTGATCATGTCGATCTGGTCCATGTCGGTGTTCGTCCGGAAGTGGTGGGATCTGCGTAGGGCGCAGGCTGAGACCCGCAAGTTCGCGCCGGAGTTCTCCCAGTTTCTCGAGGAAGACAACATCGCCGAGGCGATCAACCTCTCCGAGCGCTACAAGAAGTCGCACGTGGCGCGCGTACTGGGTGGAGCGCTCACCGAGGTGAAGCCGCTCATTCAGGACGGCTCGGTTTCCGTGAACGACATCAACTCGGCTGAGCGTGCGGTCGAGCGCGAGATGCTGATGACGCTCACGGACATGAAGCGGGGCAACGGGGTTCTGGCCACGGTCGGCGCGACGGCACCGTTCGTCGGTCTGCTCGGAACGACCGTCGGTATCATCAACGCGTTCCAGGGAATGGCCGTGTCCGGCTCGGGCGGAATCAGCGCGATCTCGGCGGGTGTATCCGAGGCGCTGATCGCGACGGCGTTCGGATTGCTCGTCGCCATTCCGGCCGTGTGGGGCTTCAACTACTTCCAGGTGAAGATCGAGAATCTCGCCGCCGAGATGACGTACACCTCGAAGGAGTTCATCGACTACCTGATCCGCGGCGTCAGCGGAGAGTACGGACGCTCGCGGTTCACGCGCGAGTTCAATACGGCCGCCTCGGCCGGCACCGAACCGATTTCCCAGTAACCGCTCTTTCACCGAGGAGGCACGGCGATGGGAATGTCAACAGGTGGCGGAGCCGGCGTAAAAGCCGAGCCGAACGTGGTGCCGATGATCGATATCATGCTCGTGCTGCTGATCATCTTCATGCTCGTGATTCCTGCGGTGAGCGCCGGCTTTCAGGCGGTGCCTCCGCAGGGGCAGAACCTCAAGCCCCATCCGGAAGAAGATACCGATCAGGTGCTCGGCATCGACGCGGACGGCCAGTACTACCTGAACCGCGCGCCGATTTCGAGCGCCGAGCTTCCGCAACGGCTGAAGGAGATTTTTTCCGAGCGAGAGCTCGACCGGCTGTTGTACATCAAGGCTCATCGAGACCTGGAATACTCCAAGATTCTCGACGCGCTCGACCTTGCGGCGAAGAACGATGTTCGCGTGGCCGGGATGATCACCGATCAGACGCCGGGCACGCAGTCGCTCGTGGCCAGCGATAATCTTCTGGCGCCGACAGTGGGCGCTCCGCCGCCGGGAGGACAGGAATAATGTCCATGAACGTAAGCGCGACCGCGGAGAACACGCTCACGAACGAGCCGAACGTCGTTCCGATGATCGACATTTTGCTCGTGCTGCTGATCATCTTCATGCTCGTCATCCCGTTGTCGCGGAAGGCGATCGATCTGCAGCTTCCGGATCCGAACCCGCCACCGTCGTCAGGGCCGCCTCCGGCGCAGATCGTTCTCGAGGTGCTGCCCAACGGGCAGTTCCTGGTGAACAAGCAGCCTGTGCAGAAGGAAGCGCTAGCCGCCGAGCTGAAGAAGATCTACGACCCGCGTCCGGAGAAGATCATTTTCGTGAAGGGCGATCCGACCGTGAAGTACGCGGACGTCATCTGGGCCATGGATGTTTCGCGTGGCGCCGGGGTGAAAGTGATCGGGATTCCGCCCAAGGAAGCGGCGCCCGCATCATAGCAGCTATCGCCAGAGGTTATCACGGCGGGCGGACCCTTGGGGTTCGCCCGCCGTATCATTTGATGACATGAAACGGAACCGTAGATCCTCGCCGGCGATCGCCGGCCCGCCACCCCGCAGGCGAGACGGGCCGGGGGGCTATCTGCTGTCCCTGTTCATCCACGCGACCATCGTGCTGCTGCTGATCACGTCGCCGTTCTCGCACGGATTCACGGGAACAGCTACCGAGGGAGCGGGCGGGCCGGAACCTGCAGGCGGCGGAGGCGGCCAGCCCGGCTCGGGCTTCGACGGTGGTCGGCTGCGGTTTGTGCAGATGCGCGCCGCGGCAGCGCCTCCTCCGTCTCCGGCGCCGGCTCTCGTGCCCTCTCCGCCACTCTCGACACCGGTTCCGCCGGTGGTCGCGCCCGCCGTGACCGCGCCAGCAGTGCAGGCCGTCCCGTCGGGCACCGGCACTTCCTCAGGGGTCGGTGTCGCGGGGGCAGGCTCTGGGGGAGCGGGGCCGGGGACGGGCGGCGGCACTGGTTCTGGCACCGGAACCGGGCGCGGCTCGGGGACGGGCCCAGGAACTGGCGGCGGTGACGGAATCAATCACCCGCCCACCCCGACGCAGGTGTTCTTGCCGCCGCTGCCGGCTCCGCCGCGCATCAAGCCGTATCACCTGGTCGCGTGGTTCGACGTGGACGAGCGCGGCAACGCGAAGCTACTGAGCTTCAACCCGTCGCGTGACGGCGGTTACAATCGCCGCCTCCGCGACGTGCTCCTCTCGCTCAGGTTTCGTCCGGGTGTGACCGCCGCGGGGGTGCCTGTCCGCGACACGATCGACATCCAGTTCGTTTTCTGACTGAGACTGAGAAGGCCCAGCTGAGCGGTGCCAGCCGATAGCTACCAGCCACCAGCCTACGACCACCTAGAACAGCCAAGCGGGGAGCGGCGAGCTTGAAGCTGCCAGCCGCGGGCTTTGGCTAGGGATGGTTATCGGGTTTGGGGGAGGACGAGGCAGCGGTGCGTTCCAAACGGCGGACGAGGCCGTGAAGCATCATGCGAACCTCCACGACCTGTGCCGATAGGGCGTGATGTTCGCTCCGCGAGATCCCGTTCATATCCCGGGCTGCGAGGAGATGATACTCCAACTCCGATGCCGACCCAATGGCGATGCGGAGGTATCGCGCGAAACCAGCCTCGCTCCTCTGGTCCCGCCCCTCGACGATGTTCGTCGGTACACTCATCGCCGCCCGGGTGATCTGATTCTTGAAGGATGCGAACTGAGCGCCGCGAATGTGCGTGGCGACCCGCACGGCCGCGAGCGCCATCGCATGCGCCTTCTGCCAGACATGGAGCTTTCGATAGTCACTCACAGTCCAAGCGTAGCGTCCCTGCTTCACCTCCAGCGAACCACTGCTCGGCTCTCGTGAGCCATTCATTTCCGCCGCCCGTGGCGGGCAGCTTCCCGCTGGCCGCTCCCCGCTTGGCTGTTCTAGGTGGTCGTAAGCTGGCGGCTACCGGCCCGAAGCGGGCAGCACTCAGCCCGAGTTTCGAGATGACCATCCGCTTTCTCGCTGGCATCGCGCGTTACCCGTAACTACATTCGCGCGCCATGCAAACCGAGCAAGTCACGCAGCACAGGCCGGGCGGAGAAGCGAGTCTCGTCGTACCCGATCTGTCCGGCGCGACCTTCATGGGAGTAGAAGGAACGACGCTCCTCCTGTGGGGAATGGGCGTGTGCGTCCTGGGGATGCTGTTCGGCCTCGTGATCTACAGGCAGCTGCAGCGCCTGCCGGTGCACGGCTCCATGCTCGAGATATCGGAGCTGATTTACGAGACCTGCAAGACGTATCTGATCCAACAGGGAAAGTTTCTCCTGATACTCGAGGTTTTCATCGGCCTCGTGATACTGCTCTACTTCGGGGTGCTGCTCGACTTCGAAGCGAAGCGCGTTGGGATCATTCTCCTGTTCAGTCTGGTCGGAATCGGCGGCAGTTACGGCGTGGCCTGGTTCGGGATTCGCGTCAACACCTTCGCCAATTCCAGAACGGCGTTCGCGAGCCTTCGGGGCGGCGCGTACCCGCTTTACTCGATCCCGCTTCGCGCGGGAATGAGCATCGGGATGCTGCTGATCAGCGTCGAGCTCCTGCTGATGCTGATCATTCTGCTGTTCGTGCCTGGCGAGTACGCGGGACCGTGCTTCATCGGGTTCGCCATCGGCGAGTCGCTGGGCGCGGCGGCTCTGCGAATCGCGGGCGGAATCTTCACCAAGATCGCGGACATCGGCGCGGACCTCATGAAGATCGTCTTTAACATCAAGGAAGACGATGCGCGCAACCCGGGAGTGATAGCGGATTGCACCGGTGACAACGCGGGCGATTCCGTGGGGCCGAGCGCCGACGGATTCGAGACGTACGGTGTCACCGGCGTAGCGCTCATCGCATTTATTTTGCTGGCGGTGGCCAGCCCCGCCGTGCAGGTGCAGCTGCTCATCTGGATTTTCGTGATGCGCGTGGTGATGATCATCGCGAGCGGCGCGTCGTATCTGATCAACGAGGCGATCGCGCGGGCGCGCTATGGCGCCGCCGAGCGGATGAACTTCGAGGCGCCGCTCACGACGCTCGTATGGCTGACGTCGTTCGTTTCCGTCGCGCTGACATTTCTGGTCTCGTACCTGCTCATCCCCGACCTCGGCGACGGAACGCTCTGGTGGAAGCTGTCGGCTGTAATCACTTGCGGCACGCTCGCGGGCGCGATCATTCCCGAGCTGGTGAAGATATTCACGTCGATGCATTCCGCGCACACGCGGGAGGTCGTCACGTCGTCGCGGGAAGGCGGCGCGTCGCTCAACATCCTCTCCGGGCTCGTCGCCGGAAACTTCAGCGCGTACTGGCTGGGGATGACCATCATGGCGCTGATGGCGGTGGCGTACGGCATCAGCTCGCTCGGGTTCGATGCGCTGATGATCGCGCCGGCGGTGTTCGCATTCGGGCTTGTGGCGTTCGGATTTCTCGGGATGGGGCCCGTCACGATCGCGGTCGATTCGTACGGCCCGGTGACGGACAATGCGCAGTCGGTGTTCGAGCTTTCGACTATCGAGCAGATCCCGGGAATCGAGCAGAGCCTCAAGAGCGAGTATGGGTTCGAGCCGCGCTTCGCCCACGCGAAAGACTTGCTCGAAGAGAACGACGGGGCGGGAAACACGTTCAAGGCCAGCGCCAAGCCGGTCCTGATCGGCACGGCGGTGGTGGGCGCCACCACGATGATATTCTCGATCATCATTTCGCTGACCCACGGGCTCCAGCCGGAGTACCTGCAGCGGCTCTCGATCCTGCACGCACCGTTTCTGCTCGGCCTCGTGACCGGAGGGGCCACGATCTACTGGTTTACCGGCGCGTCCACCCAGGCCGTCACCACGGGCGCGTACCGCGCCGTGGAATTCATCAAGGCGAACATCGACCTCGAGGGGAGCACGCGCGCGTCCGTCGCGGACAGCAAGAAGGTGGTCGAGATATGCACGCTGTACGCGCAGAAGGGGATGTTCAACATCTTTCTCGCGGTCTTCTTCTCCACGCTTTCATTCGCTTTCATTGAGCCGTTCTTTTTCATCGGATATCTGGTCTCGATCGCGATCTTCGGGCTCTTCCAGGCCATTTTCATGGCGAACGCCGGTGGCGCGTGGGACAACGCCAAGAAGATCGTCGAAGTCGAGCTGAAGCAGAAAGGAACGCCGCTGCACGCCGCGACCGTCGTGGGAGACACCGTAGGCGATCCTTTCAAGGACACTTCGTCCGTGGCATTGAATCCGGTCATCAAGTTCACTACCCTGTTCGGTCTGCTGGCGGTCGAGCTCGCGGTATCGGTGACTGCGCAGCAGGGCGCGCTCTGGACCACGTCGCTCTCCGGGGTTTTCTTCCTCGTAGCCGCGGTGTTCGTCTGGCGCTCGTTCTACGCCATGCGGATCGAGTCGGCGGCTTGATCCCGACTATTCCAGTCCGAGACCATCGCAACCGGATGACCGAATGCTGAGACAGCTTCTTGCGCGCAAGCCGATCGTCGACATCCTCGATGATCGGGACCATCCCAACGCGATGAAGCGCGCGCTTGGGGCCGGCGACCTGGTGATGCTCGCCATCGGCGCGGTGATCGGCGCCGGAATCTTCTCGGCCATCGGTACGGCGGCCGCAGGCGAGATACTCCCGGACGGGATGGTGGTCCGATACGGCGCCGGCCCGGCGCTGGTCTTCTCCTTCATCCTGCTCGGCGGCGTATGCGCTCTTGCCGCGCTGTGCTACGCCGAGTTGGCCGCGATGATCCCGCAGGCCGGGAGCGCGTACTCGTACTCGTACGCTACGCTCGGTGAGTTCATCGCGTGGATCATCGGCTGGGACCTGATGCTCGAGTACGCGATCGGCAACATCGCCGTGGCGGTTGCCTGGGGTGGCTACTTCAACTCGCTGCTGTCCGCGTTCGGCCTGTCGTTTCCCGACTGGGCTTCGCACGGTTACCGCTCTGCCTTGCTGAGCTCCGACCCCGCCGTGCACGGACTGCTGGAGACCGCTCCGCGAATAATGGGCGTTCCGATTCTCGTGAACATTCCGGCGTTCGCGATCGTCGCGGCGATCACCTGGCTGCTGCTCCGCGGCGTCCGCGAGAGCGTACGGGCGAACAACATCATGGTGATCGTGAAGCTGCTGGTGCTCGGATTCTTCGTTGTGGTCGGCGCGATTCACATCGATCCGGACAACTACGTTCCGTTCGCGCCCAACGGCTGGCGCGGAATTCACCAGGGAGCGGCGATCATCTTCTTTGCCTACATCGGCTTCGACGCGATCTCGACCGCCGCGGAGGAGACCAAGAACCCGCAGCGCAACATGCCGCGCGGAATTCTGGGCGGACTCGCGATCTGCACGGTCATTTACATCATCGTTGGCATCGTAGCGACGGGACTGGTGCCATACGAGCAGCTTCGCGCGGCCGACCCGCTCACGCGCGCGCTGCAGGTGGCCGGGCTCGAGACCGCGAGCTGGATCGTCGCGTTCGGCGCGGTCGTATCGCTCACCGCGGTGCTGCTGGTGTTCCAGTACGGCCAGCCGAGAATCTTCTACGCGATGGCGAGAGATGGCCTGCTGCCGAAGTGGGCGGCGAAGATCCATCCCAGGACCCGCATACCACACATCACGACGTTCTGGACGGGGGCGATAGTCTCAGTCGGCGCCTTATTCGCGGACGAGAATGAGATCTACGATCTAACCAACATCGGCACGCTGACGGCGTTCGCGATCGTGTGCATCGGCGTGCTGGCATTGCGGCGGATCGATCCGTCGAGACCGCGCCCGTTCCGCGTTCCCATGGTCTGGGCCGTCACACTCGGCGGCGCCGCGGCGTGCATTTACGTGATGGCCGGTCTTCCAGCGCGCGCGTGGGAACGGTTCGGAATATGGATGTCGCTGGGCGTAATCATCTACTTCGCGTACGGCTACCGCAATTCCAAACTTCGGCGTGAACGCCAGGGCGCCGCACCTGAAGGGGAGTAAGCAACGATGAGCGCGCCAGCGGTCGGTGGAAGCGGAATGAAGCTGCATACAAAGATCCTGCTCGGTCTCGCGATCGGCGCGCTGTTCGGCATTGCCGCGAATCTCATGCTTGGCGCGGATCACCCGACCGTCGAATGGATCAACAGGTATCTCGCCGGCCCGGTCGGCCAGATCTTCCTGCGGATGCTGTTCATGATCGTGATGCCGCTGGTGTTTGCGTCGATCGCATTGGGCGTGGCGGGGCTTGGCGACATCAGGAACGTGGGCCGCGTAGGCGGAAAGACGCTCGCTTATTTCCTCGTGACCACCGCTCTTGCGGCTACCCTTGGGATAATGATCGTGAGCGCGATCCGTCCGGGGAGCCGCATCGATCCCACTGTCCGCTCCGAGCTGCTGGCGACCTACGCCGGGGACGCCGCGACCAAGGTCGAGGCGTCGCAGGCGGGGGGATTCGGGATCGAGACGCTGGTGAACATCGTCACGCGCAATCCGCTCAAGTCTGCCGTGGACATGGACATGCTCGGCGTGATCTTCTTCGGGCTGATGTTCGGCGCTGCGCTCACCATGATCAGGCCGGAAAGCGCCAAGCCAATGATGGTCTGGCTGCAGGCCGTGCAGGACATCGTCATCAAGATCGTCGAGATCGCGATGCGGCTGGCGCCGTACGGCGTGGCGGGGCTGATCTTCGGCGTCACCTCGCGCTTCGGCTTCGCGCTGCTGATTCCGCTGGGCAATTACGTGGCGGTAGTGATTGGAGCGTTGGTCCTGCACACCGTTATCACGCTCTCGCTGTTCGTCAAGTTCGGCGCCGGACTCCCGCCACTGCTGTTCTTCTCCCGGATACGCTCGTCAATCGTGACGGCATTCTCGACCAGTTCGAGCGCCGCCACACTGCCGACCAACCTCGCCGTCGCGGAGCAGAACCTCGGAATCCCCAGGCACGTCGCCGGGTTCGTGCTTCCGCTCGGCAACACGATGTGCATGAACGGGACGTCGCTGTTCGAGGGCATCACCGTCATCTTTCTCGCCGAAGTATTCGGTGTTTCGTTTACGATTCCGCAGATGGCGGTGGTGATGGCGATGTCGGTCATCACCGCGGTCGGCGCCGCCGGCGTGCCGGGCGGCTCGATTCCGCTGCTGGTTGGTATCCTCGCGATGTTCGGGGTGCCGGGCGAAGGGATCGCCCTGGTGCTCGGCATTGATCGCATTCTGGACATGTCGCGAACGACGGTCAACATCATCGGTGATCTGAGCGCGACGTGCGTCATCGCGCGGTCGGAGGGCGTGTGGTCCGCGGCCGATGTTCCAGCCGTCGTCGGGGACATGGATCGCGAGGCGAGGCTGGACGAAAGCCCCGATTGGCCCAAGCCCGCAGCCTAGGCTGCGTTCCGCGGCATTCGGGCCGGGTGTCGTTCGCTGGACCTACGCTCGCAAACCGCGCTCGCTAAGACGGTCCTGCGA
>JBPCJJ010000044.1:0-34778 GCA_051005405.1 Gemmatimonadaceae bacterium | reverse complement strand
GCGGCGGACGCGGAATCGGAGCGGCTGTGGCCGAAGCGCTCGCGGCGCGCGGCGCGGCCGTGACGGTGATGGGACGCACGAAAGCCACGCTCGACCGGAGCGCTGAAGACCTCCGCCAGCGGTACGGGGTGCCGGCGATCGCGATCGAGTGCGATGTCTCTGACGAGAAGGCTGTCGCACGCGCGTTCTCCGCCGCAACCAAAGAGCACGGCGATGCGTACGTCCTCGTGAACAACGCGGGCGGAGGCGAGAGCGCCGCGTTCATGGACACGGACAGGGAGCTGTGGGACTGGACGCTCGGGGTGAATCTTACGGGCACTTACCTGTGCACCGCGCGCGTCCTCGAGGCGATGGTTGCGGCCGGCGCAGGGCGGATCGTGAACATCGCGTCCACTGCTGCGCTGCGCGGCTATCGGACGATGTCCGCGTATTGCGCGGCCAAGCACGGCGTGCTCGGCCTCACCCGCGCGCTCGCTCTTGAAACGGCTGGGCGCGGCGTAACCGTGAACGCCGTTTGCCCCGGTTACACGGATACGGATCTCGCGCAGTCCGCCGTCCTCAACATCGCGACCGCCAAGAGCGTCACGAAGGACCAGGCCCTGGGCATCCTGCTCAAGTCGATACCGCAGGGCAGGTTGACAACCGCCGCCGAAGTCGCGGCTGCGGTGGCGTGGCTTTGCGCTCCTGATTCGTCAGCGGTAACGGGAATCGCCCTTCCTGTTGCGGGCGGAGAAGTCTGATGCAGGCGCCGCAGCACTTCGGCTGGCGCGTGGAGGGGCGCGTGGCGACCGTCACCCTCGACCGCCCCGAGCGCAAGAACCCGCTCACATTCGAGGCGTATCGCGAGCTGACGGACAAGTTTCTCGCGCTCGCGGACGAGCCGGACGTGCGCGCGATCGTCATCACCGGCGCGGGCGAGAACTTTTCCAGCGGCGGCGATGTGCACGAGATCATCGGGCCGCTCGTGAAGCTGAAGACGGAACAGCGCCACGACAAGTTGCTCGAATTCACCCAGCTCTCCGGCGATCTCGTCAAGGCGATGCGCGCGTGCCCGCAGCCGATCGTGGCCGCGATCGACGGCGTATGCGTCGGAGCTGGAGCGATCATCGCGATGGCAAGCGACCTTCGCCTCGGAACAGCGCGCAGCAAGGTCGCCTTCCTTTTTGTGAAGGTCGGGTTGTCGGGAGCGGACATGGGCGCGTGCGCGATTCTGCCGCGGCTCATCGGGCAGGGCCGCGCGAGCGAGCTGCTCTTTCTCGGCAGGTCGATGAGCGGCGAGGAGGCCGAGCGATGGGGGTTTTACAATCGCGTGGTCGCGCCGGAAGCACTCCAGGAGGAAGCGGCCGCCCTCGCGGCGGTGATCGCGGGCGGCCCTACGGCTTCGCACGCCGTCACCAAGCGAGCGCTGCACGAGGAATGGTCGATGAGCGTCGATGACGCCATCGACTACGAGGCGCGGGTCCAGGCAGAATGCATGCAGTCGAACGACTTCGAGCGAGCCTACCACGCGTTCGTGAAGAAGGAGAAGCCGGAGTTCCAGGGCGACTGATGCACGACGACTTCCTCGGTTGGCCCTTCTTCGGCGACGAGCACCGCGCATTCGCTGCGGAGCTGCGGCCGTGGGCCGCCGATCTTACCGACAACCATCCGACGGATGTCGATGCGGAGTACAAGTCGCTGGTTCGCCAGCTCGGCGAGGGAGGCTGGCTGCGGCACGTGGTCCCGGCGGCGTACGGCGGCGCGAGCGAGCGGATCGACGTCCGTACTTTGTGCCTTGCAAGGGAGACTCTTGCGCACCGGTCGGGGCTTGCCGACTCCGCGTTCGCGATGCAGGGGCTGAGCGCCGGACCGATCGCAATGTTCGGATCGGAGCAGCTCAAGCGGCGGTACCTCCCGGCGATCGCGCGCGGCGACGCGATCCCTGCGTTCGCCATTTCGGAAGCGGAGGCGGGCTCGGACGTCGCCGCGATGCAGACCGTGGCGCGCCGCGATGGAGATTCGTGGGTGATCGACGGGGAGAAGACGTGGATCTCGAACGCGGGCATCGCGGACTGGTACACCGTGTTTTGCCGCGCGCACGGCGCCGATCGAAAATTCGTCGCCCTGATCGTCGAGGCCGGCGATCCCGGTTTCCAGGTGGCGGGGCGGATCGAGGCAATGGCGCCACATCCGCTCGGCACGCTCGCATTCGCGGGGTGCCGCGTGCCGGCCGATCGCGTAGTGGGCGATCCGGAGGGCGGGCTCAAGGTCGCGCTCGGCACGCTGGACGTTTTTCGGAGCGCGGTTGGCGCGGCGGCAGTCGGCTTCGCCCGGCGCGCGCTGGATGAGGCGCTTCGTCACGTAACCTCCCGCCGGGTGTTCGGGCAGGCCCTCGCCGACATGCAGCTTACGCAGGCACGCATCGCGCGCATGGCGACCGACATAGATGCCGCGGCGCTGCTCGTCTACCGCGCCGCATGGACCCGCGATCTGGGCGCACCACGCATCACGCGCGAGGCCGCGATGGCAAAAATGTTCGCGACGGAGATGGCGCAGCGTGTGATCGACGACGCGCTCCAGCTGCTCGGCGGCCGCGGGGTTGTCGCGGACAGCCCGGTGGAACGCCTCTACCGCGAGATTCGGGCGCTGCGGATCTATGAAGGTACGACCGAGATACAGCAGCTCGTGATCGCCGGCCAGGTGCTCGGCGCGTACAAAGACGGAGCCGCTGCGGCAAATGCCTGAGGCGCTTTCCGCCTACGAGCTGGAGCCGACCGGCCACGCCGACACGTTCTGCGCGGACCATCTGCCGCCTCGCGTCCTGTGGCCGGTGCGCGACTGGAGCGGGGTGCCCGAGCTCGATTATCCGGTCCGGCTGAATTGCGCCGCGGAGCTGCTGGACGGGGCCGTCGAGCGGGGCGACGGGGAGCGTACCGCGCTGCGCTCGTCCACGGAGCAGTGGACGTACCACGATCTCCTGGAGCGTGCCAACCGGATCGCGCGCGTGCTCGTCGAGGACCTGGGCGTCGTTCCCGGGAACAGGGTGCTGCTGCGCGGGCCCAACACGCCGATGCTGGCGGCGTGCTGGTTCGGCGTGCTCAAGGCTGGCGGAGTGGTCGTGTGCACCATGCCGCTGCTTCGCGAGCGGGAGCTGCGCTACATCGCCGACAAGACGGAGCTGAAGCTCGCGCTTTCCGACGCTCGGTACTACGAAGAGTGCGACCTGGGGCTCGCGACGCGCGACAGCGGTGGGCGTCGGCACGGATCGCGAACCGTTGCCTTCGGCACGGATGCCCCCGGCAGTCTTGAGGCGCTTATGCGCGCCAAGGAGCCGGCGTTCGAGGGTTGTGACACGGCCGCGGAAGATACGGCGATAATCGCGTTCACTTCCGGAACCACAGGGCAGGGAAAAGGGACGATGCATTCGCACCGCGACATCCTCGCGATCACCGACTGCTTCCCCAGGTACGTCCTCCATCCTTCGCGAGACGACGTGTTCTGCGGTTCGCCGCCGTTCGCGTTCACTTATGCGCTGGGCGGGCTGCTGCTCTTTCCGATCCGCATCGGAGCGTGCGCGCTGCTAGTGGAGCAGGGAGCGCCTCCTCACCTGCTCAAGGCGATCACCGAGCAGCGTCCCACGGTTTGCTTCACTGCGCCGACGGGGTACCGCGCGATGTGCGGGATGCTCGCCGATCATGACGTTTCGAGCCTCCGGCTCTGCGTATCTGCGGGCGAGACGCTGCCGGTGAGCGTCTTCGAGATGTGGCGCAGCGCGACCGGGCTAAGGATCATCGATGGGATCGGCGCTACCGAGATGCTGCACATTTTCATCAGCGCGTCCGGCGACGACATACGTCCGGGCTCCACGGGAAAGGCGGTGCCGGGTTATTCTGCGAAGATCGTGGACGATGACGGCGGCGACGCGCCCGTGGGCACTGTCGGCCGGCTCGCCGTGCGTGGCCCGACAGGGTGTCGCTATCTCGGTGATCCCAAGCGTCAGGCCGAGTACGTTCGCGATGGCTGGAACTTCACCGGCGATTCGTACCGGATGGACGACGACGGCTACTTCTGGTACCAGGCGCGCACCGACGACATGATCATTTCATCCGGCTATAATCTGTCGGGCCCCGAAGTCGAGAACGTGCTTCTCGAGCACGCAGCCGTGCAGGAATGCGCGGTCGTCGGCGTGCCGGACGAAGCGCGCGGCCAGCTCGTCAAGGCGGTCATCGTCCTTCGCGCCGGTTTCGACGGCAGTCCCGCGCTGGTCAAGGAGATGCAGGACTTCGTGAAGGCGCGCATCGCGCCCTACAAGTATCCGCGCGCCGTGGAGTTCGTGGACGCGCTTCCGCGCACTGCTACCGGCAAGCTGCAGCGGTACCGCCTGCGGGAGACGGCTTCATGAGCGGCGGGTCAGACGACCGCCTGCTGAGGCCCGCGGGATGGCCGCGCCCGTCCGGGTACAGCGACGGCGTAATGGCCTCCGGAAAGCTGGTTGTTCTCGCCGGACAGATCGGGTGGGATCCCGTTACAGCGAAGCTTCAGAGTGACGACATGGCAGCGCAGGTTCGACAGGCGTTGGCGAACATCGTCACGCTCCTCGCCGAGGCGGGCGCGGAGCCGCGGCAGCTCGTGCGGCTTACGTGGTTCGTCACCGACCGCGCGGCCTACATATCCGCCCGCCGGGAGATCGGAGCCGCGTACCGGGAAGTTATCGGTGCCCACTATCCGCCCATGTCGGTCGTGATCGTGAGCGGACTCGTCGAGGACCGGGCGAAGGTCGAGATCGAAGCGATGGCTGTGGTGCCGGAGTGACCGCGCGCGCAGCGCACCGCAGATGGCCATAAACGGGATCCGCGTCACGGACTGCCACGTCCACGTGCATCCGTGGCGCGACATGCCGGACGATATAGTGGAGGTGCTGAAGCGCGGCCAGCAGGACATCGATCATCTGATGGCGATCATGTACGAGCCCGCGCTGCTGCTGCAGATGATGGACGAGGATGGCATCGACCGGGTCGGACTGGTGAACTATCCGTCGCCCGACGTAATGAAGACCGATTGGAGAATCAACGAGCACGCGGCGAAGTACGCGGCGGCGAACCCGGCACGGATGCTTCCGTTCGGCGGAGTGCATCCGCGCGTCACGAAGGACGCGGCCGGCGACGTGGACGCTCTCATCGACATGGGCGTGCGGATGCTCAAGCTGCACCCCAACCACCAGCGGCTCGCCGCGAACGCGTACACCGAGGGGCTCACGGCGCTCGGCGAGATCTACAAGCGGTGCGAGGACCGCGGCCTGCCTGTGCTCATCCATACCGGGACGAGCATTTTTCCCCGTGCGCGCTGCAAGTACGGCAATCCGCTGGAGCTCGACGACGTCGCCCTCGACTTTCCCGACCTGCAGATCGTCCTCGCGCACGGTGGCCGGCCGTTCTGGATGGGTGAGGCGTTTTTTATTCTGCGGCGCCACAAGAACGTCTGGTTCGACCTTTCAGGAATTCCGCCGAAATCACTGCTGGATTATTTCCCGAAGCTCGCGGAGCTCGAGCGCAAGCTGTTATGGGGAACCGATTGGCCGAGCCCGGGCATCACGCGGATGCGAAAGAACGTGGATCAGTTCATCGCGCTCCCGCTGTCGGACTCCCTCAAGCGCGCGGCGCTGGAGACAAACCCCGAGCGATTCCTTCCGTAGCGCGCGAGGACTTGTCCTCCGCGTGCGCATAGGTTAACCTTGGGTTGTGATTCCAAACGCGCTCACCCACAAGCATGTACATCACCACGGCCTCACGGGTCGGGGGAGTTGTGCGTTTAGGGGTTAGAGTCGCTTAGGTAGCACCCGCGCGCAGTTCTTCTCGGCCCGTCCTTGCGACGGGCCTTTTTTGTATGCCAGAACACAGCAGCCGCCAGCCGCCAGCCATTTAGCAACCAGCCACCAGCCATTTAATGCTTCGCATCGCATTGCCAAATAAGGGTCGGCTCGCAGACGAGACGCGCGAGCTGTTCAACGACGCCGGCCTGGACGTTCAGATCCGCAACGAGCGCGCTCTCACAGCGTCGCTCGGCGGAGTTTTCGAGGCGATCTTCGTCCGCGCTCAGGACATTCCCGAGTTTGTCGCGGACGGCGCGGCCGATGCCGGCATTACGGGCTGGGACCTGATCTGCGAGTCCGGCCGCGAACTGCAATCGCTTAGCGATCTTGGCCTTGGGAAATGCAGATTGGCGGTCGCCGCGACGGATGAGAGCGGGATTCGATCCCTCGCTGATATTCCTCCGGGGCGGCGCGTGGCGACGAGCTTTCCGCGCGCGACCGCCCGCTACTTCAAGCAAGCAGCCATCGACATTCAATTGGTGCCGGTATCCGGCGCCGCCGAGATCGCCCCCCATCTTGGAATCGCGGACATCATTGTTGATCTGGTCTCGACAGGGTCCACGTTACGGGTCAACGGGCTGAGCGAGGTCGCAACGATCTTCGAATCGAGTGCGCGGCTGGTCGTCGCACGCGATCCGAATCCGGAGAACGGCCAACGCACCGAGCGTGGCGAAGAGATCGGTGACCTTGTGTCCGCGCTTGAATCCGTGATTCGCGCCCGCGGCCAGCGATACGTCATGGCGAACGTGCCGCGTGACCGGCTTGAAGACGTTCGCAAGGTGTTGCCCGGGCTGAATGGTCCAACTGTCACCGACATAATGAACGGGGGGAGGTTCGTCGCCGTGCACGCCGTGGTGCCGGCAGCGGGTATTTACAGGACGCTTCGCGAGCTGCGCGCCATCGGTGGCGAGGGGATGCTCGTCAGCCGCATCGAGCGGCTCGTCCCGTGAGCATGAGAGGACTTGGCCGCGCACAGTCGGCGCCGGCGATCCGGTATACCGGAACAGTGCAGGCGCTCTCGGCGGATGATCGCCGCCGGCTGCTCGACCGGACATCACAGCCGGATTCAGAGATAAGCGCGCGAACAGCCGAAATCATCTGTGACGTGAGGCGACGCGGCGACGAGGCATTGCGCGAGCTGGCCGCGCGATTCGATGGAGTGGAGTTGGAGTCGCTCGAAGTTCCGGCACGCGCGCGCCGAGCAGCGCTCGAAAAGCTCGCGCCGAGCGTCCGTAGCGCGATGGAGCGAGCGGTCGCCAACATCAGGTGCGTGCATGCGAGCTCGCTCCCGACTCTGATCGAAGTGGAGCCGGAACCCGGAGTCGTGATAGGCCGGAGGCCGGACGCGCTCGGCCGCGTTGGAATTTACGCTCCGGGCGGGCGCGCCGCCTACGCCAGCAGCGTCCTCATGGGCGCGGTGCCAGCGCGTGTCGCCGGTGTGCGCGACGTCGTGCTCTGTTCGCCGCCCGACCGCACAGGCGCTCCGGCGGCGGTCGTGCTCGCCGCCGCGGAGCTTGCGGAAGTCGATCGGGTTTTTGCGATCGGGGGCGCGGGCTCGATCGCAGCGATGGCGCTCGGCACCGAATCGGTCCCGCGCGTGGACCTGATCGTCGGACCGGGCAACGCGTACGTCGCGGAAGCCAAGCTGCAGCTCGTTGGTTCTGTCGCGATCGACTCGCCCGCCGGACCCAGCGAGCTGCTCGTTATTGCCGATGCTACGTCGAGCCCTGCCACGGTCGCAGCCGAGATGCTCGCGCAGGCCGAGCATGACCCGCTGGCCTGCGTCGTCGCGGTGTGCGTGGGACGGGAGGTCGCAGCTCGCGTTATTGATTGCATCGATCAGCGTTTGCCGGACGCGTCCAGCGCGCAAATCGTGGCTCGCTCGCTCGCGGGGCAGGGCGCCGTTCTGACAGTTGAGTCAATGGATGAGGCGATCACCTTCGCCAATGCGTACGCGCCGGAGCACCTGCTGCTCGCCGTTGCGGACGCGGAGCTGCTACTGCCGCGGATGCGAAACGCGGGGACCGTCATGCTCGGCGGTGCTGCTTCCGTTGCCTTTGGCGATTACATGACCGGCTCCAATCACGTCCTGCCGACGGGCGGACTCGCGCGCTCGTACTCGGGGCTGTCGGTGCTGGATTTCATCCGGTGGACGAGCTACCAGCGTGTAAGCAACGACGCAGCGTCACGACTGGCGGACGACACGGCCGCGTTCGCGCTGGCTGAGATGCTGCCTGGCCACGCGTTGGCCGCGACACGGTGGAGGGCCAGCGAATGCGTGTAACGCGCGCGTGCTACGGCGACATTTCGCTGTACTCCCCCGGGCCCGCTGGCTGCAGGATCGATCTCAGTGACAACACCAACCTGTGGGGATTTCCTCCCGTGGCCGCCAGGGAGATCGGGCGCGCGGACGCTGAGACGGTTACCCGGTACCCGCAGGCATACTCTGCACTGCTTAAGGGAGCGCTGTCGGAGTACCTCGGAGTCCCGGCCGCGATGGTGGTCACCGGATGCGGATCGGACGATACGCTCGACTCCGCGATCCGCGCGTTCGCTGAACCGGGCGAGCTGTTGGCTCACCCGGACCCGACGTTCCCCATGATTTCGAGATTCGCGCGGATGAACGGCGTGGTTTCCGTGGCGGTGCCGCTGACGTCGTCGTACGACGTTGACGTGGACGCGATGCTAGCGACGGGCGCCCGAATCATCTACGTATGCTCGCCCAACAACCCAACCGGAACCCTCGTCACGCGCGCGGCTATCGAGGCTATTCTGGCCGGCGCCGGCGCCGGCGACCAGATCGTGATCGTGGACGAAGCGTATGCGGAGTATTCGGGCGAAAGCGTCATTGACCTCGTCGCGAGCAGTGAGCGGCTGCTCGTTGTGCGAACCATGTCCAAGGCATTCGGACTTGCCGGTCTGCGTGTGGGATACGCCGTGGGAGCGCCGGCTCTCGTCGCAGAGGTGGAAAAATCGCGCGGGCCCTACAAGGTAAACGCGCTCGCGAGCCGCGCAGCGGTGGCCGCTCTGGGCGAAGGATTGGAGTGGGTCCGTGAGCACGTCGCTCTCACCATCGATCATCGCGCACGGCTGACGAGCGAGTTTCAGGGCCGCGGCCTCTCGCCGATCCCGTCAGCCGCCAACTTCGTGCTCGTCCCGGTGCGCGGAGCTCCTGCGATCGCGCGGAATATGCGCGAGCGGGGAATCGCTGTGCGCTGCTTTGAAAAACTGCCGCAGCTTTCGGGCGCTCTTGCTGAAAGCGACGGCGCGGCGCTGCGTTTTTCGATCGGGCCGTGGGAGTTGCTGTGCGAGGCGCTGATCGCCTTTGACGCTGCGAGAAGCGAATGCGAGTAGTGATCTTCGATTACGGCGCCGGAAACCTTCATTCCATTGCGAAGGCGATCGCGGTAGCGGGAGTTGACGTCGTAGTCGAGGCGGATCCACTACTCGCGACGGACGCCGATGCCCTCGTTCTTCCCGGCGTTGGCGCATTCGGTCCCGCGGCTCAGCGCCTCGCGCCGGGCGCCGCCTCCGTCCGGAGAGCCATCAGCGACGGGTTACCGACCATCGGCATCTGCCTCGGCATGCAGCTCCTGTTCGACGCCAGCGACGAAGGCGCTGGCGACGGACTCGGCATCTTTCCCGGCCGGGTACGAAAACTCACGGCTCGCCGGATTCCGCAGATAGGCTGGAACTCGATCGACGAGAGCTCTGACGACCTCGTCGAGCGATCGGAGCTCAAGTCGGCATACTACGCCAACGGCTATGTATGCCGGCCATCCGACGCTGGCCAGGTCACGGCGTGGTCGACGCACGAAAACGATCGTTTTCCGGCGGTCGTTCGCGCTGGTGCCGCGGTGGGCGTGCAGTTCCACCCTGAGAAAAGCTCCGCGGCCGGCGTCCGCTTTCTGCATGCGTTCCTCGATGGGGCGCGGAGATGATCGCAATACCAGCGGTTGACCTTCGGGATGGCGCCTGCGTGCAGCTCGTCGGTGGATCGTACGCCGAGGAGATCGTACGATTGGAGAATCCACCGGCCGTCGCGCGCGGCTGGGCGGAGATCGGTTTCCGCAAGCTCCACGTAGTTGATCTCGATGCTGCAACCGGTGCCAGCTCCAACAGCTCGATGATCGAAACGATTCTGCGCGACACGCCGATGGAGGTGCAGGTCGGCGGAGGCGTTCGATCTCGAGAGGAGATCGACCGGCTGCTCGGCGCGGGGGCGTCGCGCGTGGTCCTCGGCACCCGGGCAGTCGAGGAGCCGGACTGGCTTGTGTCGGTGGTCGCGGCGTACCCTGGAGCAATTATGGTCGCCGCCGACGTGCGTGGGCGGAACGTCGTGACGCGTGGCTGGGCGCGAACGCTGCCGCTCGACATTGTGGAGCTTGCGACGGGGCTCAACTCACTCCGACTGGCCGGATTGTTGGTCACCGCTGTCGATTACGAAGGGCGCATGGGCGGGACCGATCTTGCGCTCATGGACGATGTCGTAGCGGCGTCAAAGTTTCCGGTGACCGCATCGGGCGGGATCACCTCTCTTTTCGACCTTCGTGCGCTCGAATGTCGCGGAGTCTCGGCCGCGGTAATCGGAATGGCACTTTACACAGGCGCGATGGATCCGCGCGCCGTAGCACAGGAGTTCTCGGAATGACCGTTGTAACCAGGAGCACAAGGGAAACGCAGATACGTGTCGAGCTCGCGCGCGACCCGGCCGCTACGGCCATCGAAACGTCGGTGCCGTTTCTAGACCACATGCTTGCCACCTTCGCCCGGTACGCCGGGTTGGGAGTGCGGGTAACGGCAGCCGGGGATCTGCCGCATCACATCATCGAGGACGTAGCGATCTGCGTTGGCGCGGCGCTGGCGGAGTTCGCGCCCGCCACGGTCGCGCGCTACGGAAACCGGACCATTCCGATGGACGAGGCGCTGGTGCAGTGCGTCATCGACCTGGGGGGGCGTCCGTACTACTGCGGCCCGCTCCCGAGCAGGCTGTACGATCACTGGATGCGTTCCTTCTCCGACAACGCCAAGGCCACCGTACACTTCCGGGTGCTCCGGGGCACGGACCGTCACCACATTGTCGAAGCCTCGTTCAAGGCGCTCGGGCTCGCCGTGCGGGACGCGCTGGTGGAGACGGGTGCCGTGTTCAGCACCAAGGGCGCCGTCGCCACCGTGGTCGAGGCCTGATGCTCTCGCGGCGTGTCGTGGTCTGTCTCGACGTGATGAGAGGCCGCGTTGTGAAAGGAGTCGGATTCGAATCGCTGCGCGATGTCGGAGATCCAGTCGCTCTCGCCGGGGATTACGAGCGCCAGGGCGCAGATGAGATCGTGTTTCTCGACATCACGGCGAGCGCGGAGGAACGGGAAACATTGCTTCAGGCAGCGCGCGAGACAGCCGAGCGGCTGTTCATTCCGCTCACCATCGGCGGTGGCGTGCGCACGGCGGACGACGTTGCGCGGACGCTTCGCGCCGGCGCGGACAAAGTGAGCATCAACTCAGCCACAGTCGACCGGCCGGAGCTGCTCACCGAGTGCGCCGAGCGATTCGGCGCGCAGTGCGTTGTGGCCAGCATCGACGCCAAGTGGAGCGACGCTTCGGAAAAATGGGAGGTGTACACAAAGGGGGGCCGACAGGCCACGGGGCTCGACGCGGTGGAATGGGCCTCGGAGTGCGCGCGCCGCGGGGCGGGTGAGATACTTCTGACGAGCATGGATCGTGATGGCGCGCGCGCTGGCTTCGACCTGGGATTGACGAGCGCCGTTGTCGCCGCAGTTGCAGTGCCGGTCGTGGCCTCCGGCGGAGCCGGTTCAGCGACCGATGTGCGCGACGTTCTGCTCGAATCGGGCGCCGAAGCGGCGCTTGTCGCCGGAATTCTGCACGATGGTATCACGACCGTGGCGGAGATCAAGCATCTGCTGGCGGCCAGCGGGCTACCGGTCCGGAGCAATTGATGGCCGAGCCGGCCGCGGTATTACTGGAAGCCGTCGAAGAGGTTGCGCGTCGCGCCGGCGCCGTGGCGCTGCGCCACTTCGGGCGGGGCGTCACTGTTGAGTCAAAGAATGACGGATCGCCCGTGACGATTGCGGATCGCGCAGCCGAACAGTCTGCGCGTGAATGGATCGCCGCTCGTTTTCCTCAGGACGGCATTCTGGGCGAAGAGATGGGCGAGAGCGACCCCGGCGCGACGCGCCGTTGGGTTCTCGATCCGATAGATGGCACCAGGACCTTCGTTCGGGGCGTGCCGCTGTGGGGAACGCTCGTGGCGGTCTGCGAAGGCAACGACGTTCTCGCCGGGGCGGCGTTCTTCCCGGCGCTCGGCGAGATGCTTGCGGCTGCGAAGGGGTGCGGTTGCTGGTGGAACGGCGCGCGTGCGCACGTATCGGCGGTGGACGACATGACCAACGCAACGGTGCTCACAACCGACGAAGAGTTCCGCGCCTGCGCGTCGCGGCGCGATTCGCGGCGCGATTCGTGGCGGAAGTTGTCGGCGAGCGCGGCCATGGGACGCAGCTGGGGCGATTGTTACGGGTATCTCCTGGTTGCCACCGGCCGCGCGGAGGTGATGGTTGATCCGATACTTGCGCCGTGGGATGCGGCGGCGTTTGAGCCGGCGATTACTGAGGCGGGCGGGGTCTTCACGGATTGGAACGGCGCGGCTACGGCATTCGGCGGAAGCGCTGTAGCCACCAATGCAGCGCTTGCGAAAGCGGCGCGCGAATGCCTTACCGGAGCGGGACGATGAATGGAATCAGCCTCGATCTTGATTCGATCGACTTCGCGAAAGGTGGCGGCCACGTCATAGTCATCGCGCAAGAATCTGATAGTGGTGACGTGCTGATGGCGGCGTATGCGGATCGCGAGGCGCTGGAGCGAACAGTCGCGACCGGCGAGATGCACTACCGATCGCGCACGCGCGGACTCTGGCGCAAGGGCGCTACGAGCGGCAACACGCAACAGGTTGTGTCCTTAACGCTCGACTGCGACGGGGACGCTGTGCTTGCTCGCGTCATTTCGGCCGGGCCGGCGTGTCATTCCGGGTCCCGAACATGCTTCGGCGATACTGGCGGAACCGCCGATGTTATCGGACGGCTCGATGCTACCATCGCCGCGCGGGCGGCTGCGCCTGAGTCAGGGCCCGCGAGTTACACGAGGACGCTGCTGGCCGATCGCAATTTGCGGCTGAAGAAAGTGGGCGAGGAGGCCGCGGAGCTCGTGCTCGCCGCGGCGGATGGCGATCGGAGGCGCGCGATAGAAGAAGCGGCTGATCTGTTGTACCACGCGTTGGTGGTCTTGCGGTCGCTCGATTCCGGTGCCGCGGAGGTTCGCGCCGAGCTCAAGAAACGCGAACGAGTTCGTGTTACTTAGTCCCGCTCACCAGGCACCTATTTCCAATCCGCGATCAGGTCTTTCCAAGGACTATTCGTGATGTTGATGCGGCCACCGCCGTCGCTTGCCCTCATCGTGAAGATGTCGCCTGGTCCGCTCTCGCTCATCGTGAGCGCGATGCGCTGTCCATCGGGCGACCAGACCGGCTTCGAAGGAAAGCGCTCGTAACCCACGAGGAACGTGGGCAAGTCGCGCACACCCGGCGTCGGCATGCTGACCGACCGGTAGATCCCGCCGTAGGGCCACTCGCCGTACTCGTACACGACGTTCTTGCTGTCCGGCGCCCACGAATAGCTGTGAATGCCGCCCACGACCTGCGTGGGTACGCGAACGGGATTGCTCCCATCGGGCGCCATCGTGAAGATCCACGACCAACCCGGGGGGCTGCCGAGGAAGGCGATGCGGCTCCCATCGGGCGACCAACGCGGTAGCGAATCGGCCCAGTCGTTGTTGGTGAGCTGGACGACGTTCGAGCCGTCCACGTTCATGACGAAGATCTTGCTGCGGGTCCCGGTGGTCGCGTACAGAATCTTCGTTCCGTCCGGAGACCAGCTCGGCGAAGTCTCGAGCACGTCGTTGGTGGTCAGTCGCGTAACGCCCGAGCCGTCGGAGTTCATGACGAAGATCTCGTACGTTCCGGCGCCCTTGCTGTCGGTGACGCGCTCGCTGAGGAAGAGGATTTTTCTTCCGTCGGGCGACCACGCAGGGGCGAAGTCATTGGCGCCGTTGCGCGTCAGCCGTATCGGCTTCCCGCCGTCGGGCAACATCGCGTAGATCTCGACGTTCCCATCGCGATCACTGGTGAACAGCAATGCCTGGCCCGACAGCATCGGAGCGGTCGGCTCGCTGACGCAGGCCGTGCAGGCAACGAGCGCGAGCGCCAATACGGTGACACGCATTGGTCAACTCGCCGGCGTCTTGCTGATCAGCTCCAGCAGACGCCATTTGTAAGCGGACGCGTCCGGTGGGGGATCGCTTACCGTGGTGCGCTCCACGCGAACCAGATACGTGAACCCCGCCTCGAAGGTGAACCCTTCGATGTAGTCGTAGAAGAACGTCCAATCGGTTTCACCTCTCTCGCGAACCTGCAGGCATTCCTGCGGTCCAAAACCGGTGCAGGGAATAGCGGTCGGGCCGATCTCGAGCACCTGGACGACGCGCTCCGGGCCCAGGACCGATTGACAAGCGGCGAGAAATCCGAGGACAACGATCGTCGCACAGCTCCGGATTAGAGCGCGTCTGACGCGGTGTGTATTCATTGGGTAATGGTTAAGGTTTCTGGTGATCCGACCACCAATTCACCTGCATATTATCTGCCCATGCCCGCCTGGCTCGCAATGAGCTTTCTGGCGGGCTCCACGGCTCCCCTCTCGAAGCTAACTGCCCAGGCTATCAATAACGTGACGCGAGGACCCCGATTGTGGAAAACTCAGCCCGTTAGTAACGGATGAACAAAAAGGCCGATCCCTTGAAATTTCATATGGTTGAATCGTGCCGGGCACCATATATTCGGCACCAGTTTTCCCCAAACCTCTGGTGTTATACACCGGTGGAGAGAGAGTCTTGACCATGGTATTCGAGTTCGACGAGAGCGAGTCGCAAGCCGCCCGCATGAAGGTGGTCGGCGTCGGCGGCGGTGGCGGAAATGCAGTCAACCGCATGATCGACGAGCATCTCCAGGGAGTGGAATTCATATCGGTCAACACCGATGCGCAGGCGCTCCTGAACTCGAAGTCCGATGTGAAGATCCAGATCGGGAAGAAGTTGACGCGCGGGCTTGGCGCAGGCGCGCGCCCCGAGATCGGACGTCAGGCTGTGGAAGAGAGTAGGGACGATGTGTCGCGCGCACTTCAGAACGCCGACCTCGTGTTCGTCACCTGTGGCATGGGTGGTGGCACCGGCACGGGCGCCGCGCCGATCGTGTGCGAGCTGGCGCGCGAAGCGGGATCGCTGACCGTGGGAATCGTGACGCGGCCGTTCCTGTTCGAGGGGCGCAAGCGGATGCGGCAGGCGGAGCTCGGGATCGCCGAGATGCGGAAGTACGTGGACACGATGATCGTCGTGCCGAACGAGCGGCTGCTCGCGGTTGTCGGCAAGGGGATCCCGTTCCAGGACGCGCTCAAGAAGGCGGACGAAGTTCTTCTCCACGCGACGCAGGGTATTTCCTCGCTCATCAGCGTCACCGGCCTTGTGAACGTGGACTTCGCGGACGTCCGGACCGTCATGCAGGAGGGCGGCTCAGCCCTGATGGGCACCGGGATAGGCCGCGGGGACAATCGCGCGACGGAGGCCGCCCAGCAGGCCATCGCGAGCCCGCTGCTGGACAACGTCTCGATTGCCGGCGCAACGGGGGTGCTGCTCAACATTACGGGCGGCCCGGACATGACCCTGGGCGAGGTCTATCAGATAAGCGAAATCATTCACGACGCGGCCGGCTCGGACGCCGAAATCATCTTCGGCGCGGTTCACGAGCCCGCCATGGGCGGCGAGATCCGTGTAACAGTCATTGCGACGGGCTTCGACAGTGCCCATAATAGTGCCGTCCCGGGAGTCATTAATTCCCAGGGGCAGCAGGGTAAGGGCTCTCCGGTCATTCAGTTCCCGGCCCAGCGCCAGGCGGGCGCGGCACGGGTAACCAGGGGGATCCAGCAGGCCGGGACCGGAACAGACGGATTGCGCCGTGTGACCCAGTCGCCTGGAGCGTCGTCGTTAGCGGACAAGCAGGTGAAGCAGGATGCCCAGGATCAGGATCTCGGCGACATGGAGATCCCGACCTTCATTCGGAGACAAATGGATTGAGGCTGTCATGGGCGCGCTCCATCACCTACACGGTGGTCGGGGCGCTTGCGATCGGAGCTTTGAGACTTACACCGCCGGTTCCTGGAGCAAGGGCCGGCGAACTGCTCTCTACGCGCGAAATCGATCCGATTCGCGTGCTCGGTCCTGAGCGCGCCAGCGTCCCGGTGGCCCCATACGTGTACGACCCGATCGTGAGCCCGGTTCTGGTCGTGGCCAACGACAAGACGATCATCGACACCGTCGCGGTTACGGGGACGATCAGGTCGAGCCTGTACTCCGCCCTCGACCAGTTCTCCGACGGCGTGCTCCCGCGCGGCCAGCGACTGCGTCTCGCCTGGCTTCTCGCGGACATCTACGAGTACCGCGTGGACATGAGCAAGGACCTTCAGGTCGGCGACAAGTTCGGGGTCGTCATCGAGCGTGCGCAGGAGCCCACGGGCGCTGTGTATGCCAAGACGGTGCTCGGCGCCACGATGCAGCTTTCCGGCAAGGAAATCCAGGCGATTCACTTCCGAAGCAACGTCGCCGGCGGCGAGTATTTCGACGCTGAAGGGAAGTCGATGCGCGCCGCCTTCCTCCGCGCTCCGCTCAACTTCAGGCGGGTCTCGAGCGTGTTCGGCATGCGCAAGCACCCCGTGCTCGGCCGCTGGCGCGAGCACAAGGGAACTGATTACGCCGCTGCCTCCGGCACGCCCGTCCGCGCGGTCGGCGACGGAGTGGTGATCTTCGCGGGTCGTAAGGGCGGCTACGGCAACACGATCGACGTCCGGCACCGCAACGGCTACGTCAGCCGGTACGCTCACCTCCGCGGCTTCGCGAAGGGCGTGCACCGCGGCGGCCGCGTCACCATCGGAAGCACGATCGGGTACGTGGGCATGACGGGGCTCGCGAGCGGACCGCACCTGCACTTCGAGGTGTTGGTTAGTGGAGTGCAGAAGAATCCACGCGTGGCGTTGCAGATGCGGGGCGGGGAGCCGATTGGATCGGGCGAGAGAGGGACGTTCATGCAGCAGAGGAATCGGGCATTGGCGTTCCTGAAAGACTTTTCCTCAGCTACATCCGGCGAGTAGGTCCCACCGCGGTAACGTCCTAACGGACTCGCGCTATAACGGGCGACGCACCACGCGCTCCGCTTTCCCCCCGTCCGTTAGCTTTTCCACGTAATGTCCAGACTCATCCGCCGCCCGGGCGACGTTCCCGCTCGTTCCTTATGGCAGCGCGTGCGCGACGTCGCCCTGATGGACGTCGCGGTGCTCGCCAAGGGCGGCGCCAGCGCCGGCTCCCTCGAGCGCGTTGAGGAAGTCCTTCTCGAAGCCGATCTGGGCGTGGCGACGACAATGCAGCTTGTCGCCGAGCTCGAGCGCCTTGCCTCGCAAGGGCAGATCAAGACCGAGCCTCAGTTCCGCGAAGCGCTGCGCTCCGGGATCGAAGCCTCGCTTCGCTCCGGCAACAGCGACCCCGCGCTGCGTCGCGCGCCCAGCGCGCCGAGCGCGCCGACGATCATTCTCGTGATCGGAGTCAATGGAGCCGGGAAGACGACGTTCGTCGGCAAACTCGCGTCGCGCCTCCGCCGGGAGGGATCGAAAAAAATCGTGCTCGGCGCGGCCGACACCTTTCGCGCCGGCGCAGTGGATCAGCTCCGGCAGTGGGCCGACCGGTCGGGAGCGGAGTTCGTCGGCGCTCGGGCGGGAGCCGATCCGGCCTCCGTGGCGTTCGAGACCGTGGACGCGGCGGTCACGCGCCAAGCCGACGTGGCGATCATCGATACGGCGGGGCGCCTGCACACCAGCGACGCTCTGCTGGAAGAGATGCGCAAGATCCACCGCGTGATCGGCAAGCGGCTCCCGGGTGCGCCGCACGAGACGCTGCTCGTTCTCGACGGAACGATAGGCCAGAACGCGATCGCCCAGGCGACTACCTTCTCGGCCGCTATTCCAGTGACGGGAATCGTCATGAACAAGGTGGACGGCTCCGCGCGCGGCGGAATCGTGGTCGCGGTTCACCAGGCGCTCGACGTGCCGGTGAAATTTCTCGGGATCGGCGAAAAGCTCGACGATCTCATTCCGTTCGACCCCGCCCAGTTCGCGCGCGAAGTGATCGGCGACTGATGTCGCCGGCTGGGCGGGTCGCACTGGACACGCCGGTCGGATACCTCAAGGGCGTCGGCCCGATCCGGGCCGAGGCGTTTCGGAAGCTCGGTATCACGCGCGCCGGCGACCTTCTCTTTCACATCCCGCACAGATACGAGGACGCGAGCAGCATCAAGCCCATCGTATCGATCGCCGTGGGAATGGATGCGACCGTCGTCGGAAAGGTCATTTCCAAGGGAGTGCTCCCGACGCGGAAAGGGCTGCGGATTTTTCAGGCGGTGGTTCAGGACGGGAGCGGAATGGTCGAGGCCGCGTGGCCGGGACAGCCGTTCCTCGATCGTTCGATCGACAAGGGCGACGTTCTCCTTCTGAGCGGGCCGATCCGGTTCTATCACGGCCGGCAGCTCGCCCCGCGCGAATACGTGAACTTCGGCCCCGACGACCCGGGTGTGTCGCCCGGGCGCGTGTTCTCGGTCTATTCCGCGACGGAAGGGCTGACGTTCCGGACGATCAGATCGATCATCGACGCGCACCTCGACCAGCTTCTGCGTTGCACCACCGACCATCTCCCGCGCGAAGCGGTAAAGAAGCTGGCGCTACCCGCGCTGCCGGACGCGCTGCGAATGGTGCACCGTCCCACATCGATTCGCGAGGCGGAGCACGGCAGAGACCGGCTCGCGTTCGACGAGCTGATGTTCGTGCAGCTCCTTCACCGGCGGGCGCACGCGCTCGCGAGGACTACGCGACGCGGCATCCGCTTCGTGAACAGGAGGGAGCTGACTACGCGGCTCAAGTCCGGGCTGCCGTTCGATCTTACGGGCGCGCAGGTTCGCGTGCTGCGCGAGATATTCACCGACATGTGCGGCGACCGGCGGATGCACCGGCTGCTGCAAGGCGACGTCGGCAGCGGGAAGACGATCGTGGCGCTGTTCGCCGCGCTGCTGGCGTACGAGAACGGTTACCAGGCGGCGATCATGGCGCCGACCGAGCTCCTCGCCGAGCAACATTACCGCACGCTGCACGGACTGCTGGCGCCGCTGGGGCTGGAGCCGCTGCTGCTGACTGGAAGCGTCAAGACCAAAGCGCGCGCGCTGCTGGAGGCGAGGTTGAAAACCGAGGAGCCGGTCATTGCGATCGGCACGCACGCGCTGGTCCAGGGGACGACCGCTTTCGGACGGCTCGGCTTCGTCGCGATCGACGAACAGCACAGGTTCGGGGTGGAGCAGAGAGCCGCTCTCGCGAAGAAAGGGCAGACGCCCGATGTGTTGCTGTTGAGCGCGACTCCTATTCCGCGCTCGCTGGCGCTCACGGTGTACGGGGACCTCGACGTCAGCACACTGGACGAGCGTCCGCCGGGCAGACAGCCGGTAACGACCGTGCTAAGGCGCGAGCGCGGGCGCGAGAAGGTGCTCGCTTTCGTTCGATCCCAGGTTGAAGAGGGGCGGCAGGCCTACGTGGTGTATCCGGTCATCGAGGAGTCGGAGAAGACCGACCTCAAGGCCGCGACGACGATGTTCGAGCACCTGTCAGCGGGAGCGTTCGTCGGATTGCGCGTCGCGCTGCTGCACGGGCGGATTCCGGCGGATCAGCGCGAGACCACGATGCGCCAGTTCCGCGACGGCGAGATCGATATACTCGTCGCGACGACGGTGATCGAAGTCGGAATCGATGTCGCGAACGCGACCGTAATGCTGATCGAGCATCCGGAGCGGTTCGGCCTCTCTCAGCTCCACCAGCTTCGCGGGCGGGTGGGGCGCGGCGCGGACAGCTCGTATTGCATACTGCTCGGCGAGGCCGGTCGGGAGTCCATGGAGAGGCTTGAGCTGTTCGCGTCCACGGAGGACGGCTTCGAAATCGCTCGCGCGGACCTGCGGATCCGCGGCATGGGCGACCTGTTTGGCCAGCAGCAGAGCGGCGAAGCGATGCTTCGCATCGCGGACCTGGTCCGCGACGAGGAGCTCAACGTCCGGGCCCGGCAGCTGGCTGAGGAAACCCTCGCCGACGACCCCGGGCTCGAAAAGCCTCGGCATGCGGGGCTGAAGCGCGCGCTCGGCGCGCGCTTTCCCAGAGCGCTGGAGCTGTTCCGGGTCGGCTAGGGGGTAGGCGTCGCGAGGCGGCGCTTGATACGCTCGAGCTCCGCGCTCAACCGCGCGATCTCCGCGCTCAACCGCGCGATCTCCGGGTTTAACCGCGCGATCTCCGCGCGCTGGTTTCGGATGACCCGGTCCCGCGCGGCCAATCCGGCGGACGACGTGTCGCCCGCGACTATCGTCGTGTCGCCGGGACCCTGCTCCGCGACGTCGACCTTCCGCGCGAGGTGGGTCAGCACGTTGGCGTGGGCCCGGTACCAGCCCGAGCTCGACGACGCCGCATAGCTGTCCATCAGGGCACGTCCTTCCGCCTGGGCTGAGGAAGTATTTCGGGGGTCGAGCTTGTAGAGCGCGCGCCAGAACGGAACCTCCGCCGCCGCCCTGCTTCCGGCGTGCGCGCTCTCGAATGCAAGCAGCATACTGTCGGCCGCGGCGTGCCTGCCGGCGGACGCGAGGGAATCCGTGCGGGTGAGCAGCGCGCCCCAATCTGCCGGCGTCGGATGGACCGGAGTGGCCCTGGGGATCGAAGAGCATGCGCTCAGCGCTCCCGCGATCACGAATGCAAAACCTGCGTAGCTGGATTTCATCTATTCACGGATTGATAGCGCGATGACGGACGGAAACGCGCGAAACCAACGGCGTAATAGGCAGCGACAGGTGGAACGTCGTGCCCACGCCTTCGGTGCTGTCCACGGTCACGGTACCCTGGTGCGCTTCCACTATCTGCCTGGCAATCGCAAGTCCCAAGCCCGTTCCCTTGAGTGCCGCCGACGCCTGGTTGTCGGCCTGGTAGAACTTCTCGAAGATGTGGGGGAGCTGATCCTTCGGGATCCCGGCGCCGCTGTCGCGAATCGTCACGCGGACATCTGAGCTGTCCTTCTCCGCGGCAAGACTCACCGTACCCTCGCGCGGCGTGAACTTGAATGCGTTCGACAGGAGGTTTCCGAGCACTTCGTTCATCCGGTCTTCGTCCCAGCATACTTCGGCGGGAACCGACTGGGCTTTGGTGACTGTGAACGCGATTTCCCGCTGCACGGCCAACCCCTGGAAGGCCGCCTCGAGATTGTGGAGAAAGCGCGGGAGATCCATCGTGCGCAGCTCCACTTTACCTCCGCCCGCCTCGAACCGGCTAACGTCGAGCAGCTGCCGCGTGAGCTTCGTCAGTGTGTGGGCCTGCTTCTCGATGATCCCGCAAGTCTCGATCTGCTTCGGGGTCATTTGCCCGTAGATCCCTTCTCGCAAAAGCTCCAGGTAGCCGATGATGACGTTGATGGGGGTCTTTAGCTCGTGCGAGGCGATGGAGATGAACTCCGCCTTGAGCTTGTCGAGCTCCGCGAGCTGCCGGGCCATCGACTCGTAGCTCCCCGCGAGGCGGCCGAACTCGTCGCGCCGCGTGCCGGTGAAGGGCAACCGATACGTGAAGTCGCCGTCGGCCACCGCCTGCATCCCTCGCGCAAGGAAGAATACGGGGGTGCTGATTGACCGCAGCAGCCAGAGCGCGATCAAAAGCGCCAGGAGAAGAGCGATCGCCAGCGCGGCCGCCGCGGTCCGCTGCGCCTCTATCGTGACCGAGGCGGCTTCATCGACGCGCTCGGCCGTCCGGCTACGGAGGTCCGTCTCGGTCTGCCGCACGGTCGCGTTGATCCGCGCGATCTCCGGAAGCAGGCTGTCGGCAGAGAGCCGTTCCGCGTCGCGTGCCCGCCCTTGGCTCGCGGCAGCGTACTCGGCAGTCGCGGCGGCTCGGATCCGCGCCAGGGACTCCCTGATTTGCGCGCTTTCCCGCTCCAGTTGGTAGGTGCCGAGCAGGTTGGCCAGGCTGTCCGCGTGGGCAATGTGCGTTGCCATTCGACGACGACTGATATCATCGTGCACGAACAGGAGAGCGTTCTCCGCAGCGCGGACGTCGTCGGTCGCCGTGCGGAGCTGGCCGATTGCGATCGACGCCGCGAACTCCGTATCGCGCAACTCGCGGTTGGCATCCTCCAGCCGCTCCAGCGCGTTGAGCGCGAGAAGGAGGGGGATGAGCAGCACGAACGCCATGGCGACGAGCCCGGCGCTCAGCCGTGCGCGCAGGGTCATATTTCGTTGACACTCATCACGTGGCGGCCTAGCTTGCCGCGTTTTCCATGCCGCTCAGCGAATGTCAATGAATTCCCCATCTACACGAATAGCCGACCTCGGCGCGCACGCCGGGCAATCCGTTGATGTGCAAGGTTGGGTAACGCACGTCAGGTCGTCTGGGAAAATTGCGTTTGTTGTCCTACGTGACGGTAGTGGCACGGCTCAAGTTGTGCTCGTCAAGAACGAGGTCCAGCCCGAAGTCTGGGACCGATTCGGCGCCCTGACGCAGGAAAGCTGCGTCAAGCTCGCCGGCGTCGTGCGGGAAGATAAACGCTCCCCCGGCGGCTTCGAGATCGCAGCCACCGACCTCGAGCTGGTTGGTCCGAGCCCCCAGGACTATCCGATCCAGCCCAAAGAGCACGGCGTGGACTTTCTGCTGGATCACCGGCACCTGTGGCTCCGCAGCTCCCGCCAACGCGCGATCATGCGGGTGCGTCACGAGATCGAGCAGGCGATCCGAGATTTTTTCTACGAGCGCGATTTCACCCTCGTGGACACGCCGATTCTCACCGCGGCGATCGGCGAGCGAAGCGGACTCTTTTCGACGGAATACTTCGACGAAGGCACGGCCTATCTGGCGCAGACGGGCCAGCTGTACGGCGAGGCGGCGGCCGCGGCGCTGGGGCGCATCTATACTTTCGGCCCCACGTTCCGCGCCGAGAAGTCCAAGACGCGCCGGCACCTGAGCGAGTTCTGGATGATCGAACCGGAGGTCGCGTTCAACGATTCCGAGGCCAACATGCGGCTTCAGGAGGAGTTCGTATCGTACATCGTCGCGCGCGCAGTGGAGCGACGGAGGCCGGAGCTGGAGGAGCTGGAGCGCGACGTCGCGAAGCTCGAGCGCGTCAAAGCGCCGTTCCCGCGCGTCGATTATGGCGATGCCGTGACCGCTCTGCAGGGGAAGGGGAGCGAGATCACGTGGGGCGACGACCTCGGCGCTGAAGACGAGACGCTGCTCGTGGCCGACTACGACACTCCGATCTTCGTGTGCAATTATCCCAAGGAGGCGAAGGCCTTCTACATGAAGGAGAACCCTGCCGATCCTCGCACGGTCCTGTGCAACGACTGCCTGGCGCCGGAAGGCTACGGCGAGATCATCGGCGGGTCGCAGCGTGAGGATGACTACGACAGGCTTCTCGCGCGAATCCACGAGGAGAAGCTGCCGGTCGACGCGTACGGATGGTATCTGGACTTGCGAAAGTACGGCACCTTCGTGCACTCGGGGTTCGGTCTGGGGCTCGAGCGGACTGTCGCGTGGGTTTGCGGACTGCCGCATGTGCGGGAGTCCATCGCGTTTCCCAGGATGATGAACCGGCTAAGGCCGTAGAAGCGCTACGTGCTGCGTGCTGCGTCCTAACGGCCCTCTCGCTTCACTTCGTCCCAGATAGCGTCCAGCGCCTCGAGTCCTGCCTCGCCGATCTGCAAGCCCCGCGAGGCGGCTATTCGCTCAACTTTCTCAAACCGCCGCTGGAACTTGGCATTTGCTTTGTCCAGCGCGAGCGATGAGTGAACGCCCAGCTTTCTGCACAGATTCACGCACGCGAACAGCAGATCGCCAAGCTCACCCTCAAGCGCGGAGTGCGTCTCGTCCTGCACGGGCGCTCCGTGCTCGCTGAACCGGACCTCCTTCGCGCTCATGAGCTCCCTGACTTCCGCCAGCTCCTCGGCGATTTTGGCAGTCGGCCCTTCAGCGTCGGGCCAATCGAATCCTACCCCCGCCGCGCGGTCCTGAAGGCGATGGGCGCGGTGCAGCGGAGGAAGCGACCCCGGCAGCCCATCGGCAATCGAGACACGCTTCTTCGATTTCATCTTTTCCCACGACTCGCGCTCGCCGTCGCCGTAAAGATGCGGATGGCGCGCCTTCATCTTGGTGATCAAACCTTCGGCCACGTCGTGGAAGCTGAAGGCACCCCGCTCTTCGGCCACGACCGAGTGGAACAGCACCTGGAGCAGAAGATCTCCCAGCTCCTCCCGCACGAGGTCGTCGTCGCCGATTCGCAACGCATCGTCCAGCTCCAGCGATTCTTCCACGAGGTACGGCCGCAGCGAGCTGTGCGTCTGCGCGGCGTCCCAGTCGCAGCGCTGGCGCAGGTCGCGCATGAGGGCGAGGGTGTCGGCGAGAGATGAAGGCTGTGTCATGGTGACTGATAACTAATAACTTTCGTTATGCCCGCCCAGATCGACATCGACCTCTCCGCCGTTCTCCGCAACGCTCGGGCGATAGCCGCCAGATCCGGCACACGCCTGATTCCCATGGTGAAGGCCGACGCGTACGGGACCGGAGTCGGGCCCGTCGTTCGGGCGTTCGAAGCGATGGATCCGTGGGGCTTCGGGGTAGCGACCGTGCGCGAGGGGGAGGAAGTGCGCGCGCTGGGGGTCGAGCGGCCCGTGGTTGTTTTCACCCCCCTCCTGGAGAGCGAGCTAGCCGGCGCTCACGCATTCCATCTCACGCCCTCACTGGGGACACCGGAGGCAATCCGGACGTGGCAGGCGCTCGGCGGGCCGTGGCATCTCTCGATCGATACTGGAATGGCGCGGGCAGGTGTCGCATGGCGGGAAGCCGCTGCGCTCAAGGAGGTCGTTTCGAGCGCACCGCCCGAAGGCGTGTTCACGCACTTTCATTCCGCCGAGCTGGCTGACGGGAGCATGGAGGCGCAGGACCGTCGGTTCGAGGAAGCAGTCGCGGCACTTGGTCTCGGGGAAACGATGATTCACACGGATAACAGCGCGGCCGTGCTCCGCAGGGGGCGATCAGGCCGCGGCGCCGTTCGTCCGGGGATCTTTCTCTACGGCGGGGAGACCGTAGCGGGCGCTCCGGTCACGCCAGAGGCGGTCGCACGGTTGCGCGCGCCGATCGCCGACCTGCGTACAGCCGAGCCTGGGGACACAGTGAGCTATGGCGCGAAGTTCGCGGCGCGGCATCGCATGCGAATCGCCACTCTCGCGGCCGGGTACGCTGACGGCTACCCCCGCAACGTCGGTGAGGAAGGCCGACCCCGGCCAACCGTTCTTTTTCGAGGGCGGCGTGTGCCGATCGTCGGGAGAGTGACGATGGACATGATCATGATCGACGTCACCGGCATCGAGTGCGCGCTCGGTGACGAAGTAACGCTGATCGGTCGCGACGGCGACGATCTCATCACCGTCGCGGAGGTCGGAGCATCGGCGGGGATATCACCGTACGAAGTGCTGGTCGGAATGAACTGCCGGGCGCCGCGGACCTATCATGACTGACCGTCGAGCGGCGATCATCGTGCTCGATGGTGTCGGGTGCGGCGGTGCGCCGGACGCGAAGGCCTACGGGGACGCGGGCAGCGATACGCTGGGAAACCTGTCCCGCGCCGTCCAGGACTTCTCTCTCCCGAACCTGGGCGCCTACGGGCTGGGCAACCTGGCGAGGCTGAGCGGTGTCCCACCTGCTGTGAAGCCTCTCGGCGCCTGGGGTGTGATGGAGCCCCGGTCTGCGGGGAAAGACAGCACAACCGGCCACTGGGAGCTAGCCGGATTGCATCTTGCGCGCGCATTCAGGACTTACCCGCAGGGATTTCCCGGCGACGTGATCCATGAGTTCGAGCGCCGCACGGGCAGGCCGGTGATCGGCAACGTCGTTTCGAGCGGAACGGCCGTAATCGAGCGTTACGCTGAAGAGCATCGTCGTACGGGGGCGTGGATCGTTTACACGTCGGCGGACTCGGTCTTCCAGGTTGCAGCGCACGAGGGAGTCGTGCCTCTCGCGGAGCTGCACGCCGCCTGCGCGGCAGCTCTCGAGATCAAGGTGAAGGACGGCGGGGAGGAGTGCGCGCTCGTGTCGCGGGTCATCGCGCGGCCGTTCGAGGGCGAGCCGGGGAGCTACAAGCGCACAGGGAACAGGCGCGATTTCTCGGTTCAGCCGCCGGAGGAGACACTGCTCGATGCTCTTGTCGCGGCCGGTCTCGAAACCGCCGGGGTTGGAAAAGTGGACGATCTGTTCGCTGGAAGGGCTATCTCCGCTCGACACACAGCGTCGAACGCCCAGGGCATCGCCGAAATAACCCGGTGGATCGAAGGTGACCGGAGTGGGTTACTGCTAGCCAATCTTGTAGATTTCGACCAGTTGTACGGGCACCGGAACGATGTTGCGGGGTTCTACAGAGCACTGCTCGAGTTCGATGCAGCGCTGCCCGGTCTCGTACGCTCCCTTAAACAGGACGACCTTCTGTTCATCACGGCCGATCACGGCAACGATCCGACCACGCCATCGACGGACCATTCGCGCGAGTGCGTTCCACTCATTGTTGCGGGTTCGCGCGTTCGCCCGGCAGATGTCGGACGGCGTGGCACCTTCTCGGATCTCGGCGCAACCGCCGCCGAGTGGCTCGGCGTATCGTTCAGAGGTCGCGGTACTTCCTTTCTTCCCCAGATCATTCAGTGAGCCGTCAAGCCGACCATAAGCTTCGCGACGCTGCTTTCGCGGCGCTAGAGCGATCTCATGCCCCTTACTCTGGTTTCCCTGTCGGGGCCGCGCTGCGCGCGGCCAACGGCGCGGTGTTCCAGGGATGCAACGTAGAGAACGCGTCGTACGGGCTCGGCATTTGCGCCGAGCGCGTCGCAGTCTTCACAGCCGTGATCACGGGAGCGGGCGCGTTCAACGCGATCGCGATAGCTACCGAAGCGGAAGAGCCGGCGCCGCCGTGCGGCGCCTGCCTGCAGGTGATGGCGGAGTTCGCCCCAACGGAGCTTGTGGTCCACAGCTACTGCCGCAACGGAGCCGAAGCGAGCTGGAGTCTTGGCTCTCTTCTCCCGCATCCGTTCACGGCGAATCTGCTGACCACGGCGGGGACGTGATGCGAATCCGAAGACTGGCGCCACTGGCGCTGGCATGCGGGACGCTTGTCGCCGCCGCGTGCACAGAAAAGCTCGAGACGACCGTTGGCTGCCCGGAGCTTTGTCCCGGTCAGGGCATCGAGGTGATCAACGTCACCATCGACGCAGTGACGTTCGATACCACGGTCACTATTGCTGCCCCGTTTGGCACCGAGCCGTTCATGTTGCTCGCGTCGAGGGGAGACACGCTCGACTCGCGCGTCGTCATCCGCTTCGACAGCCTGCCGCAGAGGTTCAGGAGAGTCCTCGCCGATACGACGACGACTGAGATAACCACCGTCGACAGCGCCTTTCTGCAGCTCAGGCTCGATCTGGCCGAGAAGCAGATCGCCAGCGTGATAACCGTCAGCGCGTACGACGTGGACACGGATGCCACCGACACGTCCGCCGCGGCTCTGCTTCCGCTGTTTACGCCCGATCGGTTGATCGGGTCCAGGGAGTTCGGGTCCTCCGACCTCAAGGACACGGTTCGCATCCCGTTGTCCAACGCCGCAGTGCTCGCCAAGGCCCGTGCGAACGCGCGCCTGCGAATCGGGCTGCGGATAACCAGCGGCTCCGGTCAGTTTCATGTGCAATCGTCCGAGACCGCCGCTCCTCCGATTCTTTCCTTCCGTGTGTCGGCGGATACTGCCGTCCGGCCGCTGACGTTCACTCCATTCTCGCGGACACCGGCAGACTCCGCCGAGCTGCGGCTGGCGTTCTCTGATTTCCGCATGCTCGTGCGCACACCCCCAACCGGTCCGCCGCAAGCGCTCCTCGTCGGCGCGCTTCCGGCCAGGCGCACGTACATGCGCTTCGTGATTCCGAGCTCGATTCTCGACTCGTCGAGCGTAATCCGCGCGACGCTGCTGCTGGAGCAGATTCCGAACCCCGGGTTCGGCCCGCTGGACACCGTTTCTGTTGTCACGCACGTGGTGATCGCTGGCCCGGCTGTCACCGATCCGCAGCAGGCTGCGCTGCTCATCGCGGCTGCGGAATTCACCCAGGTTGACACGCTCCGGGTCGCGGCGAACGCGGGGGGTGCCCGCGAGATCGACATCGCGCCGATCCTCCGGATATGGCGCGCGCAGGGGGATTCCCTCGGCGGTCCGCGCGCGATCGTGCTTCGCAGCGCGCGCGAGGGTGTTTCCGCGCCGCAGGCATGGTTCCTCAGCGCTGAAGCGACGCCCGGGCTCCGCCCGCGATTGAGAATCAGCTACACGCCGGCCAACCCATTCGGACTACCATGACGCGCTCCATTCTGGCCGGCTTGCTCGCCATAGCGCTCGGCGCGACCGGCGCGACCGGCGCAAGGGCGCAGGGGAACCTCAGCACACAGGGGTTCGGCTACCCGCCCGGACAGTTGAGCACCGCGGCGATGTCGCTCGGCGGATCGACCGCCGAGCTGGACCCATCGTCAGCGATCAACCCCGCGACGGCCTCGCTCTGGGGCGCCACAGTGCTTTTCATGCAGTACGAGACCGAGGTGAGGACGGTGAAGACGGCCGCCGCGAGCGGGCGCACCAATACCGCCCGCTTTCCGATGGTCGGCGTTTCGGTGCCGTTCGGTCGCAGGCTCACGGGGCAGGCATCGGCATCCACCTTCCTCGACCGCACATGGAGCAGCAGCGCTCCCAGGCAGCAGGACATCGGAGGGACCGTAGTCGACGCGACCGAGCTGTTCTCGAGCAATGGCGGGATCACTGATTTCCGCGTGGCGCTTGGATACAACGCGTCCCCGCGTTTCCAGCTCGGCGTGGCCGGTCACGTGTTCTCGGGAGAGAATCGCGTCGTCATCGAGCAGCGCTTTCCAGACACGGTGACCTTTTCGGGAACCGTTCAGCGGTCGGAGATCAACTACAGCGCGCTCGGCGCTTCCGCAGGCGCGGTCTGGCGGCCGGCGACCAGTGTCGGCCTTGCCGCATCCGTCCGGGTCGGCGGCGACATGGAAGCGCTCTCGGGTGACACGGTCCTCTCGACTGGCAAGCTCCCGATGCGCTACGGCTTTGGCGTGAGCTACTCCGGAATCAACGGAGTCTCGCTCGCGGCACGCGCCAACTTCGATGAGTGGTCGGCGATGGAGCCGATGAAGCGCCCGGGCAGCAATCTGCGCGCGTTCGACTCGTGGGATTACGGCGTCGGAGCGGATGTGGAGGGACCGACCATCGGCCGGCGCAACATTGCGCTCCGGCTTGGCGCCCGATATCGCGGACTGCCGTTCGGCGTCGGAAGCGGAACGAGCACCGACCAGACGATGGTGAACGAGCTCTCGCTATCAGGCGGATTCGGAATCCCGCTCGGCGTCGGCAGGTCGCAGCTGGATGTTGCTGTCGTGCGCGCGACGCGGATCCCCGAGAACGAGTCGTTTGCGGGCGGAGCTTCCGAGAGCGCGTACATCATCAGCTTCGGGATTCGCGTAAGGCCGTGATCGGATGACCGCGACCGGGGCCGCGCAACCGCCGCTGATCCTCGTCGCCGATGACGTGCTGGCCAACGTCGAGCTTCTCGTTGACCAGCTCAACACGCTCGACTACCGGATCATCTCGGCCAACGACGGGCCGTCCGCGGTCGCGCTGTGCTTCGCCGAGCGTCCCGACCTCTGCATACTCGATGTGTCCATGCCCGCGGGCGATCTGGGCGTGGAGGATCGCTCCACAGGGTTCGAGGTGTGCCGCCGCATCAAGCGCGACCCGCGCACCGCGCGCATTCCCGTGATCTTCGTCACTGCGCTCAACGACACGAGCGACAGGGTGAAGGGGATCGAGGCGGGCGGCGACGATTTTCTCACCAAGCCGCACAATCGGCTGGTGCTGGGCGCGCGCGTGCGAAGCCTCCTCAAGCTCAAGGCCGTGACCGACGCGCTCGAAGACAGCTACCGGAAGCTCAGGGAGCTGGAGAAGGTGCGCGAAGATCTCATGAAGATGATCGTGCACGATCTCAAGACGCCGCTGACGTCCGTGCTGGCGAGCCTCGAGATGGTGACCGACGGCGACTTCGGCGTTCTTACCACGGTCCAGAAACGCGTTCTCGGCGACGCCGAGTACAAGGCGGAGGAACTGCTCTCGCTCATCAACGATCTGCTGGAAGTCGCGCGAATCGAGGACCCGAACATCGCGCTGAGCATCGAGCCGCTGGCCCCCGGCGCGTTCGTCGCCGATCTCGTCGCCGAGTGGGAAGTTCGTCTGGCGCAGGAGGCGGCCGTCGTGGCGGTCGATGTTGACGACGATGCTCCGGTTTTCGAGGGCGACCCGATGATTCTCAAGCGGCTGTTTTCGAACCTGTTGCAGAATGCGCTCGTCCACTCCGCGGGTGTCGGTGTCGCGATCGAAGTACGGGCCCGTGCGGACGGTGACGGAATCCTGTTCGCCGTGTCCGACAACGGGCCGGGCATTCCCGAGGAGTACCACGAGATCATCTTTCAGAAGTTCCGGCAAGTGAAGACGCCGCGAATGCCCAATCTACGGAGCTCGGGGCTCGGCCTCGCTTTCTGCAAGCTCGCGGCGGAAGCGCACGGCGGACGGATCTGGGTGAAGAGCAACGAGGGAGAGGGAAGCACGTTCTTCCTGCTCCTTCCCCGCAAGGCCACGACGCCCGCGGAGCGCGACGTATGACCAGCACGGTTTACGTCGAGACGTACGGATGCCAGATGAACGTCAGCGACTCCGAGCTGATTCTCGGAAAGCTGGCCGATGCCGGCTACGCAGAAGTAGATACGCCGGATGCGGCGGATGTGATCCTGGTCAACACATGCGCGATCCGCGAGCACGCCGAGCAGCGCGTACTGGGCAGGCTTGGCGAGCTGAAGCGGCACATGAAAGCGGGCGCCGTGGTGGGCGTGACAGGGTGCATGGCTCAGCGGCTCGGGCCGCGGCTGTTCGATCGCGCGAAGCATGTGAGCCTCGTGGTCGGGCCGGATGGGTACCGTGCGCTCCCGGATCTGATCGAGCGCGCGCGCGAGGGCGAGCGCGGCACCGCGGTTGAGTTCGATCTCCAGGAGCACTACCAGGGGTTCAGCGCGAGACGGTTCGAGGGGGTCAAAGCGTGGATTCCCGTTCAGCGCGGCTGCGATTACAGGTGCACGTACTGCATCGTGCCCACAACGCGCGGCCCGGAGCGCAGTCGTCCGCTGCTGGACGCGGTGCGTGAGGTCGAGCAGGTCGCGGAGCAGGGGATCAGCGAGGTGGTGTTGCTGGGCCAGACTGTGAACTCCTACAACGACGGCTCGCATGATTTCGCGGATCTGTTGCGCGCGGTCTCGCGCGTAGACGGCATCCGGCGGGTGCGATTCACCAGTCCGCACCCCAACGATTTCAGCGAGCGCGTCGTTGCCGCGATAGCGGAAACGCCGGAAGTGTGCGAGCACGTGCATCTGCCCATGCAGTCCGGCTCGTCGAGGGTGCTGAAGCGGATGCTGCGACGGTACACGCGCGAGCAGTACTTCGAGTGTGCCGACCGACTGCGCGCCGCGATCCCCGGGTTGGGCCTCACCACGGATATAATCGTCGGATTTCCGGGGGAGTCGGAAGAAGACTTCGAGGAGACATTGAGCGCGGTTCGCGACATCGTTTTCAACGACGCGTACACCTTCAAGTTCTCGCCGCGGGAGGGAACGGCCGCAACCCGCTTCCCATCGGCCGAAGATGTGACCGACGAAGTCGCGAGCGAGCGGCTCGCGAGGCTGATCGCCACCATGCGCTCCGGCGCGCGTCACGCGAACATGGCCGCGCTCGGCGAGCGGCACGAAGTGCTGGTCGAGAAAGAAGCGAGGCGAGGCGGGCTGCTCCAGGCGAGGACCCGGGATTTCAAGACGGTTATCATCCCGGGCGAAGCCTCACTGATCGGGAAGTACCTGATGGTCGAGCTGACGGGCACTACCGGTTCGACGTTCACTGGGGCAGTAGCGCCGGAGAGAGATCAGCTTCCTCTCGCAGGTTAGGCTACTGGAGAGACTCCGGGGGATCCTAGCTGTTAGCAGTGAGTGGGAGAATCAGTGCTCAGCAGGAAGTACCCACAGAGATACACGGACAGTGGTGAGTATTCAGCATTGTTCCCGCTCGTACTTCCTGCTCGTCACTGATCTTTTGACTCACCGCTAACAGCTAGGATCCCCCAGAGCCCCACCGGTACCTACGCGGCGCGCCTTCGGTTGTGAAAGCAATGCCTGGCTGTCGTTCCAACTCGGAACGGCCACAACTGTATTCGGATGCCGCTCATCGCCTCGGCGTGTATCGCCTACGCCGCAGGCCTGCTGGCCGGCTTCGCGCAAGACCACCGGATCGCCGTTGCCGGCGCGGCAGTCGCCGGAACTGCGGCGCTCTACGGACTCCTGGCTCGCAGCGGCCAGCTAATCGCTGTAGCAGCGCTCGTCCTGTGCGGAATCATTGTCGCGGTGACCGAGCCGCCCAAACCACCGTACCGGTTCAGCCGTGGCGCCCCCGTAGCGGCCGAGCTGTCCGCGCTCGAGACCGTGCGCGCACGCGCGTCAAAGCGCATCGAGTGGCTGTTCGGCACCGACGCTCCGATGGCCAAAGCGCTTCTGATCGCCGAGCAACAGGACATCAGCGTGGAGATGCGGGAGCGTTATGCAGACGCTGGCCTTGTTCACGTTCTGTCGATCGGCGGTCTTCATGTAGCAATCATTTTTGGCGCGATCGAGCTGCTGCTGTCGGCGATGTCGCTGGGACGAACAAGAGCCGCTCTTGGCTCGCTTGTCATTGTGTGGGTGTACGTCGCCGTCATCGGTGCCCCCGCGCCAGCGCTTCGGTCGGCGATGATGCTGAGCGTCATGGCATCGAGCCGGATCGTCCAGCGACCCACGTCGCCGTGGGCGTCGCTCGCGCTCGGCGCGGCAGTCCCGCTCTATGAGCCTCGAACGGTTCTCAACCTCGGCTATCAGTTGAGCGTTGCCGGGATGGCGGGTCTTACGGCGAGCGCGAGTATTGCACGCCGCTGGATCAAACCGCGTGCGAGTGGCTGGCACCTCACGGTATCGAACCTGATTCTGCCTTCGATTTTGGCGACCATCGTGACGGCGCCATTCATCGCATGGTACTTCGGGCGACTGAGCCTGATAGGGCCGGTGTCGAACGTGCTTGCCGCGCCCGTGATCGTTGTGCTTCAGCCGATGCTCTTCATGGCGATGGTTGCGCCCGTGAACGCTGTAGCGAGGTTTGTAGCGGATGGAACAATGCCGTTGCTTCGCACTTTCGACGCGATAGCGGAGCACGCGGCGGCGGTTCCATTCGGCGCTGTCCAGGTAACTCCTGCTCTGCTTACGACGGTGCTGTGTGCAATCGCCGCCGCCGCGATGGTCGTCGCGGCCTCCGCCCGGTTCACCGCCCGTCCCGCGCTGCTCGCCGCGCTCGCGCTGGCCGGAGCGCTATGGTATCCGCTGGTCCCGCCGCCCACGCGCCGCGAGATCGAGCTCCACATGCTCGATGTGGGGCAGGGCGACGCGGTCGCGCTTCGAACGACGCGCGGCAACTGGATCCTGTTCGATGCGGGACGTGCGTGGCGCACGGGGGACGCGGGGCGGTCGGTCATCATACCGTATCTCGCCCGCCGCGGAGGGAGGCTTGCGGCGTTCGTACTCTCACATCCGCACAACGACCATGTGGGCGGGGCAGCTACCGTCATCGAGGCGCTCAGGCCGCGCACCTTCCACGACCCCGGCTTCGTGGCGCCAACCGGGTCGTATGCGGAGGCGCTGGCGACGGCGTCCAGGTCAGGAACCCGGTGGAGCCGTGTCCGCCCGGGCGATTCGCTGGTGGTCGACGGGCTGACCGTGCGGTTTCTCGCGCCCGATTCGGCCTGGGCCAGCACGCTCAAGGACCCCAACGAGGCAAGCACGATCGCGCGCGTCCAGTTCGGCGCGGTTCGATTCCTGCTCGTTGGAGACGCCGAACATGAACTGGAGCAGTGGCTCGTGGCTAACGACAGCGGTAGCCTGCGCACCGACATACTGAAGGTCGCTCACCATGGAAGCTCCACGAGCAGCACCGAGCGGTTCCTTGCGGCCGCGCGGCCGCGTGTCGCGCTGATCTCGGTGGGCAGGGACAACGGCTACCGGCATCCGAATCCAACGGTGGTGAATCGACTCGCGTCCCACGGTGCGGAGGTATTTCGGACGGACGAGCTCGGCACCGTGGTCGTGTCCACGGACGGAAAGCGAATCAGGATCCACGCGCGCGGCGAGAGCAGGGAGCTCGGCCTCCGGTGATTCGAGCGCTGATGGGATCGCGGATATCGCCGACGCCGGCGGTGCTGGCGCGGTATCCCGAGCTGCGCGGCGCGCGGTATCGCGCCGGGGGCCTGCCAGTCAGAGTAGCCGGCTGGCTCATAGGCCAAAGGCGCGTTGACGCCGTCACGCTCTGGCGGACGGTGTTCGTGGCGAGCGACATCGAGCCCTCTCCGGAATTGCTCTTGCACGAGCTCCGTCACGTCCAGCAATTTTGCGAGAGCAGAACGTTTCCATTTCGCTACATTTGGGAGACGATTTGCCGCGGCTATTTCGAGAACCTTTTCGAGCGGGAAGCGCGGAGCTTTGCCGCGCGAAGGGTTGGTGATCCCGCGTCTTCTTCTTCGAAGGACGTTTTAGTGGTC
>JBPCJJ010000043.1:0-30325 GCA_051005405.1 Gemmatimonadaceae bacterium | reverse complement strand
CGCCCGAGACGCGGCCCTCCGGTGACGCCGGCGACGTGGACATCGTGTTCAACGTGAAGGAAAAACGCACGGGCAACCTCAATTTCGGCGCGTCGATGGGGCAGGGCACGGGAATCGGCGGCTTCGTGGGCATGAACCAGCCGAACCTGTTCGGTAAGTGCAAGCAGGTCGAGCTGCAATGGCAGTTCGGCCGCTACATCAACGATTTCAACGGCACGTACACCGATCCGAACATCCGGCAATCGCGGATCTCGGGAAGCACCACGGCGTACCACACGCGCTCGCGCTTCCGGATCGCCGACCTCGGCCAGAGCACGCGCACCGGCGGCCAGCTTCAGTTCGGATTCCCCGTGCCGTGGTCGTACTACACCCGCCTGTTCGTGTCCTATGGCGGCGAGTCGGTGCGTTATTCGGAAGAAAATTCCACCCTGCTTGGCCAGATCGCGCGCGACTGCGAGAGCTGCTTCCGATCGACTCTGGGCGTCACGGGTACGCACGACACCCGGATAGGGCTGCCATTCCCCGTGGATGGGGGGCTCCAGACAGTTGCCGCCCAGTTCAACGGCGGACCTCTGGGCGGAACCTCGAACTTCCAGCGGTACACTGCGGAGCTGCGGTCGTACGCGCCGCTCGCAGCGTTCGGCAACCAGATCTTCGGCGGCCAGCCGATGCAGTTGGTCACGGCGCTGAGCGCGAGGGGAGGCGTGTTGTTCGGTAACCCGGGCCCGTTCTTCTACTCGCAGTCGTTCGCGCTGGGCGGCACGCAGTACGGCGAGCAGTTGCGGGGCTACGACGAATTCTCGATCACGCCCGGCGGATACGATCCGACCGCCGAAACGAGCTCGGCGCGTCGCGCATCCTTCGGAAACGCGTACTTTACCGCTACGGCCGAACTCGGACTGAGGCTTTCCTCGGCGCTGTACGTGCACGCGTTTGCCGAGGGCGGCAACGTCTGGGACAGGCCGCGCGAGTTCAATCCGACGCGGCTGTTCAGAAGCGTGGGCTTCGGCGCTGCAACGTTGAGTCCGCTCGGACCTCTCGGTATCGACCTGGGGTATGGACTCGACAAGCTCGATCTGTCGGGCCGGCCCGCGCCGGGATGGAAGCTGCACTTCAAGCTCGGTCAACTTTTCTAATTCTCTTTATGGAGTATCGATGAAGATCATGTCTCGCGTTGGCGCGGTCGCCGTCCTGATAGCAGCGGGCGCGGCGCCGGCAATCGCACAAGCGCCTGTCAAGCTGGGTTACATCAACGCGCAGCAGATTCTCGCGACGGCGCCGGGACGCGAGGCCGCCGAGCGTCAGTTCGAGAGCGAAGTCGGGTCTTTCCGCGCGCAGATCCAGCGCATGGACGACTCGCTCCGCGTCATGGGTGAAGCGTTCCAGCGCCAGCAGGCCTCGATGACACCGGCGGTTCGGCAGCAGCGGACCGCTGCGCTCGAGGCCACGGAAGAGACGTTTCAGCAGCGCGCCGCGCAGCTCAACCAGCAGATGCAGCAGCGCCAGGCCGAGCTCGTCAGGCCGATCATGGATCAACTCAACCGCGTCCTGGACGAGATCCGCCGCACCGACGGTTACGCCTTTATCTTCGACGTTTCGTCTTCGGGCCAGGCGATCGTCGCCGCGGACACGGCGCTGAATCTCACGGACCGCGTAGTCGCGCGTCTCACGGCGCTCGGACCGCCGACCGCTGCCGCGCCGGCGACGACCTCGCCCGCGACCACAGCGCAGCCGGCCGGAGTGACCCGACCGAGACAGTAATGGCGCGCGCGGCGCCGTCGCTTGCCGGTACCAAATCTTCATTCATCGGTGATGGCGTTCGCGCCACCACCGCTGAGGCCGTTTCGGAGCTGGTTAGCGGGGAGCTGCGCGGTGACGGATCGGCGGCCATTTCCCGCATAGCTCCACTCGACCGCGCGACCGCGGACGAGCTCAGCTTTCTGGCAGCGCCTCGCTACGTCGGCGCAGCGGAGAAATCGAGAGCCGGCATCCTTGTCGTCAGTCCCGATCTGGCGGGCACCGAAACCGCGGCACGCGCCACGATCGTCGTGGACAAGCCGCACGACGCGGTGCTGACCCTGCTCCCGAAGCTTTACGCGATGCCGCAGCACACGCCCGGAGTGCACGCGACCGCGCGGCTCGGACGAGGGGCCCGCGTCGGCACCGGCGTCACGGTAGAGGAGTACGCAGTCATCGGCGCCGGCGCGACGATCGCGGACGGCGTCTGGATCGGCCCGCACGCGGTGGTCGGTGACGGCGCGATAGTCGGGCGCGATTCGGTGCTGTACGCCCACTGCACGATCTACTCCGGGTCCGAGCTCGGCGAGCGCGTCAGGATTCAATCCGGCGCGCGCATCGGGTGCGACGGGTTCGGATATGTATTCCGCGACGGCGCGCACCAGCCGATCCCGCACGTGGGCCGCTGCGTGATCGGCGACGATGTGGACGTCGGCGCCAACACGACGATCGACCGCGGCAGCGTCGACGATACGGTGATCGGCGCCGGAACCAAGATCGACAACCTCGTGCAGATCGGCCATAACGTGCGCATGGGAAAGCTGTGCCTCATCATGGCGCACGTGGGGATCGCAGGATCGGTGCACCTCGAGGACGGGGTGATAATGGCGGGGCAGTCCGGGGCCGCGGGTCACGTGACGATCGGCGCGAGAGCGCGAATCGCCGGACGTGGCGCTGTCATCAGCGACGTACCGGCTGGCGAAACATGGTCGGGCTACCCGGCGAGACCGCATCGTGAATCACTGCGTGCCACGAGCGCGCTGTTCAAGCTGGCCGGCATCATTCGAAAGCTTGAGCGCCTGGCGGACAGGCACGACGACCGATGATGCGCTGCACGACTGAGCGCGTCGTTTCAGTCGCCGGAATGGGACTCCACCTCGGCGAGCAGTGCACCCTGACGTTTTGTCCCGCGGAGTCGGGCACGGGGATCGCGTTCCGGCGCGTGGATCTCCCCGGGAAGCCATTGATCCGGGCGGCTCTGCACGAGGTCGCGTCAACGGACCGACGCACCCACCTGGGCGACGTGAAAGGCGACCGCGCTGTCCACACGGTGGAGCACGTGCTGGCGGCGGTGGTCGCGCTAGGGATCGACGACCTCACGATCGACATCGACGGCCCGGAGGCGCCGATCCTGGATGGTAGCTCGGAGCCGTTTTTCAAGGCGTTGAAGCAGGCTGGGATAAAATCCAACGGGGCCCAGGCCGACGTCCTGACTCTCGCTGAGCCAGTACGGATCATCGACGGGGATTCGGTCTACGAGGCTTTCCCGGCGGACAAGCTGACGCTGGATGTCACGATCGAGTTCGACCACCCGCTGATCGGGCGCCAGAGCGGTGTTTACGAGGGGGATGCGGCTGCATTCGAGCGCGAGCTGGCGCCGGCTCGCACCTTCGGGTTCGTCCGGGAAGTAGATTCGCTTCGCGCCAAAGGCCTGATCAAGGGAGCCTCGACCGCGAACGCCGTCGTGCTGGACGATACCGGACTCGTGGACGCGACACTCCGCTGGAAAGACGAGTTTGTCAGGCACAAGGCGCTCGACATCATTGGCGATCTGGCGCTGGCCGGCGCGCGGGTGCGAGCCAGGATCGTGGCGGTGCGACCGAGCCACCGTGGCACGGTGACGCTCGTTCGGGAGATGGTCCGGGTAGCGGCAAAAACAGCGGCGAAGGGGGCGACCAAGGTGGCGAGCAAAACGGCGGTCAAGGACAGGCGGGAGTACACGATCGAAGAGATCATGAAGGTCCTGCCTCACAGGTATCCCTTCCTGCTCGTCGATCGCATCACGGAGATCGACGAGAAGCGGATCGTCGGATTGAAGAACGTGACTATCAACGAGCCCTTCTTCCAGGGACATTTCCCCGGCCACCCCATAATGCCCGGCGTGCTGATCGTCGAAGCGATGGCGCAGGTGGGCGGGATGCTGCTGATGGGACCGGTTGAAGTCCCCGACTCGAAAGTCGTTTACTTCATGTCCCTCGACAACGTGAAGTTCAGAAAGCCCGTGCGGCCGGGCGACCAGATCGTGTTCGAGGTCGAGATCGCGCAGATACGCGGAACGGTGTGCAAGATGCGCGGAGTCGGACGCGTGGACGGCGAGGTCGTCGTCGAGGCGGACATGGCCGCCATGGTGCGGGACAGATGAACCGCGTTCACCCGACTGCCATCGTCTCGGACGACGCACAGCTCGCCGCCGGCGTCGAAGTCGGGCCGTTCGCCATCGTCGGGCCGGGCTGCGACATCGCCGAGGGGTGCGTGATCGGTCCGCGCGCCACGCTCGAGCGCAACGTGAGGCTGGCCCGCAAGGTGCGCGTCGGAATCGGCGCTGTGCTCGGCGGCGATCCGCAGGATCTCAAGTTCCAGGGCGAAGAAACGACGGTCGAGATCGGAGAAGGCACCGTGGTCCGCGAGTACAGCACGATCAACCGCGGCACGTCGGAGTCGTTCAAGACAACGGTCGGGAGAAACTGCTTCATCATGTCGTACGTGCACCTCGCCCACGACTGTCATCTCGGCGACGGAGTGATCCTCGCCAATGGCGTTCAGCTCGCAGGCCACGTTCGCATCGACGATCGGGCCATCCTGTCGGGATTGAGCGCGGTGCACCAGTTCGTTCGCATCGGGCGTCACTCGTTCATCGGCGGATGTTCCCGAGTGTCGAAGGACATTCCGCCTTTCCTCAAGGCTGTCGGCAATCCGGTCAAGCTGTATGGATTGAACACCGTGGGACTGCAGCGCGCGGGGTTCGATGAAGCGACGCTCCGCGAGCTCAAGCGTGCGTACCGGCTGCTCTTCAACTCGGACCTCAACATCACCCAGGCGATAGAGAGGGCCGAGAAGGATCTCGACCAGCGCGCCGAGGTGCAGGAGCTGATGCGCTTCCTGGAGGCCAGCGGTCGCGGAGTCGTAATCTGAGCGTCCCACGCATCGGAGTCGTGGGCGTGGGCGGGCTCGGCTTCCACCACGCCCGGATCCTTCGGGATCTGCCGCTTCTGGAGTTCGGCGGGTTTTTCGACTCCGACTCCGAGCGCGCGACAGCGGTATCGTCGGAGCTCGGGGTGACCGCGCACGGGTCGCTCGACGCGCTGCTGCAAGGAGTGGACGCCGTGACGATCGCGGTGCCAACGCCGGCGCATTTCGAGGTCGCGAGCAAGGCGATTGCGCAGGGGAAGCACGTGCTCATCGAGAAGCCGATCACGACCACCGTCGCCGAAGCGGATGAGCTGCTGGCTATGGCGCGCAGTAACGGCGTGGTTGTGCAGATAGGTCATGTGGAGCGGTTCAACGCCGCCGTCCGCGCGGCGCTCCCGCACATCGACGAGCCGCGGTTCATCCAGAGCGAGCGGCTGGCGCCGTTCAACCCGCGAGGGTCCGACGTGGCGGTGGTGCTGGACCTGATGATCCACGACATCGACCTGATCCTCTGCCTGGCCGTCGGCGATGCGCAATCGATCGCCGCGGTCGGCGTGCCGGTGCTCACGCCGACGGTGGACATCGCCAACGCGCGCATCACTTTCGCCTCTGGCGCGGTAGCGAACATCACGGCCAGTAGAATATCGCGGGAGCGCGTCCGAAAGATCCGGATCTTCCAGAAGACGGGGTACCTCTCGCTCGACCTTGCGGCGGGGACCGGCGAGTTCTTCAGGCTCAACAAGAATCTTTCCATGGAAAAGCTGGCTGCGGCACCGCTCGACTTTGCCAGTTTCGTCGAGCGTGTCGAGCTGACCGCGCCCCAAGGTGAGCCTCTCAAGCTCGAGTTCGAGAGCTTCGCGCGCGCGCTGTCCGGCGAGGCCGCGCCCGTGGTTACCGGCGAGGACGGCCGCCGCGCGCTCGAAGTCGCGATGGGAATCGTTAAGGAGATCGAGCGAACGCTTCCACAGCTCTCGGGATCCGTGGCGAGCGGGCTGGGTCGCTCGCACGCGGAGCCGACACCGCTTGCCTGAGGTTTTTTTCGTCGCCGGCGAGGCATCGGGCGATATGCACGCGTCGGGCGTGGCCGCGGAGCTTCGGAAGGCGCGACCGGATCTCAGGCTGGCGGGAATCGGAGGGCCGCGGCTCGCGGCCGAAGGCGTAGAGCTGATCGAGTCGTACGACCAACTCGCGGTGATGGGGCTTACAGAGGTGGTCCGTCACGTACCGCGCCACTACGCGCTGCTCAGGCGCGTGCGCGAGCGACTCCGGAGCGGGGAAGTGAGCCTGCTGGTGCTTATCGACTATCCCGGCTTCAACATGCGGCTCGCCGAGAGCGCGAAGGAAGCCGGCGTGCCGGTGCTCTATTATGTGACCCCGCAGGTTTGGGCCTGGGGGGCGAAGCGGCTTCCCAAGCTCGCGCGCACGGTGACGCGGGCGGCCGTCATCCTGCCGTTCGAGGAGCAGCTCCTGCGCGGGTACGGGATCGACGCACACTTCGTGGGACACCCTCTGCTCGACGGATGGGACCGGCTCCCGACACGCGAAGCGGCGAGAGCCGAGCTCGGGATTGCCAGCGACGCGACGGTGCTGGTGCTGTATCCGGGGAGCAGAGCGCAGGAGATAAAACGTCATATAGAGCCGTTCATCCTCACCGCGCAGGCGTTGCAGAAATCGCACCCCGGCCTGCAGGTGATTATCAGCGCCGCGCCTTCGACGGAGGCCGGCTACGCCAACATGCCTTACCCGGTCGTCGCTGCGTCCGCGCTGACGATGTTCAGCGCGGCGGACATCGCGCTGTGCAAGAGCGGGACGACCACGCTGGAAGCCGCGATTGCCGGATGTCCAATGGCGGTTGCCTACCGTGTGGGGAATCTCTCGTACGCGATCGCCCGGCGGATGGTGAAGATCCCGCACATCGGTCTGGTCAACATCGTCGCCGGGCGCGAAGTCGCGCGCGAGTTCGTGCAGGACGCGCTCGACCCTGAAGTCGTCGCGGCCGCGCTCGGCCGGTTATTGACGGACAAGGAGCTCCGGCGCAGGACGATCGAGGATCTGGCAGAGGTGCGTTCCAAGCTCGGCACTCCCGGCGCGTCCGCGCGAGTCGCACGGATGGCGATCGAGCTCATCGCGTGAGCGAGGGCGATCCCAACCGCGGAAAACTTCGTTTCGCCGACCGGCTTGCCGTAGCTCTTGGCGGATGGCTCGTGCGGCTTCTTGCCTCCACGTGGCGGTACACCGTCCGCAATGAAGAAGAACTGCAACGAATGCGCGCGGGCGGCGCACCGTTCATCTTCTCGATCTGGCACGGGCAGCTGCTCCCACTGATCTGGCACCATAGGAATCAGGGCGTGTCGATACTCGTGAGCGAGCACAAGGACGGAGAGCTGATCGCGCGGTTCGCCGAGTCAATCGGATACGGGACCATTCGTGGCTCGTCCACGCGCGGCGCGGCCGGCGCTTTGCTCGGCCTCGTGCGAGCGCTGGGTGAAGGGAAAGAGGTAGGGATCACCCCGGACGGACCGCGTGGTCCTGCTTGCAGCTACGCGCCCGGCGCAGCAGTGGCCGCGAGCAAGGCGGGCGCGCTGATTCTTCCCATGGCCGCGCACGCCGACCGCGCCTGGCGGCTGGGAAGCTGGGACCGGTTCATTATCCCGCAGCCGTTCGCCAAGTTGACAATTGCCTATGGCGCGGCCGTGCGATTACCCGAGGATGCGCGAGCGGCGGCTGCTCAGGCGCCACAGCTGGAGTTGGCCATGAACACAGCCGTGGGCGCGGCGGCGAGCCGGTCGTGATCGATCAACTGTGGCGCTCCCCGGGGATGGGCGCGCGCGCTGCGAGAGCGCTGCTGTTGCCCGCCGAACGGGCTATGGCGGGGGCGGTCACGGTCCGGAACGAGCTTTACGATCGCGGCATGTTGACGACACAGGCGACCTCGATCCCGGCGGCGAGCATCGGCAACCTTACGGTCGGTGGCACGGGCAAGACTCCCGTTTCCGCATGGATCGCGCAGCGGCTTGCTGAGCGCGGAGCATTACCCGCGGTCGTGCTGCGAGGGTACGGGGACGACGAGCCCCTGGTGCACGCCGTCCTGAATCCGGCTATTCCGGTGATAGTCTCGCCGGATCGCGCCAAAGGAGTGGCGGACGCCGCCGCGCGCGGCGCGGATATCGCCGTGCTGGACGACGCTTTTCAGCACCGCCGTGTGCGTCGCGCCGCGGACATCGTGCTTGTCGCAGCGGACGGGTGGACCATTCCGCGGCGGTTGTTGCCATCGGGACCGTGGCGTGAGCCGCTGGAAGCGCTCCGCCGCGCGCACCTGGTGGTGATAACGAACAAGGCGGCAACCGAAGTCGAGGTGGAAGCCGCGCACATGGCCATAACGCGCGCAGCGCCCGACGTGCCGGTCGCGGCCATCAATCTGGCGCTCGGCGACCTCTTCCGGTTCGGAGATCCAGGCGCGGTATTGCCGTTCGGCAGGCTCGCGGGCGCAAACGTTCTCGCGATCGCGGCAGTTGGAAATCCGGATGCGTTTTTTAGCCAGCTCCGCCGCGCCGGCGCTGCGGTCGTCGCGCGGGGCTTTCCGGATCACCACCGTTTTACACGGAACGAAGTGCAGTTGCTGGCGCGATTGGCACCGGCCGGAGGGATGGCCGTATGCACACTCAAGGACGCTGTCAAGCTGGCACCGTTGTGGCCTGCCGACGCACCTGCCTTATGGTATGTTTCACAGCCCGTTCGGGTGGAGTGGGGGGCCGAGCATCTGGAGCGGCAAATGGATGCGTTGCTGGCCCACCGCACCCCGCGAGACACACTCACTAACAAGGAACCATCGACGACCGCGCGCAGCGCGGAATTGTCTTCCTGAAAATGGCCACCATCGAAGACCGCCGCCTCACCCCCGCGCAGGGCATAATTGGGCGGGACAAGGACCGCTTTCTCGCCGAAGAGAATCCATTTGAAGCGATGATGTCGCGGTTCGACCGCGCCGCGGAGCTGCTGGATCTCGACGCCGGACTCGTGAAGGTGCTCCGCCAGCCCGAGAAGCAGATCATCGTGGCTGTGCCGGTCCTCAAGGACGACGGCAGCGTGGACGTTTATACGGGGTACCGCGTGCTGTACAACACATCGCGCGGACCGGCCAAGGGTGGAATTCGCTTCGACACAGCCGTGACGCTCGAAGAAGTGAAGGCGCTCGCCGCGTGGATGACGTGGAAGTGCGCGGTTGTAGACATCCCGTTCGGCGGCGCGAAGGGCGGCGTCAACTGCGACCCCGAAAAAATGAGCATAGGCGAACTGGAGCGGATGACGCGCCGTTACACGGCGGGGATCATCAACACGCTCGGCCCCGATTCCGATGTGCCGGCTCCCGATGTGAACACCAACGAGCGCGTTATGGCGTGGCTCATGGACACGTACTCGATGCACGTCGGCCACACCGTAACGGCGGTCGTCACGGGCAAGCCCGTAGTGATGGGCGGATCTCTGGGCAGGCGCGAGGCGACAGGTCGCGGATGCATGATCGTGACGAGGGAGGCACTGAATCATCTTGGGCTCTCGATCCGCAATGCCGCAGTCGCCATTCAGGGATTCGGCAATGTGGGCTCCGTTGCGGCAGACCTGCTCTCGCAGGAAGGGTGCAGGATCGTAGCCATCGGCGACAGGCATGCGTCTCTGCACAATGCCAGCGGAATCGACGTGCGGGCGGCGATCGACCACGCGCGCAAGCATGGGTCGCTCCAGACGTTCGATGGTGGGGAGAGGATGAAGCCCGAGGAGCTGCTCACGCTCGACGTGGACGTGCTGCTCCCAGCGGCGCTGGAAAACGTCATCACTACTAAAAACGCGGGGCAGATACGCGCAAAGATCATCTGCGAGGGCGCCAACGGCCCGACTACCGCGCCAGCAGATGCCATTCTCGACGAGAAAGGTGTGTTCGTCATTCCCGACATTCTCGCGAATGCCGGCGGCGTGACTGTGTCGTACTTCGAGTGGGTGCAGAACCGCGGCGGGTATTTCTGGACTGAGGACCTCGTCAACGACCGTCTGCGCGACATCATGTGCCGCTCCTTTGCCAACGTTCTCGACATATCGCGCAAGCATAAGGTCAACATGCGCACCGCCGCGTACATGCTTTCGGTGGAGCGCGTATCGACCGTGCACAAGCTGCGCGGTATTTACGCCTGAAGCCTGCTGGTGCGCGTGATCGTCGCGGTTGTGGGGAAGCCGAAGGATTCATCCCTTGCCGGCGCGATCGCTGAGTACGAGGCCCGCGCGGCGAGATACTGGCCGCTGGAGTTCGTCGAAGTGCGCGAGGAGCCTGGAAGGGGAGCGTCACCCGAGATGGTAAAGAAGCGCGAGGGTGAACGGTTGAGGGACCGGATCGGGGAGCCGGCGCGCGCTGTCGTGTGCGATCCCGGCGGCCGCTCTTTCGATTCGGCGCAGTTCTCTTCGTGGATGCAGCACGAGCGCGAGTCGGGGCGTGATTTCGCGTTCGTGATCGGCGGCGCGCACGGGCTCTCCGACGATCTACGCGACGCGGCGCGGATGCGACTGTCGCTTGCGCCATGGACGTTGCCGCACGAGCTCGCCCGGTTGGTTCTCGCGGAGCAGCTCTACCGCGCCGGCACTATCGTTCGCGGCGAGCCCTACCACAAGTGATCATCATATGACGGAATGGTTCGAACGCTGGTTCGGGGAAGAGTACCTCGCGCTGTATCCGCACCGTGACGAGCGTGAAGCGGCATCCGCGCTTGGGCTCATCGAATCCAACCTCGGCGGCCTCAGGGTCGCGCGGGCGCTGGACCTCGCGTGCGGCGCGGGCCGTCACTCCCGGCTGCTGCGCGAAAGATGGTGGACGACGGGATTCGATTTATCGCTCCCCCTGCTGGCACGAGCGCGCGCCGCGGATCCAGAAGGGCAGTACGTCCGCGGCGACATGCGGGCGCTGCCGTTCGTGGACCATGGCTTCGATCTGGTAGTGAATCTCTTCACGAGCTTCGGCTATTTCGACAACGACGCTCAGCATCTGCGCGTGCTCGCGGAAGTAGCGCGCGTCACGCGACGCGGAGGGAAGTTCGTGCTCGATTTCCTGAACTCCGATCACGTCCGCAAGAGCCTCGTGCCGAAGGAATCCAGCAACCTGGGCGGCAGGTCGGTTGAAGTCAGGCGCGAGATATCGTCCGACGACAGGTTCGTGGTCAAGACGATCGCATCAGGCGGTGAGGCCGACGCCGGCGAGCAGACGTTCGTGGAGAGGGTGCGGCTGTTCGACCGGTTGGATCTGGAGACGATGCTGGAGGAGAGCGGCTTCGGCGTGGAGCAGGTGCTTGGGGATTACGCCGGCGGCGCGCACTCCGAGAGATCACCCCGCACGATCGTGTTCGCGATACGGGAATGAAGCTCGAGCTCCGCTCGCGGCCGCTGAGCGCGGTGCCGCTGGTCGCGCTGGCGGGGGACCGCGCCGCTCCGGCGGACTGGTATGAGCCGCGCCCCGACGCTGAGGGCTGGAAGCGCCGGGTCGCCGGGACCGCGGCGGAGTTCGAGGGCGGCGCGTGGCTTTCCGCGCTGGAGCCCGCGTTTCAGGCGACGGGTGCGGCCGCCGATCGATTGCGTCGGGCGGCGGGGGCCGGAGGCGTGGTCGTCACGACGGGACAACAGCCGGGGCTGTTCGGCGGACCGTTGTACACCTGGTTCAAAGCCATGTCCGCGCTCGCTCTGGCTGACGAGCTGGAACAGCGGACGGGCGTGGCCACCGCGCCCGTGTTCTGGGCCGCGACCGACGACTCGGACTTCGCGGAGGCGAGCGAGACGACGATCAGCGTACCGGGCGGCGCCGAGGTGATCCGGATCGAAGCTCCGCCCGCGGACGGTCACGCTCCGATGTCGGCCGTACCGCTGGGCGATGTGAGCGCGCAGCTCGCCACTCTCGTCCGCGCGTGCGGGTCCGCGCCGAACTCGTCGGCGCTGGATGCCGTGCGAACGGCGTACGCGGCCGGCGCTACGGTCGGCGGCGCGTACCTGGACCTGTTGCGCGCGCTGCTGGCCCCGCTTGGGGTTCCTGTGCTGGATGCGTCGCACCCGGCCGTGCGAGCCGCGGGTCTGCCGCTACTGAGGAAGGCGCTCGTGAACGCGGGTGAGCTCGAGGAAGCACTGAAGCGGCGGTCCAAAGCGCTGAAGGACGCCGGCCATCGCGCGCAGGTCGCGCATGTGGCCGGCCGAACGCTCGTGTTCGCCAACGACGGCGGCGGACGGCAGCGGATAAGAGTGCGGGATGCGGAGGCACACGCGACCGCGGAGGCGCAGGATCTCACGCCGAATGTTCTGCTGCGCCCCGTAATGGAGCGTGCTATCCTTCCCACGGTCGCGTACGTAGGCGGCCCCGCGGAGATCGCGTATTTCGCCCAGGTAAGCGCGGTGGCGGACGGGCTTGGCGTCGGGCGGCCGCTGATAGTTCCCCGGTGGTCGGGCGTGATCGTCGAGCCCCACGTGCGAAAGGTGCTGAGCCGAATCAAGGTGGAAGTGGATGACTTCGCTCATCCGCACGCGGTCGAGACCCGTGTAGCGCGCGACCAGCTCCCTGCAACGATCGCTAAAGCGCTCAAGCGGGCGCGCGGCAAGGTGGAAGCCGCGCTGGGCGATCTGGAGACAGCGAACAGCGCGGCCGGGGTCTTTCCGGTGGCGGTATTGGAGGGGGCGAAGCGGCAACTGATGCATAAGCTCGACCGGCTGGAACGGCGCTATATCGCCGCCACCAAGCGAAAGGGGAGCGAGCTCCTCACGGACGTCGCGACGGCGCGCGGATCGCTGTTTCCCGATGGCAAGCCCCAGGAACGCGCGCTCAACGCCGTTCCGTTCATCGCCAAGTACGGTGACGCCGTTCTTAAGGCAATCCTCTCAAAGGCGCGCGAGCACGCGGCCTCGCTGTGAGCGAGCACACCGGCAAATCCTCGGTCCTGGTCGCGGCGGGGATATTCCTCAGTCGTGTTACCGGGCTCGTGCGCGAGAGCATCTTCGCGCACTTCTTCGGGACCTCGATATCGGGCGACGCATTCAACGCGGCGTTCCGGATACCGAACCTTCTGCAGAATCTGTTCGGCGAGGGAGTTCTCTCTGCGTCTTTCATTCCGGAATACGCGGGGCTCCGGGCGCGGGAGCAGCATGCAGAAGCGACGAGGCTCGCCGGCGCCGTGCTGGCATTGCTGGCTACGGTCGCGGCTGTGTTCGTCCTTGTTGGGATCCTGCTCGCTCCGGTCCTGGTCGCCGTAATCGCACCGGGTTTTGTGGGAGAGAAGCGCGAGCTCACGGTGCAGCTCACCCGCATACTCTTTCCCGGCGCCGCGCTGCTCGTGCTGTCGGCGTGGTGCCTGGGAATTCTGAACTCGCACCGCCGGTTCTTCCTTCCGTACGTCGCGCCGGTTATCTGGAACGCGTCGCTGATCGCGACGCTTCTGTTCTTCGGTGCGGATTCTTCACAACCGCAACTGGCCGTTTATCTGGCCTGGGGTTCGGTCGTAGGGAGCGCGCTGCAGTTCGCCGTGCAATTGCCGGTGGTCATACCGCTCATCAAGGGCGCGCGAATCACCTACGCTCGCGCCAGCGAGAGCGTGCAGCGGGTAGTCCGGAACTTCGTGCCCGTGTTCTTCGGCCGGGGAGTGGTTCAGGTCAGCGCTTACTTCGACACGCTGATCGCGAGCCTGGTGGTGTCGGGCGCTCTGGCCGCCGTTGTGTACGCGCAGATTCTCTATCTGCTCCCGATCAGCCTGTTCGCGATGTCCGTGTCCGCCGCCGAGCTGCCGGCGATGTCGAGCCTGGCGGGTGACCTGGGAGAGACCGGGGCGCACCTTCGCACGCGCCTCCGAACAGGACTGCGACGCATCGCATTCTTCGTCGTCCCGTCCGCCGCGGCGTTTCTTTTTCTGGGCGACATCATCGTCGGGGCCATCTACGAGCGCGGCGAGTTTAGCCGCGCCGACACGATTTGGGTCTGGCAGATCCTCATAGGGTCGTCGATCGGGCTCCTCGCGTTCACCCTGAGCCGCCTGTACGCTTCGACCTTCTACGCCACGCGCGACACGCGGACGCCGGTGCGCTACGCGATCATTCGCATCGCGATCAGCGTCGGGCTCGGCCTGATCCTCGCGGTCTGGCTTCCTCGCGCGCTCGACATCGACCGGCGGCTTGGCGCAGTAGGACTGACGCTGGCGGGAGGGATCGCAGGCTGGGTGGAGTATGCGCTTCTGCGGCATGGGCTCGCCAAGCGTATCGGGCACGTACCGGTCGAGATGAATCATCTCATGAAGCTGATCGCGCTCGCGGCGGTCGCCGCAGCGGTATCGGGGTGGATGCGAACGCTGTTCATCGGGGACCCGGAGCCTCTGGTTCTCGCGCTCGCGATCCTTCCGGTTTACGGGGCGATCTATCTGAGTCTGGCCTGGCTTCTGGGCGTATCGGAACTGACGGGATTGTTGAAGCGGGGAGCGCGGTGACGCAGCCGCTGCCAGACCTCGTCGCATCGAAGCTCCCTCACCTTCCCGAATCCCCGGGCGTCTACCTGTGGAAAGGGCGGGACGGGACGATTCTGTACATCGGAAAGGCGGCCAGGCTCCGGTCGCGGGTGCGGAGCTATTTCGCGAACGATCCGGGCACGAGCCTCAAAACCACGTACCTCGTCAGGCAGATAACCGACCTCGACACGATCGTGGTGCCGAGCGAAGCGCACGCGCTGATCCTCGAGGCGAATCTGATCAAGGAGCATCGCCCGCGGTTCAACATCGCGATGAAGGACGACAAGTCGTACCCGTACATCAAGGTGACAATACAGGAAGCATTTCCCCGCGTGTTCGTGACGCGGCGTGTCACCAACGACGGCGCGAAGTACTTCGGGCCGTACACCGATGTCGGCGGGATGCGGCGCGCCCTCAATGTGGTGAAGCGGATTTTCACCGTCCGGTCGTGCAGCTACGACATGCCCGCGGACATGCCCGAGCGGCCGTGTCTCGATTATTACATCAAGCGTTGCAAGGCGCCGTGCATCCTCGCGCAGTCGCAGCAGGAGTACCGCCAGATGATCGACGAGGTGGTTCTCTTTCTCGGCGGCCGGGCGAGCGAAGTCGTGCGGCGTGTGCGTGCGCGAATGACCGATGCCTCGGAGCAGATGGACTTCGAGCGCGCAGCGGAGCTGCGTGACGTGCTGCATCATCTGGAGCGCATGGAGGAGCCTACGGTAGTGTTGAGGGTCGAGGGCGGCGACCGCGATGTGGTCGGCTACGCGCGCGACGGGGACGACGCGTGCGTGACCATGCTCCGGATCCGGGAGGGGAAGCTGCTGGCGCGCGAGCACCGTTTCCTGGAGAACATCGAAGGCGAGCCAGACCCCGCGGTGCTGTCCGCGTATCTCGCCGCGAGCTATCCCGCGATGCCGGAGCGGGCGCGCGAGCTGCTCCTTCCGTTCGATTTCGAGGATCGCGAGCTGCTGGAGCAGTCGGTCCCGGACGCGAAGATGAGCGTGCCGCAACGCGGTCCGCGGCGAGAGCTCGTCGACCTGGCCGAGCTGAACGCGCGGCATCTGCTCGAGGAGCTGAAGCTATCGTCGCTGGAGTCCGAGGAGCGCGCGGGCGAGCCCGTTTATGATCTACAGCGGGAGCTGGGGCTCGAGCGCCTGCCGCGGACGATCGTGTGCTTCGACATCTCGACGGCGCAGGGCACCGACACGGTCGGGTCCGCGGTCTGGTTCGAGAATGGCCGGCCAAAGCGCGGCGAATACCGGAAGTTCCGCGTTAAGACGGTCGAGGGGAGCGACGATTTCGCGTCGATGCGCGAAGTCGTTACGCGTTACTTCAACCGCAGGATGGCCGACGAGAAGCCGAGCCCCGAGCTCGTGGTGATCGACGGCGGACGCGGCCAGCTCTCGGCGGCGCACGAAGCGCTCGAATCCGTGGGTCTGGGCGATCGACCGGTGATCAGCCTGGCGAAAAAGGAAGAGGAGGTGTTCGTGTGGGGGAGGACCGGATCGGTCCGCATCTCACGCCGCTCGCCCGCGCTCCGGCTGCTGCAGCAAGCCAGGGACGAAGCGCATCGGTTCGCCGTCACTTACAACCGGAAGCGCCGGGCGATGAGGACAGTCACGTCGGAGCTGCTCCAGATACGCGGAGTCGGCCCGACGAAGCGCCGCCAATTGATCCAGACTTTCGGAAGCCTGGAAGGTGTCCGCCAGGCGGCTCCCGAAACAATCGCCGAGCTGCCCGGTTGGACCGTCGCGAGCGCGGAAAAGCTGCTCGCCCGGCTGCACTCACCGAACTCACTGGAGTCTTGACAGCCTGGGGGCTCATTGGGTAATATATCCATATGTGGAGGTGGATATGGATAATCTCTCGAAGAAAACGACCATTCTCTTCTCGCCTGAGCTGCACCGTCGCCTGACGGAGTATTCCGTACGCCGGGGGGTGAGCCTGGGCGCGTTAGTACGGGACGCGTGCGTCGCGACTTACGGCCTTGTCGACGCTGACGTGCGCCTGGAGGCCGCTAAAGCGCTTGGAGCACTGTCGCTACCGGTCGGAACCCCTCTCGCCATGAAGCGTGAGTCGCAGCCGGACGCGGATTCGCTCCTGCCGTGATCCTGATTGATTCGAACATCCTTATGTACGCGGCAGGGGCGGACCATCCGCACAAGTCGCCGAGCGTGGCGGTGCTCGAGCGAATTGCGGGCGGGGAGGTCGAGGCGGTTATCAACGCCGAGGTGCTCCAGGAGATTCTGCACAGGTACCGCTCGATTCGCCGTTGGGGGGACGGGCGTCGCGTCTACGACTTGACGCGCCAGCTTTTTCCTATTGTCCTGCCGGTAACCGCGGCCGCGCTCGACCGCGCCCGTGATCTTTTGGATCGAGTCGCCAGCATCATGGCTCGCGACGCCGTGCATGCCGCGGTCGTGCTGACCGAAGGGCTTGAAGCAGTCTGCAGCTATGACAAGGATTTCGACCGTATCCCAGGCATCATTCGATTAGAACCGGACGCGACATAGACCGCCAGAGACTTGGACGCCGGCAGGCATAAGTCATTGATTGTACTTGCTTTCTGGTCTTTAGCGGATAAATTACTTGAGCTATGATCAGAGTCGCCCGCGTCCTCCCGGACAGCATCGCCGAACAGGTGGGAATCATCCCGGGGACGGATCTCAAGACCGTCAATGGGCGGAAGCTGGCCGACTTCCTCGATTGGGAGTTTCTCACCGCTGACGACGAGCTCGTCATCGAAGCGTCGTTGCCCGACGGAGAAGAGCTTGTGCTCGAGATCGAGCGACCCGACGCGGAGTCGCTCGGCGTCGTACTCGAGCCGCCCAACATCCGGCGGTGCGCCAACCGTTGCGAGTTCTGCTTCATCGAAGGGCTGCCGCAGGGACTCAGGCGCTCGCTGTACGTGCGCGACGACGACTATCGGCTCTCGTTCGCGTACGGCAACTTTGCGACGTTGTCCAACCTCAAGCAGCGCGATATCGACCGAATCCTCGAGTACCGGCTCTCGCCGTTGTACGTGTCCGTGCACGCGACCAACTGGGAAGCGCGCAAGGTTCTGCTCAACAATCCGCGCGTTCCGAACGTGGTCGAGCAGCTCACCGCGCTCGCGACGGGTGGGATTCGCTTTCACTGCCAGATGGTGATCGTTCCAGGGCTGAACGACGGCGCGGTGCTGGAGGAATCGATCAGCGATCTCTGGAACCTCGGCGACGCTGTCTTGTCGACTGCTGTCGTGCCTGTCGGGCTGACACAGTTTTCGCATCTGTATACTGGCGAAACGATGAACGCAAAAAATGCCGCGCGCATCCTCGAGCAGGTGGAGGCATGGGGCGAGCGGGCACAGCGCGAGCGCGGAGAGACCTGGATCGCCGGATCGGACGAGCTGTATCTGCTCGCGGGCCGGGAGCTGCCGGACGAGGAGTTCTACGGCGAGTTCGCCCAGATCGAGAACGGCGTGGGCGCGGTGACTTCGCTGCGGAAGCAGGTGCGCGCAGGGCTCGCCAAGCTGAGCCGGCTCGATGGCATGCGGATCGGAGTCGTGACGGGAAAATCGATGGAGGCGCTGATGCCCGGGCTTCTCGGCGAGCTCCACCGCGTCACGGGCGCGTCGTTCGAGCTGATCCCGCTCGTGAACACGCTGTTCGGCCCGGCGATCGGAACGGCCGGCCTGCTCGTCGGAGCGGACCTCCGGGCGGCGCTCGAGTCGCGCACCGACCTCGACCTCGCGCTGATTCCCGCCGAGACGATCAACGACGACGGATTGTTCCTGGACGAAGACTCGTTGGACGCGTTGCGCGCGGCCATGCCCATGCCAGTGCTTCCGTCGTACGATTTCATCGACGTCCTCGAGCGGGACCCCCTCCAGGCTGCCCTGGCCGCATGAACATTCCCGTTGTAGCGATCGTCGGCCGGCCGAACGTCGGCAAGTCCGCGCTGTTCAACCGCATCCTCGGCGATAACTCGGCCATCGTGAGCGACGAGGCCGGGACCACGCGCGACCGGCACTTCGGGCGCGCGGACTGGAATGGCCGCCAGTTCTGGCTCGTCGACACCGGCGGCCTCGCGGATGATCCGCGGCTGCCGATGGACGTGGAGATTCGCCGGCAGGTGGATGAGGCGATCAGCGAAGCGGACCTGATGCTGCTCGTCGTGGACGCGAAGCAGGGGCTGCATCCGAGCGACCGGCGCGTGGTGGATCTGGTGCGTGACTCGCAGAAACCGTGGGTCCTCGTCGCGAACAAGGTGGACAATCCGGCGAGCACCGACTTTTTTGAGTTCTTCGAGCTGGGCGCCGGTGATCCATTTCCCGTTTCGGCGGCGAACGGAAAGAACTCAGGCGACCTGCTCGACGCGATCGTGGAGAAGATCCCCGAGGTAACGGAGGAGGCGCCGGACGAGCTGCGCGTCGCAGTTGTCGGGCGCCCGAACGTCGGCAAGTCTTCGCTGGTCAACAAGCTGCTGGGCGAGGATCGCCTGGTCGTCGCGGACGAGGCGGGCACGACCCGCGACGCGATCGACACGCCCGTCACGTATCACGGCCGACCGATGGTGTTCGTGGACACTGCCGGACTGCGCCGGCAGGCGCGGGTGAGCGACGGCATTGAGTTCTACTCGACGCTCCGCACCCGGCGCGCGATCGAGAGCTCGACGATCTGCGTGCTGATGATCGACGCTGTCGAAGGACTGCACAACCAGGATCTCAAGATCGCGAACCTCGCGTGGGAAGCCGGCCGCGGGCTCATCGTCGTGGTCAACAAGTGGGACCTCGCCGAGAAGGACCACAAGAGCACCGCGAAATTCGAGAAGGAAGCAGGGGAGAAGGCGCCGTTCTTCAAGTTCGTGCCGTTCCTGTTCACGTCCGCTCTCACGGGCCAGCGAGTGCAGAAAGTGTTCGAGCTCATCGTGCAAGTGGACGCCGAGCGCCAGAAGCGAATCACGACATCGCAGGTGAACACCACTCTTGGCGAGCTGGTAGCTCGAAGGCAGCCGCCCCAGGCGGCAGGGCACGAGGTCAAGCTCAATTACGCGACCCAGGTCGAGACCGCCCCGCCGATGATCGCGGTGTTCGGGAACAACCCGGACAAGGTGCAGGAGCACTACATCAGGTACCTCCACAACGGCTTCCGCGAAGCGTGGGGATTCACGGGCAATCCGCTGAAGGTTGTCATGCGGCGCAAGTCGGGCTGACATGCACCCTGTTGTCGGAGTCGTGATCGCTTATCTACTGGGCTCGATCCCGTTCGCGTGGCTCGCGGGGCGGGCTCGCGGAATTGATCTGCGGCGACACGGCTCCGGCAACCTCGGCGCGACGAACGCGGTGCGCGTGCTCGGCGTCCCGACAGGCGCGGGGGTATATCTGCTCGACACGCTCAAGGGATTCATCCCGGTATTCGTGCTCGCGCCGGTGCTCATCACAAACCGGCAGGACCTCTGGGCGATCGCGATGGGAATCGCCGCGATCGTGGGGCACGTGCGCCCCGTCTATCTCGGGTTCCAGAAAGGCGGTAAGGGCGTAGCGACTGCTGGCGGCGTCTTCCTGGCACTTGCGCCTCTGGCCACGGCGGTAGGCCTCGGGATATGGGTGCTTGTTTTCCTGCCCAGCGGGTACGTGAGTCTGGCGTCGATCGTCACGGCGGCGCTCTTCCCGGTCTCGGTTTTTCTGACGGGCACACCGGCCCGGTCGGCGCTGTTCGCGGTTTCAGTCGTTATGGCGGTGTTCGTCGTGTGGACGCACAGGCCGAACATTGGGAGGCTGCGCCGTGGCGAGGAGCACCGCTTTCGCCGCCGCAAGGCAACCGTGAGCGAGCCTCGAATCGTCTCTCCGGGAAACTGATCCTGACCGGTGAGCGATGTGCGGTGATCGGCGCTGGCGCGTGGGGAACCGCGCTGGCGGACCTCCTGGCGCGGTCGGGGAACGACGTCGCGTTGTGGGCCCGCGAGGAGGATGTAGTCGAGAGCGTCAACAAGACGCATCGGAATCGCTTCCTCAAGGATCACGCGATCCATGAATCTGTTCGCGCCTTTGCCGATGCGGGAGAAGCCGTACGCGACGCTCGCGTTGCCATCTTCGTGACGCCGTCGCACGCGCTACGCGCGGTGGCGAAGACGGTGCGACCAGCGATGGGCAATGGCACGGTCGTGGTGGTAGCCAGCAAGGGAGTGGAAGAGAATACTCTGGCGCTGATGAGCGACGTCGCGAACGAGGAGCTGGGTTCGCCGCCGCTGGTAGCTCTGTCCGGACCGTCGTTCGCCGCCGAGGTTGCCGCGGGGCAGCCCACCGCGATAGTGGCCGCTTCGGAGGACGAGGCGACCGCGCTCGTCGCCCAGCGCATATTCAGCGGCTCGAATTTGCGGACGTACACGCACGGCGACGTGATCGGCGTGGAAGTCGGCGGTGCGCTCAAGAACGTGATGGCTGTGGCGACAGGAATCGCGGACGGCCTCGGACTGGGCTACAATGCGCGCGCCGCGCTCATCACCCGGGGGCTGGCGGAGATGACGCGGCTCGGAGTCGCGCTCGGCGGCAAGCAATCGACATTTGCCGGACTGGCCGGACTTGGTGACCTGGTGCTGACGTGCACCGGGGGGCTCAGCCGGAACCGGGCCGTAGGCGTAGCGGTCGGGAAAGGAGGGTCGCTCGAATCCGCGCTCGCGGGACGGGATACGGTCGCGGAAGGAGTGATAACGACTCGCAGCGCGCGCGCCCTGGCCGCGCGGGAGGGAGTGGACATGCCGATTGTTGATGCCGTGTACCGAGTGCTGTACGAGGGTGAGCCGGCACAGGACGCGATGCGCGCCCTGATGTCGCGCGAGCTGCGACCGGAGGCGGATTGATGGCATCGCAGCGCAAGGCGAACGGCGGCGGCAACCAGGTCCGCGAGTTCTTCTCGATAGGGGACGTTTGCGGGCTCACGGGACTCAAGCCGCACGTGCTCAGGTATTGGGAGAGCCAGTTCAAGTTTCTGAACCCCGCCAAGAACCGGTCTGGGAACCGTGTCTACCAGCGGAAGGAAGTGGAGCTCATAATGCTGGTGAAGCACCTGCTGTACTCTGAGAAGTACACGATCGACGGCGCCCGGCAGCAGATCGAAGACCATCGCAAGGCGGGCGAGCTGCGGGCCGTGGCCCGCGCGGCACTGGATTCGCAAACAGTAGGATCGATAGAGCAGGACCTTAAGGAAATCCTTGCAATCCTAGACGGAAGTCAGCCAACCAAATGATCAACAAAGTTCTGGCCATCATCCCTGCTTATAACGCAGGAGACCTCCCCGCCAAGGTCGCCCTCGGGCTCAAGAATGTTCTTCCGAATGCGACCATCCTTGGCATCGACGACGGCTCGACCGACGAGACGCGGTCGGTGCTGCGGTCCGTGTGCGACGAGATGATCGAGTTCGACGTGAATCGCGGAAAGGGAACCGTGCTTCGGGCCGGCTTCGCGTACGCTATCGAGAAGGGGTACGACGCGGTGCTCACGATCGACGCCGACGGCCAGCACGATCCCGCTTTCGCGCCGGCGATCATCAAGGCGCTGGACAATGCCGACATCGTCATCGGCGCCCGCCAGATCAGCGGGAAAGCGGTGCCGTGGCACAGGCGCATCGCCAACATCATGTCCTCGGCGACAACGCGCGCGATCGCCAAGGTCAACATCAGCGACAGCCAGTCCGGCTACCGCGCGTTCCGCACCGAAGTGCTGAAGAACGTCCACGCTGTGGGCGACCGGTACGACTACGAGCAGGACTTTCTTTTCCGCTCCGCGCGGCAGGGCTACCGGTTCGCGGACGTGCCCATATCGACAGTGTACGGAGCGCCCAGCCATTTCCGCGCTGCCGTCGATGCATGGCGGATCATCCGCGTTCTCTGGCGGCACAAAGCGGGCATGTTCCGGTAGTGCGAATTCTGCTGTCGAATGACGACGGTATTTTCGCGCACGGTCTCAAATGCCTGATCAAGGCGGCCGAGCCGCTGGGCGAAGTGAGCGTCGTCGCTCCGGACAGGGAGCAGAGCGCCTCGAGCCATTCGTTGACGCTCCACCATCCGGTGCGCCCGCGAAAGCTCGACGACCGAACCTGGCAGGTTGACGGCACTCCGACCGACTGCGTGATGCTCGCGGTGGAAGCGCTGCTTCCGGAGCGTCCCGACTTCGTGATCAGCGGGATCAATCACGGGCAGAACATGGGTGAGGACGTGCTGTATTCGGGCACTGTAGCCGCAGCGATGGAAGGCCTGTCGCTCGGAATTCCCTCATTCGCGATTTCGTTCGCTGGCGGAGACCTCCGCGCCGATACCTCGATGCTCGACGATCAGATCGAGCCCCTGTCGGCGCTGCTGAGACATCTCACGAGCCTGCCGGCGTACCCGAGCGATACGCTGTTCAACATCAATCTTCCGCCGCTAAGCGCGAAGGAGATCAAGGGCGTTCGGCTCACGCGCCTCGGGCGCCGCGTGTACTCCGACTCGCTCAAGCCCATGAAGGATCCGTGGGGACGAGACATCTTCTGGATCGGTGGCGGGTCGATCGCATGGTCGGGGGAGGAGGATTCGGATTTTCGCGCGATTGCGGATGGATATATCTCGCTCACGCCGCTCTCGCTCGATCTCACGCACGACAAGTGTCTGAACGATCGGGAGACCTGGTGGCGGGAACTGTAGAGCCCGAGTTTCGCGGGCCGCGCAGGCGGCTCGTCGAGCAGTTGCAGGAGCAGGGGATCCGCGACCTCGCCGTCCTCAAGGCGATAGACGAGACTCCGCGACACCTTTTCATGCCGCAGGCGGTGCGCCACCGCGCGTATGAAGACTCGGCGCTGCCGATCGGGAATGGGCAGACCATCTCCCAGCCTTCCATTCACGCGCGGTATCTACAGCTGCTGCAGCTCACAGGCCAGGAGAAAGTGCTGGAAATCGGCACGGGCTCGGGCTATCAGACCGTGCTCCTCTCACATCTTGCCGCGCAGGTTTTCTCCATCGAGCGGGTCGGCCCGCTACTGGAGAGCGCCCGCGCGATCATACAACAGGTCGGCGCGCGGAACATCTCCCTCCTGCTCGGGGACGGAACGCTCGGCTGGAGGCAGTACGCGCCCTACGACGCTATTCTCGTCAGCGCGGCGGCGCCCGACGTGCCCGAATCGTACATAGAGCAGCTCGGCGAAGGTGGTCGGCTGCTGATACCGCTCGGCGACCGCGAGGAGCAGATGCTATTTCTCATGGTGAAGCGCGGCGACCAGCTCGATCGCACCGAGATCGCGCCCGTGCGGTTCGTTCCGCTCGTGGGCAAGCACAGTTGGGAAGAATGACTGGCGGTGGCAGGGAAGGTCGGCCATCGATAGGTTGTAGGGGCTTCAATCACCCGCGAGCGCGATGACGGACGACCCGGAGCGCAACCCAACGAGAAGTCAGCGACCCGCTCCGCCGTATGTGCGGCGGACCGGCGATCTGTGGCGCGATGAGCTCCCTCCGATCACGCGGTATTTGTATGACGACACGACCGAGCCGCGCGAGCCACTTTATCAGAGCGGCGCGTGGATACTGGAGGAGTGGGAGCAGTACGACTGGAAAAAGGCCGCCTCGCTTACCGGGGATCCGGACATCGTCGCCGCGCAGCAGGCATGGGACGATCTCGACTGGGAGGCCGACGCCGACGCGGGCGGGCGTCAGCGTCCAGCCGAATTGGTGGCGACGATTCTCGACGGCCTCGCTCGGAGGATTCGATCGGGTGACGTCCGCGTCAACGGTTCGCCCGGGATGACCGATGAGGCGGCGTTGACGGCTGTGTTGGCAGCACTGCTCGGGGTGCGGCGATAACGGGTGACTAGTGACTTGTGATTAGTGATTAGTCACTGTTGGTCCGTCCGGGCTTCCTTTCTCAAGAATTCCCATTGGCAACGACGCATATAGAAGTAGCCGGCCGGGTCCAAGGCGTCGGCTTCCGTTGGTTCGTCCGTCAGACTGCCCGCCGGCTTGGCATCGACGGATGGGCGGTGAACACGGCAACCGGCACGGTGGAGATCGTCGCCAAAGGCGAGCCCGAGGCGCTGAAGCAGCTTGAGTCTGCGGTTGCTCAGGGACCGCCGGGTGCCGTCGTAAAATCAGTCTCGGAGCTCACGCCTGTCGCCGATGAGGAGATTCCCGATGGCTTCGACGTTCGGTAGCCAGGTAGTTTCCAGGACCCGATACGTAATACCTTTCTAACCTGCCCCCGTAGCTCAGGTGGATAGAGCAGCAGTTTCCTAAACTGTTGGCCGGGTGTTCGAGTCACCCCGGGGGCGCCTCGTCCTTTTGCCCTTCCTGCCCCACGCCTGTCGATGCGAATCACAGACATCCTGCATGAAGCGGCTGACGATCTGCGCCGTGTCGCAGGGTCGGTGCGCGGCGACGATCCGCACGAGATCGTCCCGTACCTTGGTTACGCCGGTGCCACGCGGGCGCTGGTACAGGGTCGCGTGCTGGAGGACCGCAGGCTGTCGGTTTCTACAGCGTCCGACAGCCTCTGGCGCAATCTCATCAATACGCTCAAGCGGATCAAGAGCGATCCGATACCCTTCGCGCGGGTGCGCATGTCGATGCAGGGCATCGAGCGCGAAATCGTCGCCGACGACGAAGGGTTCTTCCGGCAGTGGATAGAAATCGCGGCGACCCCGGCTCTGGAGCAACCATGGCAGGAGATCGAGGTTCAGTTTCTTGCTCCGTCACGCGTGCACCAACCGCAGGTTCGCGCGACGGCGCTGCTGCGAGTTCCGGATGAGTCAGCGACCTTCGGCGTGATCAGCGATCTCGACGACACGGTTATACAGTCGAACATCACCAATTTTCTCCAGGCCGCGCGGACGCTCATGCTCGGCAATGCGCGCACGCGGTTGCCGTTCCCCGGCGTAGCGGCGCTGTACCAGGCGCTCGAGCGCGGGGGCGATGGCGGGCGGCAAAATCCTCTCTTCTACGTCTCCAGCAGCCCTTGGAACATCTACGACATCATTGCCGACTTCATCGACATGCAGGGCATTCCACGCGGACCGATCATGCTCCGCGACTGGGACCTCGAGCTCACGGCGCTCTCGGCTCGCCGACTGCGCGGCCACAAGGAGCCGTTGATACGGGAGATTCTCGATTCGTACCCGTCGCTCCCGTTCATCCTGGTCGGCGACAACGGCCAGAAAGATCCCGAGATCTACCGCTCCATTCTCGACCACTATCCCGGCCGCATTCTCGCGATCTACATCCGGAACGTCGAGGACCATCCGGAACGGTCGGCATCCGTCGAGGCGTTGACCAAGGAAGTGCTGGCTGCCGGCTCGACTCTGGTTCTGGCTGATGACAGTTATGCTGCGGCGACGCACGCCGCGGACCACGGGTGGATCGCGAAAGAGTCGTTGCCTTCGATACGCGAAGAAGAGAAGGCCGACGAGGGCGAAACTGGAACGAAAGCAGACGTGCCCGGCGTCGTACCCGATCTGCACACCCCGACGATCGTGGTGGAGTGATCGCGCTGGGAGACATCGTCATCGTGCGCGCGCGGCGGCGGCCGCCCGGACTATCCCGCGCAACATGCCCGAGAAAATGAGCTCGTGAAAGGGCAGCACCGCGTACCAGTATGCGCGGCCGAGCAGCCCAAGCGGATCGAAGATGGCCGTTTGCCGGATCGTTGACGTCGAGCCCTCGCCGGAAACCTCGAATTCCAGCCATGCGCGCCCGGGCATCTTCATCTCGCCCACCAGCCGCAGGCGCCGGTTCGGCTCGGCGACTTCCACCCGCCAACAGTCCAGCGAGTCACCTGGCTTCAGCGGCCGCGGAGAAACATGAGCTCTCCGCATGCCGAAGCCGCCCACCATGAGATCGAGCAGGCCGCGGAGACGCCAGAGAGAATTCCACGCGTACCAGCCGGTGTCGCCTCCGATTCGCTCGATCACGTCGAACGCAACCGCGGGTGGCGCGTCCACCGTGGCGGTGCGAGAATCAACCAACCGTGATCCGAACTTGACGCCGCCCCACGACGGAAGCTCGCGCTCGCCCGACGAAGAGCCGCTCCAATGCATCGTTGAGAATTCCCGTTCTTCGCTGGCCAGCGCCTGATGCACGGCGGCCTCGATGCCGAGGGGAGTCACGTCGAAAACGCCGCGCGCGGCATCATCCTGCACGACCGTGGGATGCTCGATGCTTGCAATCAGCTTTCGACCGATCCGCGCGTACAGCGGCGTGACGAGCTTGAGCCACAGGCTGGACAGATACGGCGTAAGAACGGGAACGCGGATCATCCACCGCCGCAGTCCGCGCTGGCGGGCGTACACGGACATGATGTCGCCATAGGACACCTGGTCCGCACCGCCAATCTCGTATACGCGGTATTCGGAAAACGGAACGTGAAGAGCCTGCACCAGGTACTCGAGCAGGTCGTCGATGGAGATCGGCTGGGCCGGGACGTTCACCCACTTCGGCGTGATCATGATTGGGAGACGCTCGACGAGCGATCGAATCATCTCGAACGAGAGGCTCCCATAACCGATGACGATCGACGCGCGAAACTCGAGCACCGGCACTCCCGACTCCCGCAGGATCTGGCCGACCTCCTGTCGGCTGCGGAGATGGGGCGATAGCTCTTCGTCTTTGTTGCCGAGTCCACCGAGGTAAATGATCCGCTCGACTCCCGCGGACTTCGCGGCGCGGCCGAAGTTTCTCGCGGCGGTCCGATCCGCTTCCTCGAACGAGCCGGTAGAGCCCATCGAATGGACGAGGTAATACGCTGCGTCGACGCCGCGCATCGCTGCCGTGAGAGTCGCTTCATCGAGAACGTCCCCGGCGACTATTTCGGTCGACGCGCTCACGTGCTCCTGCAGCCGCTCGGGCTGCCTTGCAAGGCAGCGCAGCCGGACGCCCCGGGATTGCAGCGCGCGCAGAAGCCGGCCGCCGACGTACCCGGTCGCGCCCGTCAGAAGGACGAGCGGCTGAGCCCAGTTGGAGTCGTCGGCGTTGGTCATCGGCATCGGGGGAGGTTCGCGGTGATGCATCCAAGTCTACTCGGCCGCGGCTCGTTAGAGATCGTCCGAGCCGTCCTGTCGCTTTGGGGGTATCGTTGAGCACTTCTGCTAGTCCAGGTCAACACATGCCAGGCCACGAACATGAGTAAATCAACCCGCATCGCACTCGTCGTTGCCGCGCTTGGCTCGCTTGCGTGCTCCGACGATTACGCCGTGGATGTTCCCTTCGAGCCGGTTCCTGCGACCGCGGTCGTTCCGAACCTGCCGGTGCTCGGTCTCGGCGAAGTTCCCGAACGGTTCACGGCAGAGCTCTGGGTGCGGGGCGATTACGCGTACACGTCGACGTGGGGTCGTCGGGGGACGAACGCCGGGAACGCGGTCAAGGTCTGGAGGGTGAGCGGAGACGTCCCCGTACTTCTCGACTCAATCATAGTCAGCCAGGCCACGACGATCGGCGACGTCGAGGTATCCGACGACGGCACGATCATGGTCATCCCTACCGAGCACTCGCCGGGATCCATCGTGATTTTCGACATGTCGAACCCAGCCAAGCCCGTGCAGATATCGCGGCTTCAAACCGCGAACATGCAGCCGGGTGTGCACACCGCGGATGTCGAGCGGGTGAATGGAAAGCTGTACGCGTTTCTCTCGATAGACGGCCTCGATAATCTCGTCATCGTCGATCTCAGCGACCCGTACAACCCGCGCGAGGTGTTTGTCGAGCGCGTGACGTTTTCGACGATCCACGACGTGTTCGTACGGGACGGCTATCTGTTCACGGCACTGTGGGACGACGGCATGGTGATCTGGGACATCGGCGGGGGAGGGAAGGGCTCACCAGAGAAGCCATTCAAGATGGGGGTGGCGCGCACAGTTGGGGGAAACGTGCACAACATCTGGTGGTTTCACGATCCCACTACCGGCTCCAGGAAGTACGCGTTCGTAGGCGAGGAGCAGCCTTCGCGCGCGGGCGACATCCACGTCGTCGACGTCACCGATTTCAACAACCCGCGCGAGGTCGCCTATTACAGCATGGCGAGCGAGGGTGTGCACAACTTTTCGGTGGACGAGCAGAGCGGAGTGCTATACGCCGCTTATTACGAAGGGGGCGTAGTTGCCCTGGACATCAGGGGCGATCTTGGCAGCTGCGCGCAGAGTCAGCGCTCGTCGGACGGACGGTGCGATCTCGGCCGGATGGGTCGCGTCAAGGCGTTCGCTCTGCGCAACACGGGGAAGGCGAGCCTGGCGATCTGGGGTGTCCACTGGCAGGGGAATTACCTCTACGCGTCGGACATGCAGAACGGCATCTGGAAGGTGAACGTCTCGTCGCTGCGCCGTTAGAGCTTGAGGTAGAGGACTTCGCGGCCGAATATCGAGTACGTCAGCGTGTCGCCGCGTAGACGCGCTTGCATCTTGCTCGGCGGAGTGGATCCTTTCCCCGCTATGGAGAACTCGACGGAGTCGCCGACTACCGAGAAAGTCCCGGTGGCCACGGCTGTTCCGTTTTGCGACGGCCCCGTCGGGGGTATGACCGCAATGGTCAGGGTCTCCTGAAATCGCCGGTCGCCGCTGAGGAAAAGGCTTCCAGTGGTCACCCGCACCGTCCCGTCGGTCGAATTGGAAGTGATCACGGCGGGCAGATCCACGCCTGCGATCGACTTGAGGAGGAAGACTCCCGCCGCTTCCTGATACGGGTCGGTGACGCTCGATTCGCCGCAGCTCGTGAATACGAGGAGCGAGAGCAGAACCGCCAGGGAGCGACGCAGGGCAGGGCGGGAGAGCATCGTGCTCCGGAGGTTCGGGCTGGCTGTCACTTGCATCGGGCGATGATAGTGGGGAGACGAGTCGCGCGCCACCGCATGGTCGCGGCTGCTTATAGAATACGCCTTGTTTCTCTTGTCGTTTCATTCGCGACGCGCCGAGCGGCTATTTTTCTCGAAAGCGTCACCAACCCTCTCAACGAATTCCGTCATGTCAACGCGCCCAGCCGATCCAGGATTTCAGGCCGATAGATCCGAAACCGCCGCCGAGTGGCTAGTGCTGCACAAGCAGAGGGTAATCATCGGAATTGTGGCGCTCGCCATCGTTTTTGGCGGAGCCTGGTTCTATCGCCGCTCCAACCAGATCAAGGCGGAGCGGGCGGAGGGGGCGTATTTCCAGGCACGGCAGACCATGGCGCAGGGGAATGCTCCTCTGGCGCTGACCGACCTGAGAAACGTTACCACGCGGTACAAGGGGACTTCCGGAGCCGCTCAAGCGGCGCTGACGATAGCCCAGATCCTGTACGACCAGGGGAAGTATCGCGAGGGGATCGCCGAGCTGGACAAGGCCTCCAGGTTCAGGCCGGACGACCTGGCAGCTTCCATTCATGTGATGCGGGCCGTTGGCCACGAGGGTCTCCGGCAGTTCGACCAGGCGGCCTCCGAGTACCAGGAGGCTGCCGAGCTTACGCGGTTTCCGAATGACGCGGCGGCGTTCAAGGCTTCGGCGGCGCGGGCGTTCACGGCCGGTGGTAAGCCCGACGCGGCGCGCGCGATCTGGGCTGAGCTAGCCGCCGAGCCGGAAGGCTCCATGGTCTCCGAAGCGCGGGTACGACTGGGGGAGCTGACCGCCAAGCCTGCGTCCTAGCGCTGATCGGTGTTTGGGGGGGCGCGGCGCTCGCGGCCGGCTTATCGCGAACGGCTTATTGCTAACTGCGTATAAGATGTATTATGTAAACTAGACAGTGTGCAAGAATGTGGAGAACGGGATCGGAGCTTGGGGGTCAATCTGTAAGTGCTTCCCTGCAGCTGACTTAGAGGTCTCGATCTAAGAAAGAGAATTCAACATCGCTCCCGGAGCAGAATTACGCCTCTGTAGCGCCACCGTAATCCCGCGGCTTCAAACCTCGCGCAGTTTCCCCTCAAAAACGATCCGTCCTTCGCC
>JBPCJJ010000042.1:0-7321 GCA_051005405.1 Gemmatimonadaceae bacterium | reverse complement strand
TGAAGCGCTTGCCGCCGCACTCTTCGCAGGGCACGAACACGTCGGCCATGAACACCATCTCGACTTCCAGCGCGCCCGCGCCCTCGCACACATCGCAGCGCCCCCCGGCGACGTTGAAGCTGAACGTTCCGGGCGTGTATCGCCGCTCGCGCGCGAGCGGGGTCGCCGCGAAGATCCGCCTGACCTCGTCGAACGCTTTTACATACGTCACCGGATTGGACCGCGGCGTGCGCCCTATGGGGCTCTGGTCGATGAGCACGACATCATCGATCGCGTCGTACCCCGTGATTGCATCGAACTCTCCCACGCGCTCGCCCAGATGCTGCTTGGCTGTGTGCTCGCCGTGCAGCTTGTTCTCGAGCGCCCGGTACAGCACGTCGTGTATGAGCGTGCTCTTTCCCGAGCCTGAGACGCCGGTCACGACCGTCAGCGTGCCGATGGGGATCCTGACGTCCACGTCGCGGAGATTGTGCTCGCGCGCCCCCGTGATCGTTATCCATCTGGGCCCGGCCCTGCGGCGCTCGGCGGGGAGGGGAATCGACCGCTCACCGGTCATGTACTGCCCGGTGAGCGGGCTCTCGCGCACCCGCGATATCGGGCCGGCGAAGACGACCTCGCCACCTTGCTCACCGCTGCCGGGCCCGAGCTCGACCATATAGTCCGCGGCTTCGATAGCGGCGGGGTCGTGCTCGACCACCAGGACCGAGTTGCCTCCGTCGCGCAGCCGGTGCAGCAGGCGAAGCAGCCTCGCCATGTCGCGCGAGTGGAGCCCGATCGACGGCTCGTCGAGCACGTAGAGCGTATCGACGAGCTTGGAGCCGAGCGAGTTGGCCAGCGATATCCGCTGCGCCTCGCCGCCGGAGAGGGTGCGCGTGGCGCGGTGCAGCGACAGGTAGTTGAGCCCGACGTCGGAGAGAAAGGCTACGCGGCCGCGTGCCTCCTCCAGCACCGTCGACGCGACGGCGCGCTCGAAGTCGGAGAGAGACAGGTCATCCAGCCACACACGCAGCTCGTCGACAGGCATTTCCGACACGTCCGCGATGCTCTTCCCGCCCACGCGGACGTTCAGCGCTTCGGGTTGGAGCTTGGCGCCGCCGCATTCCGGGCACTCCTGCGCCGTCTGGTACTGCCGCAGAAAAACTCGGATGTACTGCTTGTAGCGTTTGGTCTCCAGGTCGCGGAGGAAGGGAATGACTCCCTTGTATCCGCGCGAGCGCCCGGAGAGCAGCTGATCGTGCTGTGCCGGTGATAGCTCGTTCCATGGGACGTCCATCGGGATTCGCTCGCGCCGTGCGAGCTCGCTCAGCGCCCGGCGCTTATTGTCGTACCTGGGCTTGGACCAGGGGTCGATCGCGCCGCCCTTGAGTGTGCGGTCCGGATAGGGCACGATAAGCGACACGTCGTACTCGAGAATTGCCCCGAAGCCGTTGCATCTGGGGCAGGCGCCGCGCGGGCTGTTGAACGAGAAAAGCTGCGGCGTAGGCGGCTGCATGCGGGTGCCGTCGGTCGCGCACTGAAAGCTGTCGGCGAAGCGGAGCTCGGCGACCGGTCCCGGCGCGAGCGGAGTCCTGACCGGCTCCGAGAAGAGCGCGAAGCATTCGCCGTCGCCTTCCGCGAAGGCGGCCGACACGGCTTCGGACAGGCGGGTGGACGAATCACTGCCGAGCACCAGCCGATCCACGACGACGAGGAGGTCGCCGGACTTCCGGAGTGATATTCCCCGGGCTTCGATGTCGTCGAGATGCATGACCGTCCCCGCGGCGCGTACCCGCAGGAAGCCGGCGGCGCGGAGATTCTCGAGAATCACTGCGTCAGTGAGCTTGTCGGAGACTTGCAACGGAAACGCGATGTGCACGCGTGTCCCGTCCGGCAGTCCGAGGAGCGTGTCCGCGACCGACTGCGGCGTGTCCGGCCGCATCTCGCGGCCGCACTTTGGACAGAACGCCCGGCCGACCCTGGCCCATAGCAGCCGCAGGTAGTCGTACACCTCGGTCGCGGTGCCGACCGTCGAGCGCGATGTCTTGGTGGGGTTCTTCTGCTCTATCGCGACCGCGGGCGAGAGACCCTCGATCGAATCAACGGACGGCTTCTCCATCCGCTCGAGGAACTGCCGCGCGTAGGCCGACAGCGATTCGACGTACCGCCTCTGCCCCTCGGCGTAGATAGTGTCGAACGCGAGCGAAGACTTGCCCGAGCCCGACGGGCCCGTGATCACCGTGAAGGTCCGGCGCGGGATCTCGACGTCGATGTTCTTGAGATTGTGCTGGCGCGCCCCGCGCACGACGATGCTTTCCTTCACTCTACCAACTTAGCGGCCGCCCGAAGAAAAACCGAGAGGCGGAGGGGGGAACGACCACATAGAACTGCCAAGCGGGGAGCTACCGGCAAACCAATCTGCCAGCCACGAGCGCAACTCAGCTCGCGGCTGGCAGAGTTTTTAGCTGGGCGCTCCCCGCTTGGCAGTTCTAAGTGGTCGTTTTCCGCAAGACTAAGCCCCGGTGGTCAGGGTGCTCGATGCCTCCCCTTGGTGGTCATCCTGTAGATCCACAACAACAGGAGCGCGCCGACAACGGCGAGAACGAGGCTCCACAGCGAGAAGCCTGAGAGCGGCCGGCTCATGAGCGTGTTGCCGAGGAATCCGCCGATGACGGCTCCGACGATTCCGATGATCGCGGTCACAATAAAGCCGCCGGGATCGTCGCCGGGCATGATAGCTTTTGCGATCGCGCCGGCAATGAGCCCCAGCACGATCCAGGCAAGGATGGACATGAAATCTCCGGTAAGTGTGTGGCCCGTTCCAACGGTGCGTTACGGTAGCGCGAACTTGCAACGTGCGTACCACGGGGATGATCGCGCTTCCTGCAAACTGGCTTCGCCTCCGGGTCGCCGCTAGCCTTGGGGGGCATGGATATGCGCGACCTGCCCCTGCCGGAGGTCCGCAGCGTGATGGGGTTTGCGGCGGGCGATTTTTCTCTTTGCGGGGGACATAGCGACGAATATCCGCCTCGCGAACCTTTGGACGAAGCCGCCGTAGTGTCACCAGCGCGCCCTTCGAGTGCTGCAGGCGGGTCGCACGACCATGGCGCCTCCAGCTCGGCGAGGGAGAGGCTCCAGCCATATCTGCGGCAGATCGCTTGCCGCCTATGGGGGCGGTCCGGTAGTTTGGGGGACTTTGCAACCCGACCCGATGTGGCCGACAACCCGAATGGAGCAGAATTCCGGCGTGAGAAAGAAATAGTGGATCTTGCTGTCGGGATGGGGACTGACGTCGGGAGGATGCGCTCCGACAATGAAGACAGTCTGTACGCGAACGCGAACCGCGAGCGCGGACTGTTCATTGTCGCAGACGGCATGGGCGGCCACGCCGCCGGCGAGGTGGCCAGCGCCATGGCGATCGATATTCTCTCCCAGGAACTCGGCATCGACGATCCTCTCGAGCGGGATTCGCCGGCGGATCGGATAGCGGACGCGCTTCGGCGGGCCAACGATGCGATCTACACCCGGACGCTCACCGAGGTGGACAAGCAGGGTATGGGGACCACGGTGTCAGTACTCTTTCTTGCTGGCGAGCACTACATCATCGGGCAGATCGGCGATTCCCGCATTTACCTGCTGCGCGAGGGGAAGCTCCGCCAGCTAACGACCGATCATTCCTACGTGCAGGAGCAGGTCGATGCCGGCCTCCTCACGCCGGAGCAGGCCCGGGTGCACCCATACAGCAACGTCATCACCCGCTGCCTCGGCGCCAGCGCCACCGTCGAGCCCGACATCTACGAAGACGACGCCCAGGAGGGCGACGTCTTTCTGCTCGCGAGCGACGGCCTGACGGGCATGGTCGAGGATTCGAGGCTCGCCCAGCTCCTCCAACAGAAGGCGTCGCCGTCGCGGGTCGTCAACTCGCTCATCAGCGAAGCCAATGCGCGCGGCGGCGTGGACAACATCACCGCCGTGGTTGTGCACCTCACCGGGCCTGGCTCTCCGCGGGTGCCGACGACCGGAGTACACACCGCTCCCACGGCTGTCTGATCCCCGCTCCGGTGGATGATTCACCGCAGCCTGAGTCGGTCGCGCAGCTCGCCGAGGTCTATCTCGGTAACATTCTCTACGCGCTCGAGGCCACCGCGCTCTGGCTGGAAGGAGAGCAGAAGCGTCCCGATGACGCCGCGTTCTACCGTGCCATCGCCCGGAAGCTCGCCGCGGCGCGCGGGCGGGATCGAGGCATCCAGGACTAGGAATTCGGGAGGATCCTGGTCATGGTCGCTGGACGGGGGCAGGTCGCTCTCTTATGATGCAAAGAGGGCCGATCAGACGACGGTTCGAGCGGCGCGCTGCTGTGTCTTCCCAGGAGATCCGATGGGTACGGCAACTCTGGCTGGTCCCGAACCGACGACCGACGTCTTCCCGATCAACGGAACCGACTACATCGAGTTCTGGGTGGGCAACGCGAAGCAGGCCAGCCTCTATTACAGAACCGCGTGGGGATACAAGGTGACCGCTTACCGCGGCCCCGAGACCGGCGTGCGGGATCGCGTCAGCTACCTCCTCGAACAGGGTAAGATCCGGCTCGTTTTGACTTCGGCGCTGGGGTCCGCCGGTCCGATCGCCGGTCATGTGCACAAGCACGGCGACGGCGTGCGCGACCTGGCGCTATGGGTCGATGACGCGCGCGAGGCATTTCATCTCGCCGTCGAGCGCGGCGCGAAGCCGGCGAGCGAGCCCGAAGTCATCAATGACAAGGACGGCGAGTTCATCATCGCCGCGATTCACACTTACGGCGAGACGATCCATACGCTGGTCGAGCGGCGGAACTATCGCGGGTTGTTCATGCCCGGGTTCCAGCCGGTGACTACGGAGTACAACCCGGAGCCGGTCGGCCTGGAGTACGTCGACCACTGCGTCGGCAACGTCGAGCTCGGCAAGATGAACCAGTGGGTGAAGTTCTATGAGGACGTGATGGGGTTCAAGAATCTCATCTCGTTCGACGACAAGGATATCTCGACCGAGTACTCCTCGCTGATGTCGAAAGTCGTGAGCAGCGGCAACGAGCGAATCAAGTTCCCCATCAACGAGCCCGCCGCGGGGAAGAAGAAGTCACAGATCGACGAGTATCTGGAGTTTTATCAGGGACCGGGCGTGCAGCACATGGCTCTGGCCACCGACGACATCATCCACACCGTGACCGAGCTCGGCAGGCGGGGCGTGGAATTTCTGCGCGTACCGACCACGTACTACGACGATCTCAGGGATCGTGTGGGCGAGATTGACGAGGAAGTCGAGTCGCTGAAAAAGCTCGGCATCCTCGCTGACCGCGATCCGGACGGATACCTGTTGCAGATATTCACGAAGCCCGTGCAGGACAGGCCTACTGTTTTCTACGAGATCATACAGCGCAAGGGCGCGCGTAGCTTCGGCAAGGGGAACTTCAAGGCGCTGTTCGAAGCGATCGAGCGGGAGCAGGCGTTGAGAGGAAATCTGTGACTAGCCACTAGTCACTAGTCACCGCGAACCATGCCCATCTACCACACTCTCGGCGAGATCCCCCGCAAGCGTCATATCGCGTTCCGCAAGCCGGACGGCGGCTTGTACGCGGAGCAGCTGATGGGGCACGAGGGCTTCACGGGAACATCGTCGCTGTTGTACCACACGTACCCGCCCACGACAGTAGTGTCGGCGAAGCGCGTCAGCGAAGTCGTTTACCAGCCCGACCCGGATCAGACGCTGAAGCACCGGCACTTCCTGACATCGCGTGCGAAGAAAGGCGGGAGCCCGACGCTCGACAGGACGCCGCTGCTGTTCAATCCAGACGTCGCGATGTTGTATGTGGAGCCCGATCAGAATGACTCCCACTTTTACAGGAACGCCCAGGGCGACGAGGTCGTGTACGTCGCGAAGGGCCAGGGGACGCTGGAGACGATTTTTGGTGATCTCCCGTTCCACGAGGGTGACTATCTCATCATCCACCGGGGCATCATGCACCGGTACAGGCTCGACCTTGGCAAGGAAGCACCCAAGCTGCTGGTGTTCGAGAGCCGTGGCCACGTCCGCTGGCCGAAGCGGTATCGCAACGAGTTCGGCCAGCTGATAGAGGGAGCGCCCTACTCCGAGCGCGACATCCGCCGCCCGCTGCAGCTCAACACGCACGATGAGAAGGGCGAGTTCCCCATTCTCGTCAAGCAGACGAACGGGCTCAACGAGATCGTGCTGGACCACCATCCGTTCGACGTCGTTGGATGGGACGGCTACTTCTATCCGTGGGCGTTCAACATTCACGATTTCGAGCCGATCGTGGGGCGCGTGCACCAGCCGCCGCCCGTGCACCAGACTTTTCAGGGCGACGGGTTCGTTATTTGCTCTTTCTGCCCGCGGCCATATGATTTTCATCCCGAAGCCGTTCCCGCGCCGTACAGCCACAGCAACGTCGATTCGGACGAAGTGCTGTACTACGCGTCGAGCGAGTTCATGAGCCGCAAGGGAATCGAGTTCGGGAGCATCACTCACCATCCGGATGGCATTCCGCACGGCCCCCACCCGGGGCGCGCGGAAGCGAGCATAGGCGCCAAGTACACCGACGAGCTGGCGGTCATGATGGATTCGTTCCGGCCGCTCACGGTCGCGATGCCCGCGCTTGAGATCGAAGACCCGACTTATCACCGGTCGTGGGTTGACGGCCAGCACATGGAGTTCAATCCACCGACGTCATAGCTGTTTCGTCCGCAGGTCCACTCCCCATCCGAGGTGGTCATGAAGAGTCACATGCGCGCGTCCCTCATCGCTGTTGCCGCTTTCTCACTTCTAGGGTCTCCGCTCGCCGCGCAATCCGCGCGAGCGGGATCGCCGCCCGCTGCAGTAAAGGTGGACGCGGCCCAAGCCACGCAGGTGCTGGCCACCGAGGCTGCGTCGCGTCTCGGCATCAGCCGGGCTGAAGCAGCAGCCGACGCCAAGGCACCGGCCATGCAGCAGCGGAGCGAGACAATGAAGTGGATCATCATTCTCGGCGTCGCGGTTCTGGCCGCAATCCTGATCATGGCTGTCGCCGACTGACATCTCTACACGAGCGAGCCCGGCAGCGCCGGTCTCGCCTCGCTTGTCACCCACGCTGGTCCCGTACGCTCACGCTCATTCGGAGGTGTTCATGAAGAAACACATGCGCGCATCACTGATCGCCGTTGCGGCTCTCTCTCTCGCCGGATCGCCGCTCGCGGCGCAATCCGCACTGCAGGGCTCCACTCCTCCGGTTGCGGTGAAGCAGGACGGTGCGCGCGCCACGCAGGTTCTTGCGACGGAAGGAGCTGCGCGGCTCGGCGTCAGCCGGGCCGTGACA
>JBPCJJ010000041.1:0-18921 GCA_051005405.1 Gemmatimonadaceae bacterium | reverse complement strand
GAGCGGGAAACGTGGCGGTCACGAGGGGTGCGCATCTCGTGGAATGCCGCGCGGATGCTTGGGGTCGGTCGGGCGGGCCGGGTGGGCCGTTCGCAGGACCGTCTTAGCGAGCGAAGTTTGCGAGCGTAGGTCCAGCGAACGGCCACCCGGACGCCCGACCGCAAGAACTATCGAGCGGCTTCGCCCTCGAGATACGTGTAACCTTCGAGCCCGGCCACGTAATCGGCGATGAAGGTATTGGCCTCCTCGCGCGTGATCCCCTTCGCCGCGCCGACCTTGCGGCGGAACGTCGCGAGCAGGTCTGGCGCCTTGAACTGCACGTAGGCCAGCACTTCGGTCACGGTGTCGCCGTGCACGAGGTCGGTTATCTCGTACCCCTCGCCTGACAGCTCGACGTGCACGGCGTTGGTGTCGCCGAAAAGATTGTGCAGGTCACCGAGTATCTCCTGATACGCGCCGGTCAGGAAGATCCCGAGGACGTACTGCTCGTTGTCGTCGAACGTGTGCAGCTCCAGGCTCGGGCGCGGATCGCGCGAGCCCACGAACCGGTCGATCTTGCCGTCCGAATCGCACGTCACGTCCTGCAGCGTCCCGCGGCGCGTGGGCTCTTCGGCCAGACGGTGGATCGGCATGATCGGAAATAGCTGGTCGATGGCCCAGCTATCGGGCAGCGACTGAAACAGCGAGAAATTACAAAAGTACCGGTCCACGAGCGTCGCCTCGACGTCCTCGAGAATATCCTGGTACTCCTCGGTGTCGCGCTGCGCGATGCGCGCCACGGCGTTCACCGTCGCCAGATACAGCTGATCCGCCATCGCGCGGCCACGCAGCGAGAGCACGCCGCTGTTGAACAGCTCCTGCGCGCGCTCCTTCGCGAAGATGGCGTCGTGGTACACCTCGCGCGCGCGACGCTTCGACACGCGCTTCAGCTCGGCGGCCATGTCATGGAGCAGCGGATGGTCGTCCTTCCTGAGCTCCGGAATGGCTACGTCGCTCTGCGACTCCACTTCGATCACGCTCAACAGCAGCAACGAGTGGTGCGCGGTGAGCGCGCGCCCGGATTCGCTGATGATGTGCGGCATGTCCAGCGATCCGCGCCGGCACGTCTCCGCCAGCGTGTACACGACGTCGTTGGCGTACTCCTGGATCGAGTAGTTCACGCTCGCATGCGCGGTGGAGTTCGTGCCGTCGTAGTCCACGCCCAGCCCGCCGCCGACGTCCACATGCGTGATCTTCAACCCCATACTGCACAGCTCGGCGTAGAACCGACTGACTTCCAGGAGCCCGGCCTTGATGTAGTGGATGTCGGTGATCTGGCTGCCAAGATGGAAATGGATGAGCTTGATCACCTCGAGGCGACCCAGCTCGGTGAGCCGGTCGATCAGCTTCACGAGCTGCGCGGTGGTCAGGCCGAACTTCGATTTCTCTCCGCCACTTCGCGCCCACCGACCCGCGCCCTCGGCGTACAGCTTGATCCGCACGCCCGCGGTCGGGTTCACTCCAAGCTCGTCGGCAACCTTCAGCAGCACTTCCAGCTCGCTCACCTGCTCCAGCACGATGAACACCTGGTGTCCGAGCTTCTGCGCCATGAGCGCGAGCCGCATGAACTCCTCGTCCTTGTAGCCGTTGCATACGATCATGTGATCGGTGTGCGTCGCGAGGCCGAGTATCGCCTGCAACTCGGGCTTGCTCCCGCATTCCAGCCCGATACCGTCTTCATGCCCGAACTCGACGATCTCCTCGATGACGTGCCGCTGCTGATTGACCTTGATCGGGTACACCGTGGTGTACGGTCCCGTGTATGCGAACTCCTTGATCGCGTCGGCGAAGCTCCTGGAGAGGAGCCGGATGCGCGAGCGCAGAATGTCCGAAAAGCGAATGAGCAGGGGCATGCCGATCCCCTGCGCTTCGAGGTCGAGCGCGAGCTCGTACAGGTCCAGCCCGCGGGCCGGCGACGACGCGTCGGGGCGCACGACGATATGACCCGCGTCGTTGATCCCGAAGTATCCCCCGCCCCAGCCTTCGACGTTGTAGAGAGCGCGGGAGTCGTCCACCGTCCACGCCGGCAAGACTTCGGGCTCAGCAGATTCTCGGGTTGCGGTCATGGAAGGATTCTAATGACGGAAGCCGATGGCTGATGGCTCTTCACGGATAGAGCGTCTCGGCTCTCCATCCGTCCGCATCGCGCCTGTACCTGGTCCTCTGGTGCAGCCGGTTCGCCCGGTTCTCCCAGAACTCGATCGTTTCCGGGTGTACGCGAAAACCCGACCAGAACGAAGGCCGCGGCACGGCCCGGCCCGCGTACTCCTCCTCGTACCGCGCGACTCGCGCGTCCAGCTCGCCGGCCGCCGCGATCACAGCACTCTGCCGCGAGGCCCACGCGCCGATCTGGCTCCCTCTCGACCGCGAGGCAAAGTACTCGTCGGCTTCGTCGTCGGAGACGGGCGTCACGCTCCCATCGATCCTGACCTGGAGGTCGAGCGGCGCCCAGTAAAAGCACAGCGAGCCCCGCGGCCGCGCGCGCAGCTCTCGCCCCTTCCGGCTCTCCAGGTTCGTGTAGAAAACGAATCCATGCTCGTCCACCCCCTTCAGCAACACGATTCGCAACGACGGCGACCCGTCTTCGCCAACCGTCGCCAGGCTCATGGCGCTCGGGTCCGGCAGCAGCTTCCGGTCGACGCTCTGCGCGCGCACGAATGCATCCTTGAAAATCGCGATTGGATCCGTCGAATGACTGGTCATTTCCGGCTCAGTACCTGGGGATCGAAGAGTCGACTTCCGCAGACCATCGGGCGATTCCGCCGGTAAGGTTCGCCACGCTCGCGAAGCCGGCCGCGGCGAGCTGCGTTGCCGCAGCCATGCTCCGCATCCCTGACTTGCAATACACGACGGTCTCCCGATCGGGGTTCAACGTCTGCAACCGCTCGGGCAGCGCGCCAAGCGGGATGTGCATGGCGCCGGGCAGGCGCGCGATCTCCCATTCGAACGGCTCGCGGACGTCGAGAAGCAGTATGTCGTCACCGCGAGCGATCCGCTCGGACAGCGCCGCGGGAGTGATTTCCCCTACCCCGCTCCCTCCCTCGCTGGGTGGCGGCGCGGCCGTGCTTCCGCACCAGACATCGTAGTCCACTAATTCGCGAATCTCGCGCGTCCCGCACATCGGGCAATCCGGGTCACGACGCACTTCCATCGTCCGGAACTTCATGGACAGAGCGTCGAACAGAAGCAGTCTTCCCACGAGCGGCGCGCCGGCTCCCGTTATCACCTTGATGGTCTCCGACGCCTGGATGCTCCCCATGATCCCGGGGAGCACGCCAAGCACGCCCGCCTCCGCGCAGCTCGGAATCAGCCCGGCAGGAGGAGGATCACGGAAGAGGCACCGGTAGCAGGGTCCGCCGGGCGCGCCGAACACGGAGGCTTGACCCTCGAACCGGAGGACGCTGGCGTACACGTTGATTTTTCCGAGCAGGACTGCCGTGTCGTTGACCAGGTAGCGCGTCGCGAAGTTGTCCGTGCCGTCCACGATGATATCGTAGCCGGCGACGATCTCGAGCGCGTTGGCGGATGTCAGCCGTGTCTCATGGACTTCGACATTCACGTGCGGGTTCGCCGCTTTGACGCGGGCAGCAGCAGCGCGTGTTTTCGAGCCGCCGACGTCCGCTTCTGTGTACAGGATCTGGCGATGCAGGTTCGTGACGTCCACTGGATCGAAATCGACGATCCCGATCGTGCCGACTCCCGCTGACGCGAGATATAGCAGCGTCGGCGACCCCAGCCCGCCGGCCCCTACGACGAGGACACGGGCGCGCTTGAGCCTCCGCTGCCCCTCCATGCCGATCGCCGGCAGCGAAAGTTGGCGGCTATACCGCTCGATTTCCTTCTGCGACAGTTCCGCCTCGCTACCTGCTATCATCCGCCTCTGGCTGTGTGGTGCGCGCACCGCGGACCGCGCATCATAGCAATTAATATCGACCCCGACCGCCCGTGACGCACCCGCCGACAAGCGGATTCATACCGCCGACCCGACCCGACACCCGCGAAGCCAGTTGGCGCGAGCGCCTGGAGGCACTGCAGTACGTCCCGGCGCTGGCGAAGCTGGTCTGGCAAACGCACCGCGGACTCGCGCTCACGATGGCGCTGCTCAGAGTCGCGCGCGGCTTCATCCCGATCCTGACTTTCTGGATCGGCAAGCTGATAATCGACTCCGTGCTGGAGGCCCGCGCCGGCCGCGCGGACTTCGGCGACGTGTGGCGTTATCTGGCGATGGAGCTTGCCGTGGTGGTCGCGGGTGAAGTGCTCGCCCGGGCTTCATCGCTTGTCGAGAGCCTCCTCGGCGACCTCTTCTCCAACAGGATGAGCGTCCGGCTGATGCAGCACGCGGCCACGCTCGATCTCGCGCAGTTTGAAGATCCCGGCTTCTACGACCACCTCGAGCGCGCGCGGCGACAGACGGTCGGTCGCATATCGCTGCTCACGCAGCTCCTCGCGATCGGCCAGGATTTCATAACGCTGCTCACGATCGGCGCGGCACTCGTGGCATACAATCCCCTGCTGCTGATCCTCCTCGTGGTGGCGATCGTACCGAGCTTCCTCGGCGAGACTCACTTCGCCTCGCTCGGCTACTCCCTGCTGTTCCGCTGGACGCCGGAGCGGCGACAGCTCGACTACATCCGATACGTCGGAGCGAGCGACGCCACCGCGAAGGAAGTCCAGATGTTCGGGCTCGCCTCGTGGCTCACGGACAGGTACCGCACGCTCGCGCAGCGGTTCTACGAAGAGAACCGGAAGCTTTCGATCAAGCGGGGAGTCGTCAGCGCCCTGCTCTCGATACTCGGGACGATCGGGTACTACGCGGCTTACGTCATCATCGTGCTGCGGGCAGTGAGGGGCGAGATCACGATCGGCGATCTCACCTTCCTGGCCGCGTCGTTCGCGCGGGGGCGCGACGTGATTCAGGCCGTCCTTCTCGCGGCCAGCGCGGTGTACGAGCAGGCGCTGTTCCTCCGCGACCTGTTCATATTCTTCGAGATGAAGCCCACGATCGTGTCGGCGCCGGCCGCACCCCCGGTGCCGCGGCCTGTGCGCGAAGGCTTCGTGTTCGACAACGTCGGGTTCCGGTATCCGGGGAGCGAGCGCTGGGCGGTGCGCGGTCTCGACTTCACGCTGAATCCCGGCGAGCGCCTCGCGCTCGTGGGAGAGAACGGCGCAGGCAAGACTACGATTACGAAGCTGATCGCCCGCCTGTACGATCCCACCGAGGGACGGATACTTCTCGATGGGCGCGATCTGCGCGAGTACGACCTCGCGTCGGTGCGGAACGCGATCGGCGTGATCTTCCAGGACTTCGTGCGCTACGACCTGCGCTTCGACGAGAACATTGGCGTCGGCGAGATTGAGTCGGTCCGGAACCGGCTGGAGGATGGAGAGAACATCCCGGAGAGCATCCGTGCCGCCGCCGACAAATCACTCGCGTCGAGCCTGTTGCCGCGGTTCGCCAAGGGCTACAAGCAGATGCTCGGCCGCAGGTTCGAGGAAGGAGTGAATCTCTCGGGCGGCGAGTGGCAGAAGATCGCGCTCGCCCGGGCCTACATGCGCGACGCGCAGGTGCTCATTCTCGACGAGCCGACCGCCGCCCTGGACGCGCGCGCGGAATACGAGGTTTTCATGCGCTTCTCGGAACTGGTGTCCGGAAGGATGGCTGTGCTCATATCACACCGGTTCTCCACGGTGCGGATGGCGGACAGGATCATCGTGCTGAGCAACGGCGCCGTGGAGGACGAAGGGACGCACAGCGAGCTCGTCGCCCGCGGCGGGCTTTATGAGGAGCTGTTCACCATGCAGGCGGAGGGATACAAGTAGCTACTTCAACGCCACGCCTGAGCCCCTCCATAATGAATGCCGTTGAGCAGCAGCTTGAACGTGCCGTGCGGCTGAGCCCGGAAAAGCACCTCAGGGCCGTACAGGACCAGCGTGCCCTGCCCCACGCGCACTTCAACGACTGCAGCCGCATTCTCGAGGTACCGCTGTCCCCAGGCCCACCCGCTTCGGAGCGGGGTCGCCGAATCGAACCAGGCCACGCGCGTCACGCCAAGCTGCGACGCGCCGGATCCGAGGCGGAATGACGGGCTGTTGTCGAAGAACATGTCTGTGTATCGCGGCATCCCGTGGCCGAGAGGGTGAGTGTTGTCCACGCGGGCGCGCAGCACGGAGCCGGGAACGTAGTAGCTCGACCTTCGGAGCTCACGCCCCGCCGAGTCCGTCAACGCGTTCGTTACGGGCAGGTCGAGCGCAGACGACAGCTCCGTCGCGCTGCCGATCGCGAGGATCCGGCCGCCCGCCTCGAGGAAGGCACGGAGCTGCGGCACCGTTCGCGATTCGCTCAGGACCCCGCCCCGCGCTCGCCATTCAGCCGGCGCGTCCGCAGGCGCAGTCGCTAGCGAAGCCGAGCGGGCCCCGGACCGCGACGCCAGATCGACCGGCTGGGCGCCGTTGGGAAGGATGATCACGTCGAACCGCTCACGCAGATTCCCCGCGTCCAGCTCGGGCGGATACACGACGGTGAAAGGAAACTCGAACTGCTCGAGCAGCCACCGCGTCCACCCGGACGGCATCGACCCGCCGTAGCTATCCCACAATCCCACGCGCAAAGGGCGCAGCTTCAGGGCCGCGCCGATCGCCGGCGCGCGCTGCGCAGGGAGAATTGTGAGTCCTTTCTCCGCTGCAACCTGGCGCAGCACGGGCAACACAGATGCTCCCGCCGGAATGAAATAGGCGCCTTCGGAAAAAGTGCGGGACGCAGTGCGCACGCTATCCCTCAGCCAATAAACTTCATGCCCGACGGCCAGCAGCCGGTTCACGGCGACGAAAGCGTCGTTGGCCTCGTGTCCCAGCAGATACCCGGGCGCTCCCGCGACTTCGGTGACACTTCCCTGCGGAACCGGCGCGAACCCGGAGACTCGCTCGAACGGCCCCGTAAAGCCCTCGAGCACCCGGTCGAACGTCACGCCCATCTGATACGCCAGCGTCCATCCGGCAGCGTCGTACGGAGGAGTCGGGGCCGCGCCGGGATACGGAATGTCGTCGGGGTGGTTCTGAGGCTCGAACATGTCCCGCACGTGCGGCCTGAAGGCCTGCGCCGCGAGCACGACAAATGACCCGGCCGGATAACTCTTGCCCGCCACGGAAAACGGCGCCGTTGCGCGATGCACCGTGACACCGGTCTTGATCAGCGTGTTGACAAACTTCGTCGCCGTCGCGAAGTCGGGCTGCCCCGCGCTCAGGATATACCCGCGCGCATCGCGGTCCTCGGGCTTCGAGAACGCCGCCAGATAGTTGGCTACCTGCTCGGGGCTGTAGCTGTCGAGCGTGTCCGCCCCGATTACTTCCTTGAGCGCTGCCACCCGGTCCGGCGTGGTCGTCCAATGATCGCGGCTTCCGCGCTCGATGGAATTGCGGCCCATTCTATAGATGTTGTAGAGCAGCTCCTCGCGATGCTTAGACGCGAAGTCGAGCACAGCGCGGTTGGCTGTGCGCTCGTAATCCATCGACTGGCGGAATCGCCAAAGCTGCGGCGTAACGGGCATCGGCAGGCTGCCGCTCGGCAACAGCCGGTTCGGAACCAGCGAGATCCACTGCGGGGTTGGGCTTCCGAACGTCTCCGTCAGCAGCCCTATCATGTTGTGGAAGTACGTCGTCGTGCGCAAACCGCCGTTCCACCAGGTCGAGAAATTGGCCCCGCCCCTCATCACGGTCCCCGGCTTCCCCTCCGCCACCATCCGGCTATGCATCGCCGAGCCGACCTGGTCGAGCATCGTCACGACGAGCGGATCGAAGTTGTAGTTGAACGGATCCCGGAACGGCGGCGCGAACATGATCGTTCCTGCCGGCGAGGTCTGGTGATGGTTGTACATGATCTGCGGGTACCACGCCCGGAACATCACACTGTCCATCGCCCGCGTTTCAAGCTGCGAAGCCATGAACGAATCACGGTTGTTGTCGTGCCCGATGTACTTGTGATACAGCCGGGGGACGCCACGCGTGGTGCGCTGCAAGGTGTCGCTCCGGCGCATGTACCAGTCGGCCAGCAGGTCGTGGCCGTCGGGGTTGGCGTGAACCGCCAGCACGATGACGTCCCGCAGAAACCGGGTAGTCTCCGCGTCGGTGCCGCTCGCCAGCTCGTAAACCAACTCCATCAGCTGCTGCGCGCTGAGCACCTCGCTCGCGTGCAGTCCGCCGTCCACCCAGACGACCGCGCGACCTTCGGCGGCCAGTGCCCGCGCTTCGGCCTCGGAGATCCCCTCCGCAAGCGCGAGCTTCCGGGCGATTTCCTGGTACCGCCCGAGCATCGCGTGATTTTCGGGCGAAGTGATCACCGCCATGAGCATCGGCCTTCCTTCGCTGGTGGTGCCGATCTGCTCGAGGCGGACCCGGTCGGATTCCGCGTCGATCTTCCGCCAGTAGTCCACCAGCTGGCGATAGTTGGCGAGGAAATAGTCGTCACCCAGGCCGTGGCCGAACTGTTGTCGCGGCGTGGTGACCGGCAATTGCGCGACGGCAGGCGCCGACGCGAGGAGCGCGAGGCCGAGAACGAGGGAGGACCTGGACGCGAGTCTCATCATCGTGAGGGAAGCAGTGGTTAGCCTGCTGGTTCACCTGTAGTATAAGCGCGCGGCTCGCCGCGCTTTCCCGGCCGCTCGGCGAGAACAGTCAATACGACTCCGGCCAATATTACGAACCCTCCGATCAGCGCGGAAATCGGCGGGATCTCGCGGATTCCCGGCAGCACGGCGCCGATGAGCGTCGCGCCCACCGGCTCGGTGAGCACCGTGAGGTTGACGACGTACGCCGGCCTGTATCGGAGCGCGTAGTTCATCGCCGTGTGCCCCAGCAGCATCGGCCCGACGGCCAGGCCAATGAAGATCCATATCTCGCGCGCCGGCTGAGGCGCGAGATCGATACCTGAAATGGCAGCCATCACCGCGAGGGACGCGAAACACGCCCCGTAAACGATCGCCACGTATGGCCACAGGCCGAGCCCCGTCCGGAGGCGGCGGCCGGCCAGGTAATAGATGGATGCAGTCACAGCGCCGACGAGCGCTAGCGAATTCCCGAGCGCCGGATTGGCGCCGGACGCCGCGGAGTCCGAGAAAAGAGCCGGCGTGCTGATGATGAATGCACCCACCAGCGCGAGAGAGATCCCGGCGATCTGGAGGGGTAGCGGGCGCTCGCGCAGGAGAAAAGCGGAGAGGACCGCGACGATCGCCGGCTGGAGGCTGACCAAGGTGGTCGATGCAGCAATTGTGGTTAGATCGACCGACGCGTTCCATGACCAGAAATGCACGGCGAGCATCACGCCCGCCGCTCCTCCGATCGCGAGCTCGCGCCGCGAAAGCGCCCTCACCTCGCGCCATGTGCCGGTAACGAGGAGCGCAACGACGACGGCGCCGAGCGAGAACGCGAGCCGCCAGAACGCGATAGCAATGGGGTGAGCGTCCGAGAGCCGCACGAGCGGGGCTGCGACGGAAATGCCGAGGACGGCGACGAGAAGTGCGAGCTCTGGAGGCGGCCGACGCATCGGCGAATTATACCCTGGCACTGAGCCCGGGCTGGCGGGCTGGGTGCTCCGTGCAGGCCTTTCTTAGCGAGCGAGCGAAGCGAGCTAGCGTAGGGCCGGCGAGGAGTACCCGGTCAGTGACCCGGGCTCACGCGCCGCGAAGACTACCGAACGACCTTGATCTCGCCCAGCACGACCTGTTTCGGCACCTTGATAGGCGCCGGCTTCGCGACGGCCCGGGAACGCGTGCTCCGCGCGGGTCGCACGCGCTTGCTGGCCGTGCGCCTGGCGGTCGCCTTGCTCGTCGTGGCCTTTCTGGCCGTCGAGTTTCTGGCCGTACGCCTGACGGGAGCCTTCGCCTTGCTGACGCGGCGCGCATTCGCAGGGGCGCGGTAGCTCTCGCCGTCGCCACCCATGGCGACCATCAGTCGCGATGCGTTGTTCGCGTGCTTATAGACCTTGGACGAATACGTGTGACAGTTGGGGGTGTTCGTGCCGCGGACGCAGCCGTTGTACCGGAGCAGCGCCTTGTGCAGGTCCTTGGGCGAGCGTCGCACGTAATCGGCCAGAATCGCCACGCCGTGACAGATATTGGACTCGACGTTCACCAGGTTGTCCGAGCCGCATCCCCACTCGCCTGCGTGAAACGGCATCACCTGCATGAGACCCGTCGCCCCAACGTTGCTCTTGGCCAGCGGGTCGATCCTGGAGTTCTCCGTGATCATCAGGCCGACGAGAAGCACGGGATCGATGTTCTTCTTCGAGGCCTCTCGAACCAGCGCGGTAGCCGCGCGATCCGCCACGCGCTCGTCCTTGGCGAACTTGCGCAGCACGAACGCCACCCGCTGGGTAATCGGAGACGTGAGGTCCGGGGTGGCGTCACCGATGAGAATCTGCTCGGGGGAAAGTGCAGGCCTGACCACCGTCGCCGGCAGGGAGAGAAGCTCCCCCGGCTTGGCGTAAACGGTGCCCGCCCGCGTCCCCGCCCAGATCACGCCGCCCACCATCATGGCGCCCGCAAAAACAGCCTGCGACACCGTGCGAAGGCTTCGCGCGCGCGCTGACCTGGCCCGGGTTACGGGCTGGTCTCTCCGGCGTTCGTGCGTTGCGTTCATATCCATCCCGGTATGCAGGGTGAAAAGTCGGTCAGGACACCGGAACCAGAAGCCTGCCCTTATCGTCCCTGAATGCTCTTCCGAGGCGATCGGCATACAACTCCAGTGCCACCACATCTTCATCGAATACTTCATATTCCGTGGCGGTAGTCGGCGCCCGCTTCAGTCCGGTCCAGCTCAGCGCCTTCTTCACCAGCTTTCGCTCCCGGACGCGTAACGCGCCCCGGGCACTGGCAAATCCCCACATTCGCCGGCCGATCTGCGAGTTCGTCAACGGGCAATCCGGATGGTTCTCACGGATGATGCGGATGAAGTGGTCGCTCGCGACCACCCGTTTCGCACCCTCCGCCAGCACCTTCGCCTTGACTTCCCGCGGCTCCAGCGTGATCCGCACGTCCGCGCCCAGCACCTGGGCTATCTGACCCAACAGATCGAGCGAGACGTTGTAATGTTCGTCGTGCTCGATGTTGCGGATCGTAGAAACGGATACCGGCTGCCGAAGCTGAGCGGCTACATCCTGGCGGCGCATCCCCCTAAGCTTCCGCAGAAGCTCAAGGTCGCGCCCAATCCACTCGGCCATGACCTTTATTGGTAGTACGGTTGTTGATATACGTATAAAGGTAATGCTATTAACCAATTAGAGCAATAACCTGAGAACGCCACAGGAACGACTTGAGCGGCAACAAATATCATCTTTGTGATGCAGCGCGGGGTATGGAGCTTGCCCCTCGCTACGACTGATACGCCATGGGAAATTCCAGGAAATGAAAGAATCGGAAGGGCTGTACCGCTCGTTCAGACTCATCAGGCGCCTGTTGATCGGGACACTGGCGCTCGTCCTCGGAATAGCGGCGTTCGGCTACCTCTTCTTTATGAGGGGGGTGGACATTCCCGAGGCCCGGGAGCTCGCCGAGCGCGAGCTGACCAGCGGTACCCTGCGATTCGGCGAGAAGGTGCAGCGGCAGGCGCATGTTTACATGCGCCGACCTGCGGATTACTTCCGCGGAACGAACGGCGTGCTGGCGGCCACCGACGAGCGGCTGATCTTCATCGGGGTCGCGCCCAAGGACAACCTCGAGAGCGCGGATGCCCCGCCCGCGATCATCGTCGAGCAGTTCGTCAACGACACAATGCTGGAGATGGACCCGGGGCGGGTGTATTTCCTGAGCGCGCCGGGGGTGAAGGTGAGGCGCGGGGACCAGGCAACGACTTTCGCGGCGACCGGCGACCACCGGCCCGAGCTGGACTCATTGGAGGCCTACGTCAACGGTTCTCACACGGCTCAGCGGGAGCTGGCGGCGCGCGAGGCGCGGCTCCGCGCCCGGGTGCGCGAAATGTCGAGCGCGCCCCTGCACTACGTGGTTCGCCGCGGAGACGCGATCTCCACCATCGCGAACACATTTGGAACCACTGTGGAGCAGCTTCAGGCCTGGAACCGGCTCGACGGCCCGCGGATCCGCATCGGCGACCGGCTGATCGTGAAGCCGCCGGGTCCGCGCCCTCAGCCCCCCGCCCCGCCTCCTACAGCCACGAGATAAGCAGGGCGATGGCGCCGAGCCCCATCAACAGCGCCGCCACGATCCCGCCGGCGTTGATCAGCCATCCATTGCGCTTCTCACCCATGATCTCGCGGTTGTTGCAGATCATAAGAATGACGACGATGAGCGGTGGGGCGAGCACGCCGTTCACGACGGCCGCGCCGAACAGCAGCCGCATCGGGTTCACGCCGCCGAAGTTCAGCGCCATCCCCGTCACCATGGCGAGCACGATGACGATGTAGAAGTGGCGCGCCTGCGTCGGCCTCCGGTTCATGCCGCCCCGCCAGTGACCGGCCTCGGCGACGGCGTACGCGGCCGACCCGGCGAGCACGGGAACGGCAAGCATCCCCGTTCCAATGATTCCGATGGCGAACACCAGCGACGCCGCCTTTCCGGCGAGCGGCTCCAACGCCAACGCGGCTTCGGCCGCGGTGTCCACCGTCGTGATCCCCGCGGGATGCAGCGTCGCACCCGCGGTAAGGATGATGAAGAACATGATCACGTTGGAGATCAGCATCCCCGCGCCGACGTCGCGTCCCGCGGACCGCAGCTCGCGCTCGATCGCGCGCCGGGGCCGGCCCGGCTCGGCGGCGTCCGCATAGTGCTCCACATTCTGCGCGGCCTGCCAGAAAAACAGATACGGCGAGATCGTCGTGCCGAGAATGGCGACGAAGGTGAGCAGATATCGCCGGTTCATCTCGAAGTGCGGATGGAAGGTCGCATCCAGCACATCCATCCAGTCCGGCTTCGCCAGGAAGGCGGAGATGACGTATGCGAACAGCGCCAGCGCCAGCCATTTGAGAATCGAGCTCATCAGCTGGTACGAAGCGAAGATGAGGAACGCGATCGTAATGGCAGTGAACAGCGGCACCCAGAGCATCGAGCGGCGCCCCGTCACGAGGCCGGCGGCCGCTCCCATACCGCCGAGGTTCGCCGCGATGTTCACGACGTTGCCGAACAGGAGGAGGGCGCACACCGCCCAGAGCAGGTACTTGGAGTAATGCTCCCTCAGGACCGCCGCCAGCCCCTGCTGGGAGACCAGGCCGATCCGCGCGCACATGAGCTGCACCGCGGTCATCAGCGGCAGCGTGATGACCGTAGTCCACAGGAGCCCGAAGCCGAACGCCGCGCCGGCCTGCGAGTAGGTCGCGATACCCGACGGATCGTCGTCGGCGGCGCCGGTGATGAGCCCCGGCCCCAGCTCGCGACCGAAGCTGCGCAGCCGCGTCGTGACGGTGCGGTCGTACTCGCGCTCGGCGCGCGGCGCGTCGCGTCTCTCTTCCTGCCCGGTCTCCGCCATGGAGCGGAATGCTAGCCGGTGCGCTGTCGTGGCGGCACTGGGGACATGCGCTCCGGAAATGATGCAGCGGAACCCAAGGCACGAGATGCCAGAAAGCCAGAAACCAGATAGCCAGCTCTGGCAATCTGGCTATCTGATTTCTGCCATCTCACATCTTGGATCCCCCGTCGAAACTCCCGAAGCTTTTTAGACCGCGAACCAGTACGTGGCGCGCTTCTGTTCTGGCGCCCGGGAATCTCCGGTTGCGGCGGGAATGGGAGGATGATGAAGCATTGCCGCGGGATCGCTATGCTGGCCGCGTGCCTCCTTGTTTCTTCGTCGCCGAGCCGAGCAGATTATGGGTATGCCAGCCACGCAGGAGAATTGGACGGTCGAAATGCTCGACGCGCTGCCGGACGACGGCCAGCGGTACGAGATCATCGACGGGGTGCTGTACGTGACTCCTGCGCCGTCGAACGTGCATCAGCTCGTGGCCGGCGAGTGCTTCGCTCACTTGCACACGTACCTCCGGGGTTCCACGGCCGCGCGAGCCTTGTTCTCCCCGGCCGATGTGCGCCGCGGCGACAGAACGCGCAATCGCGTGCAGCCGGACGTGTTCGTCGTGCGGCTCGTGGGGGGCAAACAGCCGCCGTACCCCTACGCCCTCGGAGATGTCATGCTCGCGATCGAAGTGCAGTCGCCGGGCAATCCTTTACTCGACTACCAGATCAAGCGCGAGCTGTATATGGCCGGCGGCGTGAGCGAATACTGGATTGCCAATCCCGACGCACGCATCATCTCGCGCTGGCGCAGCGTGGACGATCCAGGCGAGGTGTTCAGTCAGAGCATTACCTGGCAGCCATCGGGGATGCCGGCGCCGCTGGTTATCGATCTCCCGGGCTTATATGACGAGGCGAGCGGGTAGACCGGCTGCCGTTTATAGCCGGCTCCGGAGAAACTCCGGTGTCAGCGGCTGAAGCCACTGGGTCATCACGATCATCATGTCCGTGAGCATCAGTATCCCGACCGCGATCAGCAACGCGCCTGCGATCCGGGACATCCACACTAGTCCCCCGCGGTACCGCTCGAAAAGCGCGACAAACCGATCCACCATCAACGCCGCAGCCACGAACGGCACGGCCAGGCCAAGTGAGTATGCGAGCAGCAGGATCAACCCGCGATTGAGGTCGGCCGAGCTGGCGGTATACGTCAGCACGGCCCCGAGTATCGGACCGATGCACGGCGTCCATCCGGCGGCGAACGCCATCCCGACCACCAGCGTACCGAAGTAGCCGAGCGGCTTGGTCGCGAGGTGCACGCGGCGCTCGCGGGCGAACGGACCGAAATTGAACGCGCCGATCAGATACAGCCCGAGAAGAACGACGAGCAGTCCACCGATCCGGCCAACCCAAACCCGGTGGTAACCCAGCATCCGTCCGAATGCAGTTGCCGTCGCGCCGAGCGCGAGGAAGACGAGCGTGAACCCGGCGACGAACAGGAGCGAATGCACGAGCGCGATCCTGCGGGACCGCTGCACGTCGTCGAGGCCGAGTCCCGTGATGAACGTGATATAACTGGGGATCAGCGGTAGCACGCACGGCGAAAGGAAGCTCAGCACGCCGGCGGTAAAGCTGATGAAAATCCCTACGGAATCGGACGACTCCAATCTCAGCTACCCAGTGCCTGTTCAAGCGCCTTGGTGAGGGCGGCGTCACCCGGTTTGATCGGTCCGGTCTTACGCCACCGCAGCACGCCCTCCCTGTCTATCAGAAAAGTCGTGGGAACGCCGACGATGTGAAATTGCGCGGACACGCGCTCGCCCGGGTCACGCCATATCGGGTACGTCATGCGGAAGTCGCGCGCGAAAGCGCGGATCGCATCATCGGCGCTCTCCGTATCCACGCTTACGCCGACGAGCTCCAGTCCGCGCGCGGCGTACTTCTCGTGGATCGCCTGCAGCTCTGGAATCTCATCGCGGCAAGGGTGGCACCACGTCGCCCACACGTTCAGTAGCACGACCTTCCCGCGGTGCGCGGCGAGCGACACGCTGTCACCGGACAGCGACAGAGCGCTGTACGCCGGGACTGGCAGGCCGACGTCGACACGCGCAGGGCCGCCCGCGCCCTCGGCGCAACCGCTCCCGACAACAATACACCAGACTGGTGTCAACCAACCCGCGCGAGATCTCATGCTTCTCATCTACCGGGGCTGGAGAGCTTTGCGATGCGAATAGCGGCGGGCTTGCCGGGCTCCGTCCACGCGAACATCGCGTCGTCGCCTCGCATCACCATTCGCGGAAACCCGCTCGCGCGCGCAGCAGATGACGTCGCGATGGTCACCGGCGGCGCTGTCTTGCCGTCCACTGTCACGCGCCTGACGCGGACAGCAGCGGTGTCGCCGCCGGTCCGCTCGATCCAGCTCACCAGCGCGCCGCCATCGCGGAGCAGCGCGACATCCACACGCCCCGCGGGCTTGCCCTCATCGATCCGCACCGGAGGTCCGAACGTCGCTCCAGCATCCGACGAGAACGCAACGTTCACCCTCCCGCTGTCCTCAGCCGCAGTAAACCAGGCGAGCGCGACGCGACTCTCGCTACCTGCGATTGCTGGTCCATTGACCGGGCAAGCCGCAATCTTCCATCCGTCCGCGTGAACCGCGACGGGCGTCGTCCAACCGCCATCGACCCTCCGCACGACGTATATGTCGCGAATCTCGTCGGGCGAGCGATCACGATAAGCCACGAGCGGCCCGTTCGCGGTCATCGCGACGGCAGTCTGGCAACAGTCGCATACGCGCTCGTCGAGCCGCGTCTCGGCGCCGAGCCGCCCATCAGGACCGATGGTGGTCGTGACCAGCATCATCTCGTTCGTCGGCGAATGCCCCTCTTTGTTGTACCTCCGCCCGTCGAGCCAGACCGCGCCCATACCCGCGCCCTCGCGCCAGAGCGTGACAAAACCATGTTCGGTGTCCGAGGAATCGCGATGCGGAATCACGGGCTCGCTCCACGTCGCGCCACCGTCCACCGACTGCGACACACGTACGCCGTACGCGTAGGTTCCGGGCCCGGTCTTCTGCAGCCAGTGCGCAGCGAGCCGCCCGTCGTCCAGCACTTTGATGGACGGGAAGTCGGCCCAGTTGACGAAAAAGTCACGGCCCGCGCGAATCGTGCGCGGCTCGGACCAAGTGGCGCCGTCGTACCGCGCGAATTTGAGCGCGTGCGCTGAGTCTACGGGCTCGAGCCAGCTGAGATAGACGGAGCCATCGGCGCCCGCCGCCAGGAAAGGCTCGCCCGCGCCGGCGCCCGTTGGACTCGGAACAGTCGCAACGGTGCTTGCCGCCGCCGAATCCGAGGCGGAGGTGCGCTCGGCGCGCTCGCACCCCAGCAGCGCGCTCGCGGCGACGATCGCGGCGGCACCGGTAAATCGAGGATAACTCATTCTGCTCCGGCCCTCGTATGGGTTTGCTGTATTGATTTCGCGCCCGGTCAGCGAGGGTGAGAAGCGGTTCCATCTGAGCCCACTCTGTCCTGGTGGCCGAGCAGAATTGTACTTCGCTACGCGTGTGTTCGCCGGTCCTCGATCGGCAAGATCCGGTAGCGCGCGGCGAATCGTGCGTTCATCGTCCCATCATCGAGCGGTGCATATCCATCAGCCGAGTCATTCGCGCGTGGTGAGCCGGCATCAGCCGCTGCATCTCCGCTGCCGTCACCTCCGGCATCCGCGCAAGATCCTGCCGCAGCGAGTCAACAGTCGCCCGCCACGCGGGGTCGTCCGGCATGTTCATCTGCGACATCTCGCGGTTGAATCGCGCGAGCATGTTCGCCGCCATCTGCCGGTGCATCGGCAGCATCCGCATTATGCTGTCGCCGCTCGCGCCCCGCATCGCCGCCATGTGCGCGCCCATCTGATCCATCGCGGTGCCTCCCATTGGCATGTCGCCCATGCCTTCCATGCCTTGCATACCAGCGTGAGTCGAGGGTGCCGTCCCCGGCACCGCGGCCTCCGCGGTCGCGCCGGTGTCGCTTGCCTCGCGCTCGTTGCCGCCGCACGCGATCAGCGCGAGAAGGGCGGTTCCGGCTGCGATGTGTAGAGTTCGCATTAGAAGCTCCATGAAATAGGTTGAGAAAGTGAATGCATCGCTACGAGTGCTGCTTCCACGCTGTTTCCGGCAACACGGCCACCGGACCCGGAGCGAAGCGCGCTGCGCGCCTCAGCTCCCGCTCACGCCAGAGCGAATAAATAGCCGGAATCACCACGAGCGTGAGCACCGTGCTCGTAATCATTCCTCCCACCATCGGCGCCGCGATCCGTTTCATCATGTCGGCGCCCACTCCCTGACTCCATAGAATTGGCAGGAGTCCAGCGATGATCGCGGTAACGGTCATAATCTTGGGCCGGACCCGCTCGACGGCACCTTCCTCCACGGCCGCGTCCACGTCGGCGCGTGTTCCTATGGGCGCGCGCTCGCGGCGCGCAGCATAGGCCTGATCGAGATACAGCAGCATCACCACGCCCGTCTCGGCCGCTACACCCGCCAGTGCGATGAAACCGATCGCCGTCGCCACGCTCAGGTTATAACCCAGCAGCCACATCAGCCAGACGCCGCCCACCAGCGCGAAAGGCAGCGACAGCATGACGATCGCACTCTCCGTCACGCTCCTGAAGTTGACGAACAGCAGGAGGAAGATGATCGCCAGCGTGATCGGGACCACCACGCGAAGTTTCTTCCCAGCCCGCTCCATCGCCTCGAACTGCCCCGACCATTCGATGCGATAACCCGGAGGGAGTTCGAGTCGCTGCTCGAGCAAAGCGCGGGCGTCGGCCACGTAACCGCCGATGTCGCGGTCCCTCACATCCACGTAAACGATGTTGTTGAGATACGCGTTCTCCGACTTGATCAGCGTCGAGCCGTTCGTGACGCCGATTCTCGCCAGTTGTCCCAACGTTACCTGCGCGCCCGCTGGCGTCGCGACGAGGGAATTGCGGATCTGCTCCGCGTCGGCGCGCAGCTCGCGGGGATACCGGACCAGCACCTCGTAGCGCTCACGTCCCTCAATCACGGTCCCTGCCGGCATCCCGCCAACGGCGGTCATCATCGCCATTTGTACCTCGTCGGCGGTAATGCCGTACCGCGCGGCGGCCTCGCGATCGACGGTGATATCCAGATAACGTCCACCCACGGCGCGCTCGGCGAACACAGAGTTGGTGCCCTCGACCGCCGGGAGAAGACCTTCGATCTCCTTGCCTATTCGGTCGAGCACGACCAGCTCGGGACCAAAAATCTTGATCCCCACCGGCGTCTTGATCCCCGTGGCCAGCATGTCGAGCCGGTTCTTGATCGGCATGGACCACATGTTTGCCACGCCGGGCGTCTTCACTGTCGCGTCTAGCTCGGCGACCAGGGAATCGTAGTCCACGCCCCTGCGCCATTCATCCC
>JBPCJJ010000040.1:0-7543 GCA_051005405.1 Gemmatimonadaceae bacterium | reverse complement strand
ACACCCACGGATACGTCGCGAGGAAGGGCGCCTGCTCCTGGATCGCGTTCAGCGACTGGTTGACCTGGAACGCGTTGCCGCCGCCGAACGATCCGCCGATGCAGAGGATCGCGAACATGACCGCGAGTACTTTGCCAAACTTCGGCATCCCTTTCTCCGCGAGCCCCTTGGACAGGTAGAACATCGCGCCGCCCATGATGCGGCCGTCGGGGCGAACCTCGCGGTACTGCTGGCCGAACGTGCACTCGGTGAACTTGGACGTCATTCCGATAAGGCCGGCGACGATCATCCAGAAAGTCGCGCCCGGCCCGCCGATGCTGACGGCGATCGCCACGCCGGCGATGTTGCCGAGCCCGACGGTGGCCGACAGCGCTGCAGTGAGCGCCTGGAAGTGCGATACCTCGCCGATCTGCTTCGGGTCCGTATACTTGCCGGCGGTGACGCTCACCGCGTGTCCGAACGCACGAAAATTGATGAATCCCATCCGGAACGTCAGGAACACCGCCGCGACCACGAGCCAGAAGACGACCAGCGGTAGCGTGTGCGCGTCATCCCAGAACAGAATGTCGAAAAAGAAGACCGCGCCGATGACGCTGTTGACCTGGCCCATCGCGCGGTCGGCCGCAGCCATGAACCCGGTCGCGGGAACCGTGGCCGATTCCGGCTGCTGCCTCGTGATGGGGAGCGGGGCAGTGTCGCGCATCTCTTCCTGAATCGCGGGCAGTGTGCCTGCGACAGGGGCCGTCTCCTGCGCCGCCAGCGTGGTCCAGCTTCCGCGCGTCACGGGCACTATCGCGATCAGCGCCAGCAGCATCGGGAAGACGAGCAGTACGCGTCCCTTCTGACGAAGCGTCATGATAAAGAAGTGTGTTGTCGCCGGAGCGAACGGTGAGAAAAAAGAACGGACACGGCTGGAGAGCCGCGCCGGCAAGTCATTTGACTGTGACAAACTCGGCGCCGGGACAGGATTTAGGTAGCACCGGTCCCGCTTTTTTTTCGGGCGATATTGGCACCGATAGTGCTCTATGGAGTGGTGCTGCCTTGATCGTTCCGCTGGTTGGACGGGAGTTCTAAAGGGGGAAATTAATGTTCACGACCTTGATCGAATCGAAGGCTAAGAAGCAGCGTACATCCGCTGGGACCATCCTGAGCGTCGCGCTGCATCTTGGCATTCTCGTACTCGCCGTCGTCGCTACCGCCAACGCGCGCTCGGACGCTCTCGAAAAGACCCGCGAAGAGAAGCTGAACTACGTCGAGGTCAAGAAAGAGCAGCCGAAGCCCGAAGAGCCCAAGCCCGAAGAGCCCAAGCCCAAGCCCGAGCCGCCCAAGCCCAGGGAGCCTGAGCCGGTGAGAAAGGTGGCGGCCGCCCCCCCGCAGGCGCCGCGCGTGGAAGCGCCGGCCCCGCCCAAGGGGTTCCAGGTCGTACAGGCGCCGGTGAACATCCCGGTCTCCATCCCCAAGATCGACCTTTCGGCGGCTGTGACCAACGAAGCTGATTTCTCGGGCAAGGGAGTAGCTGGTGGCACCTCCGGCGGCGTCGCAGGCGGCACCGGCAACGCCAGCAGCAAGGGCACAGGCACGGGCGGGTTGAGCACGCAGCCGTACTTCGAGTTCCAGGTCGAGCAGGCAGCGTCGCCCTCGGGGGGGAATCCGGCGCCGGAATATCCTGGCTCGATGCGCGAGTCGGGGGTGACCGGCCGCGTGATGGTGCAGTTCGTCGTGGGCGCAAACGGCCGGGTGGAAGCGGGCAGCATCAAGATTCTGGAATCGACGAATTCGGCGTTTGCTGCGGCGGTGCGCGAGGTGTTGCCGCGTCATCGGTTCTCGCCGGCGAAGATCGGCGGCACGGCCGTGCGACAGATCGTGCAGCAGCCGTTTGTGTTCAGGCTGGATAGCTAGCTGCAACTTTCCCCCGCGTTGAGACGTACTTCTTTCAGCCCTAACAGAGGATCGGTCCATGGCAGCAGTCTGGGATAACCTGAAGCGAGAGCTCGATACCGCCGGCAAGGGGTTGCAGGACGTACTCGAGAAGGCCGGAAAGGCGACGCAGAGCGCGCTCGAGGAAGGGAAGGTCAGAGTCGACGCGTTTCGGGAGCGGCAGCTAGCCGACCGCGCAGCGCAGGCGCTGGGCTACGCCATCTTCCGCGCTGAGCAGAGCGGTTCGCAGCTCGACGACGACACGAAGGCCCGCCTCACGGCGACCCTGTCGGAGCGGGAGGCAGCGGCCGCGCGATTCGAGTCGCAAATTTCCAGGTCGGACGACGCGCCATCCTCCTCTGCGAGCGAGTCCCAGCCTCCCGCCTGAAGCTAGGGCAGCCCCAGGTAGTCTTGGCCTCGTAGCGACTGATGCCCTACACTTAGGGCGACACCCACGGAGCAGCGAGCCTGTCGTCCGATCTGCAAACTCAACTACAGAACACGCTCGGTGACGCCTACCGGGTAGACCGCGAGCTGCCAGGCGGCGGCATGTCGCGCGTTTTCGTTGCCCACGATCGGACGCTGGGCCGCGACGTCGTCGTGAAAATCCTGCCGCCCGACATGGCGGCAGGCGTTAGCGCCCAAAGGTTCAACCGCGAGATACAACTCGCGGCCCGCCTGCAGCATCCGCACATAGTGGCGCTCCACTCCACGGGCGAGATATCCGGGCTGCCGTACTTCACGATGCCTTTCGTGGAAGGTGAATCGCTACGCGCCCATCTATCCAAGGCGGGTGAGTTACCGGTTCTGGAGTGTGTCCGGATTCTTCGCGACGTCGCCAGCGCGCTGGCGTACGCGCACCGACAGGGAGTGGTGCACCGCGACATCAAACCCGAGAACGTGCTGCTCACGAGCGGGTCTGCGATGGTTACGGATTTCGGGGTGGGCAAGGCGCTCAGCGCTTCGACCAACGAGGGGGGCGGTGACACGCTCACGACGCGGGGGGTGGCGATTGGAACTCCGGCGTACATGTCGCCGGAACAGGCAGCTGCCGACCCTGCCATCGATCATCGCAGCGACATTTACTCCTGGGGCGTCCTGGCCTACGAGATGATCACGGGTCAGGGACCATTCGCCGGGCGCGCGGCGGGGGCGATGATCGCGGCCCACATCGCCGAGGTCCCGCAACGCGTGGAGGTCAGGCGATCGACCGTTCCGCCCGTGCTCGCGGACCTGGTCATGCGCTGTCTCGCCAAGCGCCCAGCCGACCGCCCGCAGACTGCCGCGGAGCTGGTCAACACACTGGACGCTCTCCTTTCCTCCGGGCTGACCAGTGGAGCCAGCGCGGCGGGCGAACGCAACAAGCCGTGGTGGCGTAAGACGCCATCGCTGCTGGCGGTGGCCGCGGGAGTCAGCGTGGCCATCGTTGCCGGAGCATTGCTGCTCGCGCCGCGGTTCACCAGCTCGCCCGGTGGCGGCGCGGCGCAGCCCGTTCGTTCGATTGCCGTGCTGCCTTTCATGAACCTCGGCGGCGACCAGAGCGACGAATATTTTTCCGACGGGATGAGCGACGAGCTCAGCGCGGCGCTTGGAAAGGTCCCGGGCCTGCTGGTGGCGTCCCGCACGTCCACGTTCAGCTTCAAAGGGGAGAGTAACCCGGACGTCAAGGCGATCGGTGAGAAGCTGAACGTAGATGCGGTGCTGGAAGGGCGTGTGCGCCGCGCTGGAGACAAGCTTAGGCTGTTCGTTCAGCTGACGAACGTAGCCGACGGCCTCAGCCTCTGGTCCGAGAGTTACGAGCGGGAAGTGAGCGATGTGTTCGCTGTCCAGGAGGATGTCGCGCGCGCGATAGCGATCGCGCTGCAGGGAAGATTAGCGGGGGCGGCTGCCTTGCCGGTCGTCGCCGATGCAGGCACCGATGACCTGCAGGCCTACGACCTCTATCTCCGCGGGCGCTATGAATGGCACCGCCGCAATCTCTCCGCGGCTGGTGAGCTGTTCGAGCAGGCGGCCGCGAAGGACCCGCGCTTCGCGAGGGCGCACGCCGGCGTGGCGATGACCTACGCTCTCCTGCCGGAATACATCGATTTCCCTCCCGAAGAAGCCAGGCGCCGTACGGAGCAAGCCGCCAGCCGCGCGCTCGGTTTGGATAGCACAATCTCCGAAGCGTATTCAGCTCTCGGCCTTTCCCTGGTTCATTCCTGGCGCTGGAGCGACGCCGAGGAGGCGTACAAGCGGGCGATAGCGCTCGATCCACGCCACGCCACAGCGCACCAGTGGTACGGCGAGTTGCTGTATCATACCGGGCGAATGGACGAATCGCTCGCGCAGATGCGAAGGTCCACGGCGCTGGATCCGCTCGCTCCGATCGCCGCAATAGCTCATGCGTACGCGTTGTACGTCGCCCGTCGTCCCGTAGAATCACTGTCAGAGAGCAGAAGGGCGCTGGAACTGGGGTCGAGGCTTTCCATCGTCCACCGCATCCTCGCCCACGCGGCCGCTTCCACCGGTGATTGCGTTACGGCGCTGCTTCATTCCGGCGAGGCGATCAAAGCCGATAGCACGCATCCCACCAACATCGGCGAGAATATCCAGATACAGGCCCGCTGTGGGCGGGAACGCGAAGCTCGCGTGGCCGTAGCCGATCTCCGCCGTCGCGCGAGCGACGACCGCGTGCTTTTCCCCCTCGTTGTCGCGTATTCCGGCTTGGGCGAAGTGGACACCGCACTGAGGTTTCTCAAACAGGCCGTCGACCGGCGAGTGATCGGATTGACGGCATACCAGGTCTCGTCCGACCCGATGTTCGACAGCATTCGCGCCGATCCTCGGTTCAGGGCAGTGCTGCGCCCCATGGGCCTCCCGTCATCCGCCTTCAACATCCGGTAAAAAAAGCGGCGCGTCCGAAAAGCGCGCCGCTTTGTTTTTCCGTTCCTACAGCTGCTATCCTGCCCTTCTGGCTCCCACCTCGCGGGCGGGAGCGTCTTGTACCGTTCGGTCAACAGCTCCTGCCTGCTTCTCACGTCGCGCTCCACGCCGCGCACGAACACGTGCTCCGCGCGGGTAGTGAACTCGAACGGATCGCCGCTCCACACCACGACGTCTGCGTCGCGGCCGGCCCGTAGCGAGCCCGTTCTCTCTTCCACGCCGAATACCTGCGCGGGAGTGAGCGTCACTGCACGAAGAGCATCATTCCACGTCATGCCGCACGCGACCGCGTTGCCGGCTTCCTGCTTGATGTTTCGCACGTTGAAAGGCTCGTCCGCGCCGCCGCCTCCGGCGTTACCGATGAGCAGCACTTCGACGCCGGCCCGCTTGAGCAGCGCGGCGTTGTCCTGTCTCCGACCGAGCGAAGAAAAGCTGCCCGGAATGTTGTTCATGGCGCCGGTGAGCACCGGGATGCGGGCGGCCGCGATCTGATCGGCAACCATCCACCCCTCCGCAGCACCGGCCAGGATCAGCCGCAATCCGAACTCGCGCCCCAGACGGAGCGTCGCTTCGATGTCACTGGATTTATCGACGGCCACGAGCAGCGGGAGCCGCCCCTCGATGACCGGGATCAGCGCCTCGAGATCCTTTCTACTCGCTGCGAGCCCGCGGGTCTCCGCGCGGTCGAACGCGCGCCGGTTGTCGCGGAAAAAACGAACGTCGGTGAAGAGCTCGCGCAGCCGCAGCAGCTGCTCGCCCCGCGACCCCGAGCCGCCCTGACCCGGATTGCCGACCTGCGCCATCATGGCCACCGGGGCGCGGGTCACCATATCGGTGAGCGATCCATCCACGAGCGTGATGACCGCCGCCTGACCCCAGATAAGTCCGCCGCGCGGCATTACGACCACGGTCGTGATCCCTTCATCGCGCGCGGGCGCGAACAACATCGACTGGGGATTGAGACCTTCCCATACGGTGAACGCCGCGGCGATCTCATCGCGCCCCCGCGCCGATGCATCGCCGGTGGATTGCACAGACCCGATCTCGCTCAGGCCGAGCTGGCTGGAGGAGTTTATCAATCCGGGCGTGACCCACTTGCCTGTGGCGTTGATGGTGCGCGCCCCGTTGGGGACGGCCAAGCCGGCGCCGACCGCGACAATCTTGCCGTCACGAATGATGACCGTTCCGTTCTCGATCACGGGTCCGCTGACGGGGAACACCCGTCCGCCGGTGATTGCCACCGTTTGCGCGCCCGCGTACGAAGCGGACAGCAGGAGCGCCGCCGCCATCGCATGCCGCGCGAGCGCCGTCATTGTAGTAGTGGTCATCGCAGGTTCCTCCGCGGCACGTACCCGAGCTCGAAGTCGGTGCGCCAGTTCTGGTTCGGATCGAGCCGGTCGAACAGCATTGCGCCGTCGATCCACACCTTTTCCGGCTTCGAGTACACGCTGAACGGATTGCCCGTCCAGAGCACGACGTCGGCGTTCTTGCCCTGCTCGAGCGATCCGATCCGGTCTTCGAGCCCGAGCGCCCAGGCCGCATTGAGCGTGATCCACTTGATGGCCTGATCCTCAGTCACCGGGATGCCTGCGGCATTCCCGGCTGCCATCGCCTTCGCTGCTTCCTGGTTCAGCCGCTGCGAGCCGGACGCGTCGTCCGAGTGGACGATCGCCCTGGCACCCGCGCGGTCGACGAGCGCGATGTTGGCCTTCACGGCGTCCATCGCTTCGACCTTGAATGCGCCCCAATCGGCCCAGAGCGAGCCGGAGATACCTTCGCGTGCCAGGATGTCGGCGATCTTGTACGCCTCGACGCCGTGGTGGAACGAGCGAATCTTGTAGCCGAACTCGTTGGCGATATCGATCATCTGCGCCATCTCGTCGGCGCGGTAACAGTGGTTGTGCACGAGGATGTTGCCGCGGAGCACTTCCGCCAGTGTTTCGTTGCCGAGCTCTCTGGTCGGCGCGTCACCGGTCCTCTTGGCGAGCCAGCTGTCCCACGTCCTCCGGTATCGCTCCGCGCCGATCCACGCCGCGCGGTATCCGGCGACGTTGCCCATGCGCGTCGAAGGACCGCGCGACGCGTACACCCGCTTCGGGTTCTCACCGCACGCCATCTTGAGGCCGTACTTGGCCCCCGGGAACTTCATGCCCTGGACCGTGCGCGACGGAACGACCTTGAGAATTGCGCTGCGACCGCCGATGAGGTTCGCGGAACCGGGAAGCACCTGTATGGTGGTGACGCCGCCCTCGAGCACGCGTGGCAGCTGCACGTCCTGCGGCCAGACGCTGTGCTCGACCCATACGTGCGCCGTCACCGGTGCGGTGGCTTCGTTGACGTCGTTGAGGAGAACTCCCTGTCCGCCCGGCGCGCCGCCCGCGCCGATATGCGAATGGGTATCGACGAGTCCCGGCGTGACGTACTTGCCTGTCCCGTCGATCACAACCGCGTCGGCGGGCGCGTTCACGGTCGCTCCAATCTCCACGATCTTGCCATCGCGCAGGAGGATGGACCCGTTCCGCACGGCCGGGCCCGCCGCCGTCATGATGGTCGCGTTGCGGATCACCGTGGCTTGCGACGCAAATGGCGTGTAGGTGCTGGGGAATGGGTTCGCGTTCGGTGACGACAGGGTTCCGGCGTACGGGCGCGAGCCCGTGTCAGTCGCCGTTCTGGTACCCGGTGACGTCGCTGGTGGCGGAGT
>JBPCJJ010000039.1:0-17770 GCA_051005405.1 Gemmatimonadaceae bacterium | reverse complement strand
AACCGCATTTCCAACTACCTGCGGAATATGCTGCGTCAGTGCCGCTGCGTTTCTTCGTGTGGACCGCGCTGGAGAGCAGAGCCGGAGCACGCACCTGACTCAAAGCTCGCCAACGCTACGACCGCCGGGCTGCACAGACCGACTCGGCCGTAGCGATGGTATCGGCCGAAACGAGCCCCGGGAACAGCCGCTAGCGACCCCGGAAAGGCACGAGGTGGCAAGTCGTCACAGGCCGCGTCTTAGCGAGCGCGGTTTGCGAGCGTAGCGGCCGACGACGACCTGCCGCCTCGCGCCACGCGGATCAACTCGCGACTTATGCCGCCTGTGCCGTTCCGCAGTAACGGTCGAACGCGCCCGTGAGATCTTTAGCGATCTCCTCGGCCGTGCGTCCCTCGATCTGATGGCGCTCGAGCATGAACACGAGCTTGCCGTCCTTGAGCAGGGCGATTTGCGGGGATGACGGCGGATAGCCGGTGAAGTAGCTCCGCGCCTGACTGACCGCGGCGACGTCCTGGCCCGCGAATACGGTAGTTGCAGCGTCCGGCTTGACCTCGTGCTGCAGGGCGCGCTCAACAGCAGGTCGCGCATTGCGCGCGGCGCAGCCGCAGACCGAGTTGACTACCACCAGCGTCGTACCCCTGGAATCCCTGAGCTTTGCGTCCACGGCTTCCGACGTGCGCATCTCTTCGACACCCAGTCGCGTGAGATCTTCACGCATCGGCGCCACCAGCCTCTCGTCGTACATTTTCTAATCCTCCACGTGCGGCTCGCGCACGAGTGCAAGTATGGCTGTCTGCGGCACGACCAGATGCCGGTCTCCGTCGAAGGTGATCTCGACCGCCGCCTTTCTGAAAAAAAGCGCGTAGTCGCCCGTCCGCGCCTGCATCGGAACGAACCGCGTCTCGCGCATCGCCACGCGCCAGGGCTCTTCGCTGTTGTCGATCAGGTCGGGCATCGGAAGCCCGGGGCCTGTCGCAATGATGGTTCCGCCCTGCACGGCCTGGCTTTCCATGGCCGTCGGGGGAAGGTAGAGCCCCACCTTGGTCCGGTCCTCTCCCGCCTCGATCTTCACCAGCACGCGATCGCCCACGACGATCAAGCGCTTACCGTTGTCGCCCATGGCGAATTATAAGCGGTGGGCTCGCTTCAACGAGTGAGTTCGCGTCCACTGCACGATCACCGCGAGAGCCAGCGCGTACACCGAGGTCGCGACGAGCCGCAGCAGGAAAACGTCCGCGGCCATCCCCGGCCAGTCCGCGAATGTCGCCCGCGCCGTGCCCAGGGGCTCCCTGCCCAGTGAAATCAGTCCCGCGCTCACCACAAGCTCCGTCGCCGCCACGAGCAGCGCGAAGAGGGGCGCGCGCCATATCCAGTGACGCAGCGGAAAGTTCCCGAGATGCAGCGTGGCCATCGCGAACAGGAATACGGCGCCCACGAGAAATCCCAGAGCGAGCAGGACGGGCCGGTCGCTCCCGGCGTTCGTCAGCAGGAACGCGCGGAAGACCCTGATGAGCAATCCGGTGATGAGCGCCATCTCGACTGCCGAGAATGCCAGCTTGCGAAAAGCGCTCGGACCGTGGCCATCCCACTCTTCGTCCGAAATCCGCCGTTGGTACGGCTCGGTTGCCTTGGGGAAGTAAACCATGCGCTTTAAGACGACGAGGGCGACGTAATCGGCACGACCGCCGCATCGGGCTGCCAGCGCGCCGCAGGCAGCTCGACGACGAACCTGGTATTCCCCTGCGACCCATCGGCGAGTCGCAGCGAGCCTCCGTGAGCCGCCACGATTCCGTAACTGACGCTAAGCCCCATCCCTACCCCCTCGCCGAATCCCTGGACGCTCAGGAACGGATCGAAAATGCGCTCCCGCACCTCCTCGGGAATTCCCGGGCCCGTGTCGGTGAACTCGGCGAGCACGCGCTTGCCTTCCGTGACCCGCTCGGCGCGCGTCACCACGCGAAGCAGGCCGCCATCCTTCATCGACACAATGGCGCCGGACATGAGGCTCACGACGACCTGCTGCAGCTGCTGCGGGTCACCGGTGACCATCGGCAGATTCGCATCCAGCTCGGTCAGGACCTGCACGTTGCCCGAATCCGTCTGGTAGCTACGCAACCGCACCGTACGTCCGATGATTTCGTTCAGATCGACAGCGCGACTCTCGGACGCGCTCCGGCGCGCGAACGCCCGCAAGTCACGAATTACGTTGGCGGCACGTGTGGCTTCCGCGTAGATGGCGTCGAGCGAATCGCGCTGCGACTCCGTGAGATTCTTCTCGGTCAGCAACAGCTGCGCGAAGGCGCTGATGCTGCTCAACGGATTGTTGATCTCGTGCGCGACCCCGCCGACGATCGACCCGATCGATGCAAGCCGCTCGCGCTCGATGATCTGGGCCCGCATCGCCCGCTCTTTCGTTATCACGCCCTTCAGCTCCTCCACGGTTCCGCTCAAGGCGGCCGTTCTCTCCGCGACCCTGAGTTCGAGAGTAGGCAGCGAACGGCGGATGTCCAGCGCGGATACGAAACCCAGAATCGCCACGCCGATCAGGAAATCCATCGATATCTGCGCGGGTCGCGTGCCGCTCAACCCGAGCTGCGCGAACCACGCGGTGAGGATAGCCAGCGCGATCGTTCCGGCAATCAACCCGAGCATCGTCCGCCGGGACAAGTCATCGCCGTGCCAGGTGACAACCATGGCCAGCAGCACGAGGCTCGTCATGGCCGCGAGAATCGAGAGACCGCCGATCACGTGGGCGGTAGTCATTGGGTTCCCGAATGGAACGGCAGCTGGAAACGTCCCTAGCGGCAACAGTATCACCGCAGCCGTCACCCCAATTAGGAGGACATCAACTAGCCCGACGCGCCCTCGATTGGCGTACAGCATGCGGCCAAGACCGGCCGCGACGGCTACCTCCGTCCCCAATAGCAGGTAATCGGCGAGCGCGGGGAAAGTCGGTGGGACGCCGTTCGAGGCGACATGGGCTGTCCAGGAGATCTTCGCCAGCGCTCCCATGGCGGCCCCCAGCGTAATCCACCTAAAGAGATCGCGCTGTTGCGAGGACAGCTGGTCGAACGCGCTCACAAATGCGGCGATCGCTATCAGCAGAGACGCCGTGAGCAGGATGCCGCCCAGGAGCACGCCGTCGTATCCACCCGCGTTGGCGCCTGCCAGAACCGCGATCGAGATGATGCTGACGACCTGCGCGGCGCGCAGTGCGGACTCGCTATGGCCCCAGCTTCGGATCGTCATCGTGCGTCAGCCATGCCGAGCCCTCTCCGGTTCTACCGAATCCAGTGCCCCAGCCTGCCCCATCGGATGTCGGTGATGAACGGCAACGGACGATCGCTGTCGTCCGCGTTGTACGCGTAATAGACGAACATCGGCTTGCCGCGGACGTTCTCCACGGGAACGAAGCCCCAATAGCGACCGTCTTTCGAGTTGTACCGATTGTCGCCCATCATGAACAGGTGGCCGGCAGGAACCACCATCGGGCCCCAGTTGTCGTGCGACGGCTGCGCGGGCGCCGGTCCGAATCTCGACGCCGTGAGCCCGAGAGGCTTCTGCCAGTCGAAGAGCGGGTCGACCGAGTCGAATGCGTCGCCCGACGCCACGCCATAACCCTGCCTCTGCGCGACTCCGTTTACGTGAAGAACGGCCTCTCGCATGTGGATCGTGTCTCCGCCCACGGCGACAGTCCGCTTGACGAGCGTCGGAGTCAGGTCCTGCGGCTGGTCATGCTGCGGCGGTGAGACGAACACGATCACATCTCCCCGGCGCGGCTCGGCGTAACCCGGGAGCCGGGATTTCGTGAACGGAACGTGCGGGCCGTACCGCAGCTTGTTGACGAACAGCCAGTCGCCGACGAGAAGCGCCGGGATCATGCTCCCGGACGGGATGCGGTACGCTTCCAGGAAAAACGTCCTGATGAGCAGGAACAGGGCGAGCGGCAAGGCGATAGCCCGGACGTTGCGCCAGAGCGCCCCGCCCTTCCATGCGGACCTCGTGGCCCCCGACTGTGACAAGGGGCGCGCCTTGGCGGCGCGCCCCTTTTTGGGTGCGGCTGGCAACGCTCAGCTAGATCAGCTGAGGTGCTTGTTGACGAGCTTCGTCATCTCGAACATCGACACCTGACGCTTGCCGCCGAACACCGGGCGCAGCGCATCGTCGGCGTTGATCATCCGGCGATTCTTGCTGTCCTGGAGTCCTTTGCGCTTGATGTACGCCCAGAGCTTCTTGGTGACTTCGGTGCGCGGCAGCGGGCTGCTGCCGACGACGGCGCTGAGCGAGCCGCTCGGCTGCATCGGCTTCATGAACGCGGCGTTCGCCTTGCGCTTCGTCTTCGGCTTCGCCTTCGCGCGGGACTTCGTTGCGGACTTCTTCTTGGCGGACCCGCGCTTGGCGGTCTTTGCCTTCGAGGACGACTTTTTCTTAGCCGAGCTCTTCTTCTTTGTTGCCATCGCTTCTCCTGAGTGGGAAGACAGTGCGGACATGCAATTCGACGACTAAAGCTGACGCGCAGCAAAGTAAATCGCAGGAGCGTGGGCGCAATAGGGAACCTCTATAGGGAGGAAAGCAGTTCCATCATTCTCACGTCATAGGGATCGGGCGAATCGTCGTCGTCGGCCACGTCGTAATTCTGCTGCGGCGTCTCCAGCACCAGGGGAATTCCGGCGGACCGCCGATCGGCGAGCAGCCATTTGAACGGGGCCGTTCCGATCTCTCCTTCCCCTATGAGAACGTGCCGATCGCGGTTCGATCCCATCTCGCCCGCGCTGTCGTTGAGGTGAAAGAATGAAGGGGGCTCCCCGGCGAATTCTTCGAACTCGTCGAGGATGCCGGTGAACGCCGCGCGTGACCGGCGAATGTCGTATCCCGAGCTGAACAGGTGGCACGTGTCCAGCCCGTATCCCGTGCGCGCGCGCAGTGATTTCGGCACGTGCGAGAGGATTTCACCTACCTCGGCGGCGGTGCGTCCCATGGTTCTGCCGGCGCCCGCTGTGTTCTCCACGAGCAGGCGCGTGTCGGATTTTACGGCGCGCAGCGCGGCCGTGATCGCTTCGCCGATCCGCTTCGCGGCGCTCGCCGGAGTGTCATCGCCGGCAGAGCCGGGATGGAAGCACACCGAGCCTGCGCCGAGGTCGCTCGATCGCTCCAGCTCCTTGGTGAGCCCGGCGCTGGCACGCGCCCATTTCTCGGGATCAGGCGTGGCAACGCTCAGCACGTACGGGGCGTGCACGAGAATCATCCTCGGGTCGATCTGCGATGCGGCTACTTCCTTCCGAAACCGCTGAGCTCGCTCCGGACGCACCGACATCTTGTCGTTGTAGTACTTGGGAACCGCGGTGAACACCTGCACGGCCGTCATCCCTCCCCGCGCGGCACGCCGCACGGCCATGTGAACGCCGCCGTTGTTGATCGTATGCGCGCCGATGAATCGTGTTCGCCGCGTGGGGCTCATGGGAGCCTCGCCGAGCGGGAGGCCGCGCGGCTGGAGCCGCCGCCGACGTCCTCCACCCAGTGCACGCGCACGGAGTCGGCGGTCAGGGTCACGCGGGGCGCGCGGGCGGCGGAGCCCGGGGGAGACACGGTGCCATGCGCGTCGAAGAGGTGGCCCGCGCCAGTAGAGAGCGCCAGCAGGATCCTGGGCTTCGCGCTGTTCGGATCCTCGAACGCGACGACGACCGTGTCGCCGTGCCCGGCTACGCTGCTGAGGACGGGACGATCTCCATGTGTAACCGGGACCGGCATGTGCAGCACCCCTTCGCCTGAGGTTCCGAGAGCCGATGCCTTCATCGAGTGCGTGAAGTACACGCCCGGGCTCCCCCGCGGGGAAATGTGATAGCTCACGTGCAGGTATTCCGACGTTTCATCCGCAAAAAGCGACGGGGGAGGTCGCGAGCATCGCAGCCCGCCCGCGTCCCGGTCGTCCGCCACGATCGGGGCTTCCCAGCTGACGCCCCGGTCCGGCGACCGCGCCAGCATCAGAATTGAGCCGCCATCTTCTCTGGCTTCCCACCACCCCGCGTACCTGGCTTCCTCGCTCGCGACTATGACGACCTCCGCACACCCCGAGGCGCCGCGGGGAGGAAGCGTAGCCGACGCGACCGGAACGGCCGGGTAGGTCGAGCCGTAGCCGACCGGCCCCCATGAGATGACGTCGTCGCTCGCGCAACCGGCCAGAACGACGAAAAAAAACGAGAGTGGAATTCTCATCGAACCATGCGGGAATTAGCTTGCAATTCATGTCAGCGGTTGGAGTGCCCAAGGATGTCGGCAACGCCGGCGGCGATTCACAACATCGCCAACAGGTGCCCGCCGGAGAAGCGGGCAGCGACGCTACGCCGCCATTCTCGGTCTCCTTCAGCGGGCAATGGCGGGCGCCGGAACAGGAGAACGAGCCTGTGCTCTCGTACGCCCCCGGATCGACGGAGCGGAAAGAGCTCAAGAGCCGGCTCAAGTCGATGGCGGGAGAGCGCATCGAGATCCCGCTGGTCATCGGCGGCCGACGCGTGCTCTCCGGAGACACTGGCCGCGCAGTCATGCCCCATGCGCACGGCCACGTCCTCGCGGACTGGCACAAGGCCACGCCGGAGAATGTGGCGGAGGCCGTTCGCGCCGCGCGGGACGCGCAACACGATTGGGCAAGATGGCCATGGGAGAAGAGGGCCGCGGTATTCCTCAAGGCGGCGGAGCTCCTCTCCACCACCTGGCGCCCCACGCTCAACGCCGCGACAATGCTGGGCCAGTCCAAGACCGCGTACCAGGCCGAGATCGACGCCGCCTGCGAGCTGATCGATTTCTGGCGGCTGAATACGTCGTTCGCGCAGGGGATCTACGACACGCAGCCCATCAGCACATCGGATTCGTGGAACCAGTTCGACTTCCGGCCGCTGGAGGGATTCGTCTATGCGATCACGCCGTTCAACTTCACGGCGATTGCCGGGAACTTGCCGACCGCCCCCGCGATGATGGGCAACACCGTGGTGTGGAAGCCGGCTTCGAGCGCGATGCTCAGCGCCCACTACATCATGGCGCTGCTCGAGGAGGCCGGACTCCCCCCCGGGGTGATCAACCTCGTTGCGGGCGATGCGCGCATGATCTCGGACGCGCTGCTCGCGGACCGCGATCTCGCGGGCGTCCACTTCACCGGAAGCACCGATGTGTTCAACGGGATGTGGAAGACGATCGGCGCCAACATGTCGCGGTACCGCTCCTACCCGCGGATCGTCGGCGAAACGGGCGGCAAGGATTTCATCATCGCTCATCCGTCGGCTGATCCGGTTGCGGTCGCCGTCGCGATCGTGCGCGGCGGGTTCGAGTACCAGGGACAGAAATGCTCGGCTGCGAGCCGGGTTTACGTCCCGCAGTCGCTCTGGAACGAGGTCCGCGACAGGGCCGTGGGAATGATCGAAGACATCAGGATGGGCGACGTCTCCGATTTCAGGAATTTCATGGGCGCCGTGATCGATCAGCGCGCGTTCGAGAAGATCAGCGGTTATCTGGAGAAAACTCCCGATCACGAAGTGCTCGCGGGCGGCACCGCGCGCGGCGAGGAAGGCTGGTTCATCGAGCCGACTCTCATCGAAGCGAAGCGGGCAGACAGCCGGCTGCTGTGCGAGGAGATCTTTGGTCCGGTCGTTACCGCGTACGTCTATCCGGATTCACAGTGGTCGGAAACGCTCGATCTCGTGGATAGCACGTCGCCGTATGCTCTCACGGGCGCCGTGTTCGCGCGCGACCGAGCGGCGGTACGCGAAGCGAGCGACCGGCTCAGAAACGCGGCGGGCAACTTCTACGTCAACGACAAGCCGACGGGCGCGGTGGTCGGGCAGCAACCGTTCGGTGGAGGCCGCGCGTCCGGCACAAACGACAAGGCGGGGTCGATGCTCAACCTCGTCCGGTGGATCAGCGCGCGCTCGGTGAAGGAGACGCTCTCACCGCCGCACGAGTTCGGCTATCCCTTCATGGAAGAGGAGTGACCAGCCACTAGAATCTTGCTTCCAGGTACATGTAGCCACGCAGGCCTCGTGACGGCCTTATCCCCTTCGCCAGGTCGAAACGCACGAGTCCGTCGAGGAACGACGCCCCAGCTCCCACACCGCTGATCGGGGTTCCCGGCGAGCTGAAATCCTCGCGATCTCCGGCCCACCCGAAGTCCGCGAACAGAACCGGCCGCGCCGCCACGAACGAAGATCCGATCTCGCCCCGCGCCATCCAATACGTATCTCCGGCGCGCGTCGCGGGCGACTGACCGCGAATGGTGTGCGCGCCGCCGAGAAACCACCATCGTTGCACCGGAAGCGTGCCGCCCGAAGTTCCGGCTCCGAGTGTCAGCGCGCCGGCGGCTTTCGATCCGAGCCCGTGCGACACCGTGAAATCGGCGGCCGCGCGCGAGTAGTCGAAGGATCCTGCCGCGGCTTCCACGCGCACGTCCGACAGGAGGCGCCAGCCGTGAGGATCCAGTCCCCTCGAACCCACGTTTCGTAACGACAAACCGCCGATCGTCCCGTTCGCGGCGTCGATGTTGTCACCGAACCTGCGACCGTTGAGCGCGCGCGCGAGCGAGAGCGAGGTTTCGGTTTCCGCATCGGAGTGATGCTCGACGAACAGCCGCGAGACGATCCCGCGCGATGACGCGGTGGGCCCACGCGTGAGCTCCGCTCCCCAGGTGCGATAGTAGAACCCTTCGTCCCGCCCAAACAGGAGCGCGGATACGGAATTGCCGAATCCGAGCGGATCACCCCAGTCGTTTGCGGCCGCGAGCCTTCGGTAAATGCCGACACCGACATCCGTGCGTCCATTGCTCCGCTGCAGCGCCAACTCGGCGTTGGGCTGCAGATCACTCAGGCCGAGGCGCACTGCTGCGTGCGCCGTGTACCCACCGCCCAACGATTGGCTCGCCCCAATTCCCGTCGACAGTCCCTCGACGCGGTTGTAGCGCGTCATTCCGAGTCCGTATCGCAGCTGCGGCGGACCGCGCAGATAGCCAGCCTGCGCTCCCAGTCCGAGCGCTCGCTGGATGAGCTCGTCCAGTTCTGTCGAAGAAAAAATCTCTTCGCTTGGATCGTACGGCGATTCCGGCAGCTCGGCCGATCTGGAGAGGGCGAGCGAATCGCACGGAATCCGGACGGACACCGCGAGAGTATTCTCGAACCGCGACACGAGCCGCTCACGACTTCCACCCGCTTCGCACGGCGCCGTCCTCGCAGCACGCCGCGCGGCTACCGCGGCGGTGTCGGACGTCGACGTATCGGAAACCGCGATCACCACGGGCGCGAAGTCGTTGCTCCCGTTCACCTGGTCGTACGTGAAGCTCTGCTCGAGCTTGAAGGGCACCCGCATTATCCCCACGCGAGCGGCGCCGTCGAGAGTCTGCAGCCGCGGAAGCCAGAATCTGCCCTCGTGCAGGCCATACTCGATGGCGACTACGGACACCGTAGCCGTCATCGGTTTCATCGCCGCACAGATGACGCGGGGCGCGTCGCACCCTTCCTCGCCTTCTTCATCCTCGATCTTCCAGATGTCCATCGGCTCGGCCATGCGATACACAGCCCGCACCAGCCGGCCGGAAGCGTCATCGAACCAGAGTGATCCGACGCTCACGCGCCAATCCGGCCTCCGCGGCCGCACGCGCAGCTCACGCACGCTGATGCGTGTTTCCCCACCGATGCGGAAGGAAAGCGAATCGCCGCTCTCGTACGTGTAGTACGCCTCGGACCCGCGAGCTAGAGGATTCACGACGTCGCTGTCGATGAGGTCCATTCTCGCCATCGCGCTGCCCCATAACGGCTCCCGTCCGGGGAAATACGGAATAGACGGCACGCTTCCGAGCTCGACGTTGACTCCTCCTCCGCCAAGCATCGGCGCCGTCGTCCGCTCACCCAGCACTTCCACACGAGCGCCTCGATCGCGTCGCCATTGAACGCGCACGACCCGCTCGTACCGCGCGAGCAACCGCTCCCGGCCAAGCCGGGTCAGAGACATTCCCACGCTCGCCCGCTCCCGCGCTTTGGCGTCATAGCCCAGAAGCGCCGAGTCGTCGGCCACGCGTGCCGCGCGCGCTCTCACCAGCGTGTTCTGCGCGCGGGGATCGGAGAAAGCCGTCCGCATGTGCTCAGCGGTAACCGGAATCACACGCGCGCGTCGCCGTTGCGCGCGCACCGAATCCCGCTCGGCACGGCCGGCTTCACGGGCTCTTGCCGCGCTGTCGGCTTGCTGCCGCTGACGCGCGGCTGTTGCCGAGTCCGGCTTTGTGGTACGCCCGATCTGCACCGTAACGCCCTGGCTCAAGGTGAGCGCTGCGGCGAATGCAACGGCTGAAACGATCATCTTCGCCGCGACGGAATGCCGACCGACACGCCCAGCTGCCAGATCACGAAGTCGGTTTTGGTGCGCGCGGGAAACAGCGTCACGGATCCGTCGTCGTTGTCCTGGATCCCGCCTTCCGGCAGATACGTCGCTTCACCGCCGTAGTAATACTTTCCGCCTAGCGTCAGCATCGCGGTGGACGCGCGCCCGCCTATCGGCACATATATCCCGCCACCGAACACGACCGCGGACGAGAAGTCGCTCGCGTTCTCCGTGACCGCGAACTGCTCGGACGTCTGCCTGTCTTCGATAGAGGAAGTCGTGCGGAAGTTCGTGATCGCGAACGCGGCGTTCGCGTAAGGACGAACCGGTCCGGCCGGGAACGTGAACTGCGGACCCATGGCGATCCAACCGATCATGTTCGTGGTGACGACGTCGGCGCTTACGCGCCCGCTGAAGTCGAACGCGATCGGCATGCGCTCGCGCCCATATTGCAGCCCGCCGATCTCGGCGCGCACCGCGAACATCCCGGCCGGGTCCAGCCGCAGCATGCCGCCGGCGTTGAAGCCGAAACCATGGTCGACGTAGTCGGCGAAGTCGCCCTTGGGCTTGGATACGATCGCGTCACCAAAGACAGAGAAGCGGGGCTCAGCTGCACCCCGGACGGAGCCGGACCGCTGCGCTTCCAGCGGCGATGACACGAATGTGAGCGCGAACGCAGCTACCGATGCGAACAAAGAAAGTGTTTTCATATGTGTCCCCTCCCTACGGAAAAGAGTTGCCCGGGATTCAGGCTCGGCCGTGCCGCCAGTCGCTGCTGCGCTACCGCGAAGCACGGGCGGTGCCGCGGCCTGCCCGCGACCTATCCCCTTTGGCACCAGCGGGATGAACGAACGTTCGCATCACGGCTGCGCGCGAGGTGACACCCAGCCGCTACAATTACTGTCCTCAATGGGCTACAAGAACGGATGACCGCCGCCTCACCCCGCTTCAAGCTGTTCGCGGCGTTTACCGCCGTGTATCTCATCTGGGGGTCGAGCTACCTCGCGATCGTTTGGGCACTAGAGAGCGTCCCGCCGTTTCTGCTTGGCGCCGCGCGCTTCCTCACCGCCGGAGCGATACTGTTCGCCCTCGCCGCCGCTCGCGGCGGAGCGGCGTTCTCCCGCCGCCAGTTGGTGAACGCATCGGTAGTCGGCGCGCTGCTGCCGTTCGCCGGGAACGGCTCGCTGATCTGGGCGCAGCAGAGAATCCCATCCGGGATCGCCGCGCTCATCGTCGCGACGGTGCCGCTTTGGATGGTCGTCATCCAGACCGCCGTCGAGCATGTGCGGCCCAGCCGGCAGATCTGGGCGGGAGTCGGACTCGGCATCGCCGGGCTAGGCATTCTCGTGAGCGCCGGAGGGGGCGTCGGGGGCGCGGTGCACGTCCCGTCCGCCCTCATCCTTTGTGCGGGGGCGATCGCCTGGGCGTCGGGATCCATCTACTCCCGCAGCGCCGATCTTCCCGCTTCCGGACTGGCCTCCGCCGCCCTGACGGTGCTCGCCGCGGGGGCGTTCTTCACGGTCATGGCACTGGTCGCGGGCGAGCACCGCGGCTTCAGCATCGAAGCCGTCTCGATCCGGTCCGTTGCGGGTCTCGCCTACCTCTCGATCTTCGGGTCTGTCATCGCATACAGCGCCTACATCTGGCTCCTCCAGGCGGCCAGCCCCGCGAGAGTCGGGACGTACGCATATGTGAATCCCGTAATCGCAGTGTTCCTCGGCTGGGCTGTCCTGAACGAGCCCATCTCGGCCCGCACGTCGATTGCCGCGGGGGTGATCCTGGCGGCCGTCGTGCTGATCACCATGGCGCCACAACCCGCCCGCCGCGCAAGGCGCACCGAAGCGCTCTAGCTTTCGCTTCCCAGGCGCTCGACAACCCGGGCGGCAGCAGCCAGGAGTCGCAGCTCCGCCGGGTCGAGCGCCTCGAGATCAGATGTAAGCGTTGCCAGTCGCCGGGCGCGGGCGGCGTATAGTATCCGCGTCCCCTTGGCCGTCGCGCGAATCCAGACGACACGACCGTCGTCGGAGTCGCGGTCCCTCTCGACCAGTCCCTCGCGCTCCATTCCGGCTATCAGCCTGGTCATGGTCGGCGCAGCGACCTGCTCCGCGGCCGCCAGCTGACCCATGGTGACCGGCCCGGCAAACACGGCGACGGAGAGCGCCGACAGCCTGGCGGCGCTGATGCCCGCGCGGTCGTCCTCCTTTCGAAGACGGCGCAATAGATGAATTGTCGCCGAGTGGAGCCGGTCGGCGATCACGGCCGGGCCGGCCGTGGACACGCCTTCGGGTGCGGTCTTGCGCAATATAATTAGCCGGGCTAAGCTTTAATTTAGCTACGCTAACTATATCGCTTGAATGCCATCAGGGCAAGGAGGCCACAGTGCCAACCACCACCGACCTCGCCGGCGCCACCGTGGGACAGCTGCTGATCCCCGTCGAGAACCTGGAGAGCGCGATCGAGTACTACCGCGACACTCTCGGGCTCCAGTACCTCTTCTCCGCCCCGCCGCAGATGAGCTTCTTCCAGGCGGGGAGCGTCAGGCTGCTGGTCGGAGTGCCGGAAGCGGGACAACGCCGCGAGCGCGGATCAGCCGTCTACTTCAAGGTTCCGGACATTCACGCCGTGTACGCAACGCTGAAGGAGCGCGGTGTTGAGTTCGGCGCCGAGCCGAAGCTCATCCATAAGACTACGTCTTCAGAACTGTGGCTGACCGAGTTTCGGGACCCGGATGGGAACCAACTGGCTTTGATGAGCGAAATCGCGACATGACCCATTCGCGCCACTCGTCCAGGATCTCGTAGAAAGCTCAGTCAGGGAGAGGTTGATGGCCGCCGCGCAGAAGCTTTCATCCGCGGGGCGCTCCCGTGGCGTCGGCGAAAATGGCGCGCGAACCCTCGTCAGCCCCTATCGAGCGTAGAACCAGCTCCGCGTACTCCTGCGCGGCCTCCGCCAGGGGCGGATATATCTCAGGCATCATCTCTCGTCCCATGGCATCGGAAAACATCGCCCCCATCAACGTGATCGCCGCGACGCGCTCGTCGAAATCGGGGAAGGCGAGGCCGGCGTCGCGCACACGGCTCAAATAGCGGCATAGCTCGGCAAAGGCGCCTCGCGGCTCACCGGCCGCGCATTCGGTCAGCTCCGGACGCTCTTCTATCTCGCCCATGCAAGTGCGGATCATCGACCGCTTGTTCCGGAGGTGCGCCAACTGCAGCTCGCTCCACGCAGTAAGCTCGGCGGCGGGATTGCCCGGCTCTTCGGGAAGCGATCGTTGTCCGGCGCTGGCCGACATCGCCCGCAGCGCTTCGCCGAGCAGGCTCTCCTTCGAGCCGAAATGCCGGAAGATCGTGACTTCGTTTACGCCGGCCGCCTCGGCGATGCGGCGGGTGGTCGCACCGCGGAAACCGTACTGGGAATAGGCCGCAAGCGCCGCGACGAGGATCGATTCCCTCGTGTCGGACCGGGCAGACGCTGCCGGAAGCTCGCTGTCTTTGGCTGCCATTGCGGAGAAAGTACAGGCGGTAGCATCAAATGCAAGTGGCTACTTGCTTACATATGTTTTTGGTGGCGTTATCCCCCAGTGGCTACATCAACTGCCGCTGCAAAGCCTGCACAGCGTTGAGATGGCCTTCAATGGCTGGAGCCGTAAGCTGAATGAACTGCTTCAGCTCCGTGTCTCGCGCGATCTCCATCGACTCCGCAGCGATCTCCAGCATGTCGAGATGGGCCTTGATTTCGCGGTCCACGTACGACTTGTCGAAATCCCTCCCCTGCGGGGTGGACACGAGCCGCTGAAGCGTCGCGCGAGACTCCGCCGTGAAGGACTCGCCAGGCGGAAGGTCGGGCGTCACGCCCATTCGCCGCGCCAGCCGGGCGATGCTCACCCGCACCTCGTGATGGTCGGCGACCATCTTTTTCGCCAGATCGCGGACCGCCGCGCTCCCCTTCGTCGCGGCCAACGCGGCTACGGTGCTATCGGCGATGCTGGACGCATCGAAGAGCGCAATGATGTTGGCGTCGCTGAGCGACGGCCCGCCGAGTGAAGTATCCGGATCCTCGCTGTTAAGCATTGCGGAAACCGTATCACCCTCGCCGGAGCCCGTGCCCCGGTCGCAGGCAGCAAGCGCCACGGAGATGCCGAGCATGAGGCTGTAACTGCGGAATGAGAGGCGCATGACTTTCTCGGCCTGGTGGAGTCCCGGATAATGCTGCTGCCGGTCAGGAGCCGGGGCAAGTGACACGAACGGCGATTGCATACAGGCAAATCGCACACCCCGCGTGCAGACTTCCTGGTGTGAGGCTCACAGTTCTTCTTGTTCCGCTATTGGTGCTCGGCGGGAGCGCATGCGACGTCGCCCTTCCGGCGCGCGTCGCGGTGCAGGCCGATTCGGCTGCGGGAGAGGTCCCGCTCCAGCTCGCCGGCCGGGGCGGCGCCGTCCTCATGGTGGCTGTGCACATCAACGGCGCCGGCCCATACAACCTCGTGCTGGACACAGGCGCGACGCTCACGTGCATCGACGAGCGGCTTGCGATGCAGCTTTCGCTCCCCCGGAAGGCAGGCGCGATCGGCGTGGGTGCGGGCGTTGGCGGCTCGGGCCGCGTGCAACTGGTGCAGGTCGATTCCGTGCGGCTCGGCGGCTCGACCGTGCGTAATCTCACGGCGTGCGTGCTGGACCTGCGTCACCTCCGTGAGCTGGGGGCCGGCGGCGTGAACGGGCTGCTGGGCCTGAATTTCCTCTCGGGCTTCCATGTGACGCTTGACTTCGAGAAGCGGTTGCTGACGCTAAAAAACAGGTAGTAGCTTGTAGCCCCTATGAAAAACCCATTTGCCACCTTCACCGTCGCGATTGTCGTCGCGCTGAGCCCATCCTGTGTTCGCGGTCCATCGAGCGCGCTGATCGTCGGTTCGCCGACAACCATCGCGTTGGCCAACGACAATCGCGTTCCCGCCGGCACCGTTCGGAACGGAGTGTTGCGCCTCGATCTCGACGCCGTATGGGCGGGTTGGCGTCCTGACGCGGACGTGGACACGGCTGTCACCGTCCGGTCGTTCGCGGAGCGCGGCGAGCTTCCTACAATCCCCGGGCCGCTCGTACGGATTCCGCACGGGACTGAAATTAGGGCGACCGTCAGGAATGGGATGGCCGATTCCACGTTGATCGTTCACGGCCTGCGCGCGGGCGCTGTTGGCCAGGACACTTTCAGCGTTGCGCCGGGTGCCACCCGGGAAATCACGTTTACTCCGCCAAGCGCCGGCACTTTTCTATACTGGGGCACGACTTCGCATTCGAGCTCCAGTATCGGCACGGGCCGGGACGGTCTCCTCTCGGGAGCGATCGTCGTCGACCCCGCCGGAGTGGTTCCGGATCCGAGAGAGCGGGTGTTCGTTATTTCATTGATCGATCACCTGTCGGATTCCTCCCTTCCGCCTCCCCACGAAGAGATTTGGGAGATCGCGGTCAACGGCAGGTCCTGGCCGCACACCGAAAGGCTGTCGTACGCGATGGGCGATACCGCGCGGTGGCGCTTCATTAACGCGACGAATCGTCCCCATCCGATGCATCTGCACGGCTTCCACTTTCTCGTCACGGCCAAGGGCGACGGCGCCGTTGATACGGCGTTTGCGCCCGACAAGCGGCGTTACGCCGTCACTGAGCTGATGAATCCGGGCAGTACTTTCCGGCTGGAGTGGGCGCTGACCCGCCCCGGGAAATGGCTCGTGCACTGTCACATGATCCCGCACATCGTGCCGTATCCGGAACGGCCCGACAGCACGCGCCATCACGACGTGCACGCCGTGGAGCGGCACCCTCTGGAATCGATGGCGGGGTTGGTCCTTGGCGTGGATGTTACCGATCCCGCGGGATCCTACACGGTGCCGGCCGAGCCGAATGCGGCCACACACCGGCTCTTCATTCAGGAAGCGCGCGGCGCGCCCGGCATGCGGTCGCGCAAAGGCTACGTCCTGCAGCGCGGCGTCGAGCCGGCAGCGGATTCGGTCGCGATTCCCGGCACGCCGCTCGTCGTCGTTCGCGGACAGCGCAACACGGTCACCATTGTGAACCGGCTGCGAACGCCCACGAGCGTTCACTGGCACGGGATGGAGCTCGAAAGTGTCTTCGACGGCGTTGCCGGGTTCAGCGGGCTGGGCTCGGCCCGGGCTCCGCTGCTTGCGACCGGCGACTCGTTCGTGGTCTGGTTCACTCCGCCAAGAGCGGGCACGTACATGTTCCACTCGCACATGGACGAGGAGGACCAGATCGCATCGGGAATGTACGCGCCGCTGATTGTGCTCGAGCCCGGGGAGGTCTACGATCCGTCGTCCGACCTGACGATGATGGTGGGGTTGCTGCCGAACGAGCGCGGCGGGTCGGGCCGGGCGCTGAATGGCGCGCGGACGCCGCCGCCGATGCTGGTAAAGCCTGGCAAGGCGTACCGATTACGGCTGATCAACATGCTGCCCGCGCCGCGCATTCACGTTCAGCTCGCGGCCGATTCGACTGTACAGCTCTGGCGACTCGTGTCGAAAGATGGCGCTACCGCGCCTCCTGCACTGACCGCTCCGCGTCCCGCCAGCTTATTCATAGGCGTCGGTGAAGCGTACGATTTCTCCTGGACCGCGCCGGCGGGCGAATCGGTGCTTAAGATCCAGGTAATGATGCCGCCTGGGGAACCGCTCCCCGCCCCTCTGCTGCAAAGGTTCATAGCCGCGCCGTAGCCGCCACATCCAGAACATTCCTGAGTAAAATGGATCTCGCTGCGGCGATCAGCCGCCGGCGCACCTTTGCCATCATAAGCCATCCCGACGCGGGCAAGACCACGCTGACGGAGAAGCTGCTGCTGTACGGCGGCGCCATCCACCTCGCAGGCTCCGTGAAGGCCCGCCGGGCGCAGCGGCACGCGACGTCCGACTGGATGAAGATGGAGCAGGAGCGCGGGATCTCCGTGACCTCCAGCGTGATGAACTTCGAGTACGACGGCTATCAGGTGAACCTGCTCGATACGCCGGGTCACGAAGATTTTTCCGAAGATACCTATCGCACTCTCGTCGCCGCTGACAGCGCGGTCATGCTGCTGGACAACAGGCGCGGCGTCGAAGAGAGAACCCGGCAGCTGTTCGAGGTGTGCAAGCGACGCCGCACGCCGATCTTTACGTTCGTCAACAAGTGCGATCGCGTGGGTGAGGATCCCCTGAAGCTCATCAGCGACGTCGAAGCCGACCTCGGCATCATGTGCCATCCCGTCACCTGGCCGATCAACCGTGACAACGCGTTCGTAGGGATTTACGACCGGTGGGCCGGCAGCATCCATCTCTTCGACCGAAGCGAGGACCACGGCGCCACCCGCGCTGCCGTGCGCGCGGAGGCGCTCGACAGCCCGGACCTGCGCGACCTCCTCGGCGCCGAGGCGCACGAGCAGC
>JBPCJJ010000038.1:0-75862 GCA_051005405.1 Gemmatimonadaceae bacterium | reverse complement strand
AACGCGATCTGAGATCCGACGTGCATGTCCAGCCCGGCCAGCAGCACATTCCTGAGGCCGATCGCGACTGTCGCTACGCGCAAGGCCTCATCATACGGAATACCGAACTTCATTCCCTTCTCGCCGGTGCGCGTGTACGGATGGGGCGTATCCACGGTGACTTCCGGATTCACGCGCAAAGCGATCCGTGCGCGATGATTCATACGGCCGGCGACTTCATCGACGAGAAGAAGCTCTTCCTCGGACTCGATGTTGATCAGCAGCACGTCCGCCGCGAGCGCCGCCTCGATCTCCGCCTCGGTCTTGCCGACACCGCTGAAGACGATATCGCTGCCGCGGTACCCGGCCTTGAGCGCGCGGAACAGCTCTCCACCCGACACGATGTCCACGCCGGAGCCCATCTCCTGCAGCACCGCAAGGATCGCGAGGCTGGAGTTGGCCTTGACGCTGTAATGCAGCCTGTGCGGCGTCGCAGCGAACGCCTCGCTGAGACGCGCGTACTGCTCGCGGATGCTCGGCGCGCTATATACGTACGACGGCGTTCCGACCTCCCTGGCCAGCGCGTCGAGCGGCACGCCATCGCAGTACAGCGTGCCGTCGATCCGGCTGAACCCGGCGGTCAGTACGCCCTCGCCCAAAGCGCCTCGGACTGCGAGGCCGCGCCACACGCGAGGCAGGTTGCCGGTGGCTCCGCGGAGCAGAACTCCTCGTCAGGGAGCACGCGGATCGTCGCCTTAGTGTCTTCCTTGACCTTGGCCTCGCACGCGCCGGATCCGCACCAGCCGGCGTAAACGAAACCACCGTCACCTTCCATGATCGCACGGAACTCATCGTACGTGATCTTGCCGCGATGGCTGTGCTTCTCGCGACGCTCGCGCGCCGCAGACAACATCGCGTCCTGAATCTCCACCAGCAGCTCGGCGGCTTCTTCTCCGATCGAATCGAGCGAGACGGGCTTCTTCGCGCGCTCGTCGCGACGCACCAGCACCGCCTGATTCTTGTCGAGGTCCCGAGGGCCGAGCTCGATGCGCAACGGCACGCCGCGCAGCTCCCACTCGTAGTACTTCGCGCCCGGCGACATGCCCTCGCGGGCATCGAGATGGACGCGAAGCTTGTGCGGATCCCGCCGCTCCCATTCCACCAGTGATGCTCTGAGCCTGGCCGCCGCCTCGAATACGCGGTCGCGATCCTCCTCGGTTTTCCAGATCGGGACGATCACGATCTCGACCGGAGCGAGCAGCGGCGGTGTCCGTAATCCGACATCGTCGCCGTGCGTCATCACCAGCCCGCCGACGAGCCGCGTCGAAACACCCCAGCTCGTGTTCCACACGTGCTCGACCGTCCCGGATTCGCTCTGGAAGGTGACGTCGAAAGCCTTGGCGAAGTTCTGCCCGAGGTTGTGAGACGTCCCGGCCTGAAGCGCCCTGTTATCCTGCATCATCGCTTCGCAGGAGTATGTGCGCAACGCGCCGGCGAACTTCTCCGCATCGCTCTTCATGCCCGTCACGACCGGCATCGCCATGTATGTCTCCATGAAGTCGCGATAGACGCCGAGCATCTTCCTCGCCTCTTCTTCGGCGTCGTCGTGCGTCGCGTGAGCCGTGTGACCTTCCTGCCAGAGAAACTCGAGCGTCCGCAGGAACAGCCGCGTGCGCATCTCCCAGCGAACCACGTTGGCCCACTGGTTCATCAGGAGCGGAAGGTCGCGGTAGCTCTGGATCCACTTGGCGAACATCGCGTAGATGATCGTCTCCGAAGTGGGTCGCACCACCAGCGGCTCCTCGAGCAGCTTGCCGCCGCCGTGTGTCACCACTGCGACTTCCGGTGCGAACCCTTCTACGTGCTGTGCTTCCTTCTTGAGATAGCTCTCGGGAATGAACAGCGGGAAGTACGCGTTCACATGGCCGGTCGCCTTGAACATGTCGTCGAGCTGCCGCTGCATCCGCTCCCAGATGCCGTATCCCGCGGGCCGGATGACCATGCAGCCGCGCACCGGCGCGTAGTCCGCGAGCTCGGCCTTCAAAACCAGCTCGTTGTACCACGCGCTGAAGTCCTCCGCGCGCGGAGTCAGCTTCTTGTCGTCAGCCATTGTCTTGCACCGGGAAGTTGAGGAGCTCGTCGCTGCGCACGACGCGCTCGGTGCCGTCGGCAAGCGTTTTCACGGTCATCGTGCCGGAACCGCCGCTCCACTGGTCGCGCAGGAGAATAACCACCTGGCCCGCCCCCGCGCTTGCCGCAGCCTTCATCTGCCGCGCCAGCTGCTGGCCCTTGAGCGAATACTCGACGCTCCGTCCGCTCCCGCGGAGCTTCGCCGCGACCGACATCACGTCCGGCAGCAGCGCGTCGTCGTCGCAAGCGACCCAGAAATCCACGGCGGGCTCGAGAGCGGGCATCAGCTTGCGGGATCGGAGTAGCTCTCCGAGCACTACGTCCCCCATGCCGAACCCCAGGGCCGGCGCCGCAGTACCGCCTAATGTCGCGAGCAGATCGTCGTATCGGCCGCCGCCGCATATCGCGCGGAATTCCCCCTCGGTGTCGAACAGCTCGAACACTATTCCCGTGTAGTACGCGAGCCCGCGCACAACGGATAGATCGAGCTGCACCCAGTCGCGCACGCCGAGCGCGTCGAGCAGCTCGAAGTACCTGCCCAGTGTCTCGAAGTGGCCATCCAGCGCGCGCATCCCGCCGAGCCGGCTCCGGAGCTCGTCGAGATCCCGGGACGCAACCGCCTCGAACAGCGATCCCACCGTGTGCAGTGCCAGGCCGGCGTCGGTCAGCCGTTGCTCGAGCGCGGGCCGCGGCTCGCGGTCGAGCTTGTCGAGCACCGCATACACGAGAGGGTGATCCTTGTCGGCGATCTCGTAGTGCGTGAGCAGCGCGCCAAGGAGGCGGCGATCGGAAACTCGCGCGCGGACGTGGGCGGACGTGAGCCCTACCTCCCGCATTACGTCGATGGCAAATGCCAGAAGCTCCGCGTCCGCGGCCACGTCCGACTCACCGACGATGTCCACGTTGAGCTGGAAGTGTTCGCGCAGCCGCCCCTTCTGCTGTCTCTCGTACCTGAACAGCTGCGGGGTCGAGAACCAGCGAACCGGCTTGCGGAGCGCGTTGAGGCGCGCCCCCACCATGCGCGCGAACGTCGGAGTCATCTCCGGCCGGAGCGCCACCTTCCTGCCCCCCTTGTCCTCGAACACATACAACTGCCCCACGATCTCTTCGCCGCTCTTCGCCGTGTACAGGTCCAGAGGCTCCAGCGGCGGGCCGTCGTACTCGACGAAGCCATACCGGCGCGCGACCTCGCGCCACGCATCCATCACGTACGCGCGCTCGGCGAGCTCCTGCGGGTAGAAATCCCGAAATCCGGGCAGCGCGGCTCGTGACATTGGCGAAAGCTACGCGGCCATTGGAGATAGCTGCAAGCACGTCATGGCATCGCCGACCGTGTGGAACGAGCCGGTGACGAGAACCGTCCCCTCACGCTCGCCGACAGCGGCGATGGCTTCGCTCAAATCAGCGACTGCCCTGGCATGAAAGCCACGGTCGCTCGCGTACGCGGCGGCGGCCGCTGGATCCCACCGCCGGCCGGCAGGCGCCGTCCCGGGTGTGGTGAGAATGAGCTCGTCGCTGACCGGGCCAAGCTGGTCGATCATACCGTGCCAATCCTTGTCGGCAAGCACCCCGAGTAGCACGATCAACGGACGCTGTACGCCTGTTTGGGCGAGCGTCCGGACGAGCGCCGCCGTACCCGCCGGATTATGCGCCACGTCGAAGATGAACCGGTCCCGCTTGTCGAAGCGCCCCGGAACCGTGACGTCGCGCAACGCGTGCGTGCACCCATCCAGCGGGACCGCGTACGCACTCCCGGCCGCGTGGGTCATGGCGATGGCCGTCGCCGTGTTCCACGCCTGGTACTCGCCGATCAGCGGTGTCCGCACATGGGAGACGCGCCCGTCGAGGTCGACGGCGAAATCGGTTCCGCCGGCGCCGACGCTCACATCGCTGATTAAATACTCCTTGGCCACTTCCACGACCGGTGTTGCGCCCATGGCCTTGGCAAGATTCGAAAGCTCCCGCGCGACGCTCGGCTTCCGCTCACCCACGACCGCGGGCACGGCGCGCTTGAAGATCCCGGCCTTCTCCATCGCTATCTGCACGATCGTTTCGCCCAGCATGTCCGTGTGATCCAGGGCGATCGACGTCACGGCCGCCACCAGTGGCGTGACGACATTCGTGGCGTCGAGGCGACCACCGAGCCCTGTCTCGACAATGGCGACGTCGACCTTCTGCCGCGCGAACCAGTCAAAGGCGAGCGCGGTGGTCACCTCGAAGAACGTCGCCCCGATCCGCTCCGCATCCGGAGTCCAGCGCTCGATGAACTCCACGACTTCGTGCGCCGGGATCATCTCGCGATCGACGCGAATCCGCTCGCGGAAGTCCACCAGGTGGGGCGACGTATACGAAGCGACGCGGTAACCGCGGGACCGCAGCAGCGCTTCGAGCGTGGCGACGACGCTCCCCTTTCCGTTCGTGCCCGCCACGTGGAAGCAGTTGAGCCGGTGGTGCGGATCGCCGAGCAGCCGCAGCAGCTCGCGCGTTCGTTCCAGCCCGAGTTTTGTGTCGCCCGTGGTCCGCGCGAACAGGTAGTCGAGCGCGGCCTTGTAGTCCCGGGTGACGACGCTCAGCTCTCAGTCCATCCGCTCGCGGCAGGCTTGCCGCTCATGTGCCGGAGAAGGGTGCCTACGGTCTGCTTTAGTTCGCGGCGGTGAACGACCTGATCGACCATGCCATGCTCCAGGAGGAATTCGGCGGTCTGGAAGCCGGCAGGCAGGTCCTGGCCGATCGTCTGCTTGATCACGCGCGGCCCGGCGAATCCGATTACCGCGCCGGGCTCGGCAAGAATGGCATCACCGAGCATCGCGTAGCTGGCGCTCACGCCGCCGGTGGTCGGGTTCGTGAGAATCGACACGTATGGAATCCGCCGCTCGGCGAGCTGCGAGAGTATCGCCGCCGCCTTGGCCATCTGCATGAGCGAGAGGACTCCCTCCTGCATTCGCGCTCCCCCCGAAGCGGACACGAGCACCAGTGGGAACTTCCGCTCCAGCGACTTCTGGCCGAGCCGGGCAATCTTCTCCCCAACCACGGAGCCCATCGATCCGCCCATGAAAGCGAAGTCCATTGCCCCGACGCCGATCGGCATCCCGCCCAGCTGGCCCGTGGCCGTGAGTATCGCGTCGCCTTCGCCGGCGTTCCTGGTCGCCTTCGCGAGCCGGGACGGGTACTCGGGAAATCCAAGCGGATCGGTTGACCTGATGTCCATCTCGGTCTCTTCCGCGGTGTCGTCGTCCAGCAGAATGGCGATGTAATCGCTCGCCCGTATGCGCCGGTGGAAGTCGCAGGACGGACATACGTTGAGGTTGCGCTCGAACTTCTCGCGCAGGTCCATGTGGCCGCACGCCTCGCATTTTTCCCAGGTATCGGGAGGTATCTCGAGGCGCTCCCGCTTGGGCTGTCGGGCCTTCTTTTCCTTCCGGAACCAGGCCACTAGAGGCTCATGTAGAGCTTTAAATGCATTGACTTAACTTCAAGAAGGGAGATGACTTAACTAGTTGTGACCAGTGACTAATCACTAATCTCTAGTCACTAATTTACCCGTGCCCCCGCCCGCCCGCGCCCTTCGCCCGAGATGCGGAGCAGGATTCCGACCGCCAGCCAGGTAGCGAGCATGAACGATCCGCCGTAGCTGAAGAACGGGAGAGGGATGCCGGTGATCGGCATCAGGTTGAGCGTCATCCCGACGTTGACCACGACGTGGACCAGCCAGCTAGCCATCAGGCCGAACGCCACGAGCCCACCGAACGCGTCGTTGGCGCGCGACGCGATCTTGGTCGCCCGGAGCAGGAGAACGGTCAGAAGCGCTAGCGCGACCGTCACCCCGATGAAGCCAAGCTCTTCTCCGAGCACCGCGAAAATAAAGTCCGTGTGCTGAGCGGGGAGGAAGGCAAGCCGCTTCTGTGTGCCATCCGTGAATCCCTTGCCGAAGATGCCCCCGGATCCTATCGAGATCTTGGATTGGATTACCTGGTATCCGGACGCTTTCGGATCGAAGGAGGGATCGATGAAAACCTTCAACCGGTTCTGCTGGTACGGCTTGAGGCTCTCCCACAGCACAGGGGCGACTACGCCCGTGGCGACGTTCGCCACCATAAGCACGATCCCTTCCACCAGGAACGGCCGGTAGTACAGCACCAGCGCGAGCAGCACCAGAAACCACGCGCCCCACAGTCCGGTGCTGAACGAAAGCAGGAGGCTGATCGCCGGGCTGGCCAGCAGGAGGAGCAGCGGCCACGCGACGCCCGACCAGTACAGCATGGCGAAGAAGATCCCGATGAATGCGATGCCGCTGCCGAGATCGGGCTGCGCCATGATCATGAGCCAGGGCACGGCGACGATGATTCCGGGCTTCCACAGATCGAGCAGCGAAGTGGGCGAATCGCGGCGCGCGGCCAGCACATGCGCGAGCATCAGGACCACTGCTACCTTCGCAAGCTCCGAGGGCTGGCCGATTCGCACTCCCCCGATGGCCAGCCAGCTCTTGGTGCCTGCCGCGGTGCCGGCGCCCGTCCCGATCACGAGCGTGAGCCCGAGCAGCACGAGGCTCAGTATGTACGTGGGGACCGTCAACCACTGGATCAGCCGGACCGACGTTCGGGTCACGCCGTATGCCGCCGCCAACCCGAGGATCAGCCAGACTATCTGCGGCTTATACAGCCCGGCAACGTAAGTCGGAACGTCGGTACGCCCAGCGGAGTACACCATCGCGCTGCCAAAAAGCGATAGCGCAAGCGCTGTGAGGACGAGCGGATAATCCGCTACAATCCGCCGGGCCATCAGCGGTTCGTCGTGATTCCTGTCAGCGGCACCGGATTGCCGGGGACGGCATCGCTTGCATCTCCTATCGCGGGTCCGGGATTGGCCACCCTGTCGGCCGGATGCGGAACGTTCAGGTACTTAGCCGCGACGCGCGACGCGACGCGCGCGGCCTGCCAGCCGTGACCGCCGAACTCGATCATGACCGCAACCACGACCTTGGGATCGTGCACCGGCGCCATCCCGACGAACCACGCGTGGTCGGGCGTCGCTGGCCCGCTCTGCGCGGTGCCTGTCTTTCCGCCGAGGAACAACCCCGGCACCGCGGACCCACCCGCCGTTCCGGTCGGCGACACTACTCTCCCCATCGCTTCGCGCAGCTTCTGGAGCTGCTCCGTGGAAAGCGTGAACACTCGCTCGCGCTCCGGAGCGACGCGGGCGATGCTCGGGGGAGCGGCGAAGCCATCCGACGCCATCGCGGCGTAGAACCTCGCCATGCTCGAGAGCGTCTGCGAGTTCTCACCCTGTCCGATCGACAGGTTGATCACCGTCGAGCCGGGCGTCCAGCCGCGCGGCCCCCACTTCTTGTTGAAATAATCCAGTCCGTACGGGAACCGCGGCGCCTTCTCGTTCGGCAAATCGAGCCCCGACCTCGTGTTCATGCCGAGCTTGATGCCGCCCGCAATCATCCGGGACAAGCCGATGCGCAAGCCGAGCTGGTAGAAATAGACGTTGCACGATTTTTCGATCGCGCCGCTGAGATCAACCGACCCGTGGCCTGACCGGAGCCAACAGCGGAAATATGCGTTCCCGTACGCGAACCCGCCGCCGCATGCTTGCGGCATCCGGGTCGTGAAATCGGCGATGCCGTTCTCGAGCGCGATGACCGCATCCACTAGCTTCCAGGTAGATCCCGGCGGATAGGTGCCCTGCGTCGCCTTGTTGTACAGCGGCTTCTTGGGGTCGGTATTCAGCTTTTTCCAGTAGTCCTGCGGGATTCCGCCGGTAAACCGGTTCGGGTCGTAACCCGGGCCGCTGTGAATCGCGAGGACTCCCCCGGTAGCGGGATCCATCGCGATGACTCCGCCCATCAGCGTGTCGCCGAATACGGTTGCGACGAACCGCTGAAGGTCCATGTCGATGTTGGTCGACAGCGGGGGCCCAGGCTTGGGAACCAGGTCGGGCCGTGCGACACCCGCTTCGTTCACGACCCTGCCCCGCGCGTCCACTTCGACGAACCGCATGCCTTCAGTACCGTGCAGTATCTCCTCGTACTGGCGCTCGAGCCCTCCCTTGCCTACCTGCTGCCCCAGCTTGTAGCTGCGGAAGCGCTCGCTGTTCATCTCGCTCTCGCTGATCTCGCTCGTGTACCCGACGAACGCGGAGACTACGGCGCCGTCCGGGTAGTACCGCTTGGGAACGGACTGGATGATCAAGCTGGGAAAATCGATGCGGTGCTCCTCCAGCACTGCGACGACGTCGATTGCGGCGTCGGCGAAGATCATCGTCGGACGATTCGGCTCGCGCCGGAAGCGCTTGAGCGCTCCCTTCACGTCGTCGGGCGTCAGCTGGATTACCGTGCTGAGTCTCGTGAGCTCGGCAACCAGCTCCTTCTCGGTGGTGCTCAGCAGCGAGACTGTGTACGCGGGGAGATTCTCCGCGATCACGTTGTTCTTTCGATCGTAGATGATGCCGCGCGGTGCCGGTAGCGGGACCTCCCGCAGCCGGTTCTCCTCGGACTGCACGGCGTAGCGCTCGTGATCGAGGACCTGTGTGTTGAAGAAGCCGCTCAGCAGAGCGACCATCAGCACCACGATGAAAACGGTGCCGATCCTGGCGCGACGCGCTATGTCGTTCGGATGGAAGCTCATGTGGTGGACGGCTCGACCAGGGGACGCATCACGACCAGAAGGACGACTCCCGCGACCGCCGTGACCGCGGCGGAGAGCGGCGACCATAGTATCAATTGCTGGACCAGCTCGATCCCGCCAACTCGTCGCTCGGCGAGGAAGTAAACGATGTCAAACGCCCATTTGCCGAGAAAGAAGAAGAACGCATTGAGGGCGATGTTGTCCGCGAAGAACACCGCTTTTAGCCAGCTCGCGCCGTAACCGACCAGCGTCATGGCGACCGCACCGGCGCCGAGAGCAGCAGGGGTGAGCGAATCCGCGACGAACCCTATCGCGAAGCCGATGATAGCCGCCGCGCCGGGACGCACTCGAACCGCGATCAGCAGGAGAGCGATGAGCAGGAAGTCCATCGGCGCGCGCCATCCCAGCAGCGGTCGGAGCGTGTAATGCAGCACCACCAGAAAGGCGAAGCTCGCCAGCACGCGAAGCAACGGACCGAATCGCACGATTCCTATCGCTCCCGTGGGAGCTGTGGCGACGTATCACGCTGCACGCCGCCGATCGGAGGGCCGAGGCGAACCACGCTGTCCCGCTGCTCGGCCGGAGGCGCTGGCAAAGGCTGCCGGGGCTGAGCTGGCGGGGCCTGCGCCTGCGGCAGCGGCGCGGGTGTCGCCGCCGGGATTCCTCCGCCCGCCGCGCGAATCGAATCGGTCCGCATCGTCGCGATCGCCGCGCGCCTCGCTGCGGCCTCCTGCATCGCGGCCGCCCTGGCGATCGAATCGCCGGACGCGAGAATGGCGCGCAGCGTCGCTTCCGTCGCGCCGCCCTGCTGCCATACACCTTCGACGCCCTCCGCCACCCTGTCCTGCCGCAAGATCATTACGGAGTTCACATCGCTCGGCGACACGGATGGACGCAGTATGTAGGTTCGCGCCCACGACTCCGGAGTCTTGAGCTCAGACAGCACGACGCCGATCGGGATCCCGCGGGGGTACGTGCCCCCGATCCCCGCGCTGACGATCAGCATCCCGGCCTTGAGCTCGGTGCGGAACGACACTCCCCGCATCTCCATGAGAAACCGGTTGGGACCTCCCCCGAGGTGAGCCTGCACGATCCCGAACGTGGTGCCGTCCTCCGACATCGCGCTCACCCGGAAGTCCGGGTGCGTCCAGAGGATCGCCTGGCTCATCGTGGGATCCACGCGCTCTACCACTCCCACGAGTCCTTCAGGCGCAACCACGGGGCTAAGCCGGCTGGCGCCGGCGTTGGAACCCGCGCTGAGGATCACGCTGTACGCATCGCGGACACCGCGGCCGTGCAGCGCTTCCGCGGGAACGAATCCCCATTCGAGGCGCGCGCCCAGGCCGATGATCTCTCGCAGGCGTCCGTTCTCGCTCTGGAGCGCCGCCACGCTCAGCGCCTTGATCGTGACGCTGTCACGGGCCTCGATGCGCTCCTCGTGCAGCATGAACGCCCGGCGGCTCAGCTCGGCGCGCTCTTGCAGCATGATCATCGGCGCGAGCATGCTCTGGCGCAGCACGGACGCGACGGGCTCCTTCACCGTGGCCGGCAGCACAAGCGCCAGCAGCGACAGCAGGACGCATACGCCGCCGATTATCTGGTCGAGGCGTGAACTTCCGCGGATCGGTCGCGATACCGGCATTACAGCCTCAGGTGTCCAGAACCGACCAGTACTTGTCTTCGTCGTCCAGGATGCGCCCGGTGCCGCGAACGACACAGGTCAACGGATCCTCATCGACGTGAATCGGCAAATTTGTTTCCTGGCTCAGGAGAATGTCGAGGCCCTTGATGAGCGCGCCGCCGCCCGTCATCACGATACCGCGATCGACGATGTCGGCGGCCAGTTCGGGCGGCGTGATCTCCAGCGCGCGCCGCACGGCTTCGACGATCTGCTGGATCGGCTCCTGAACCGCTTCGCGGATCTCGGCGGACGTCACGCGGACCGTCTTCGGAATTCCCGACACCAGGTCGCGCCCCTTGACATCCATCTCGCGCTCTTCGCCGACCGGCGCGGCCGATCCGATCTGGATCTTCACCTGCTCGGCCGTGGATTCACCGATCAGAAGATTGTAGTTCTTCCGCATGAACTGCACGATCGCCATGTCCATCTCGTCGCCGCCCGTGCGGATCGACGTGTCGCTCACGATTCCCGACAGCGCGATGACCGCGATCTCGGTGGTGCCGCCGCCGATGTCGATCACCATGTTGCCCGTCGGCGTATCGACCGGAAGACCGACTCCGATCGCGGCCGCCATCGGCTCGGCCACCATGAACACTTCCTTCGCGCCGGCGCCGAGCGCGGAGTCGCGCACCGCGCGCTTCTCGACTTCGGTGATTCCCGACGGCACGCACACGATCACGCGTGGCTTCACTTTGAAGACGTGGTTCTCGATGATCAGCGTGAGGAAGTAGCGCAGCATCTTCTCCGTCACGTCGAAGTCTGCGATGACGCCGTCCTTCATCGGCCGTACCGCGATGATTCCTTCGGGCGTGCGACCGAGCATGCGCTTGGCCTCGAGACCGACGCCTTTGATTTTCTTCGTTTCCCGATCCAAGGCGACGACAGACGGCTCGTTGAGAACGATGCCCTGCCCTTTGACATAAATCAGCGTGTTGGCCGTGCCGAGATCGACGGCGATCGCGTTGGCGGGGAAAAGCGTTCCGGGCTTTATGAATGGCCAGCGCATTTGGTCCTTAGCTGTTGCGGCTCATGAGGTTATATAAACTAGCAGAAGTGACGCCGTGGGCGTACCTCCCGGGCGCGCTACGCCAGGAACTTGTCCACGGTTGCAAGCGGAAGGCCGAACGCTTCCGCGACCCCTGGATAGGTCACCTCACCTTCGACGATGTTGAGTCCGCGCTGCAACGGAAGGCTCTCGCGAAGCGCCTTCTTCCAGCCCTTGTTGGCGAGCTGCATGGCGTAGGGGAAGGTGGCGTTGGTAAGGGCGAGCGTGGAGGTCCTGGGCACGCCGCCCGGCATGTTGGCCACTCCGTAGTGGATCACCCCGTCCACCACGTAGGTCGGATCCTCGTGGGTGGTCGCCTTTATCGTCTCGACGCACCCGCCCTGGTCGATCGCCACGTCCACGATGACCGAGCCGGGCTGCATGATCTTGAGGTCGTCCCGGCGAATCAGCTTGGGCGCGATCGCGCCCGGAATCAGCACGGCCCCGACGACCAGATCGGCGGTGGATATCTGCTCCAGGATGTTGTGCCTGTTCGAGTAGATCAGCGTGACGTTGGCAGGCATTACGTCGGACAGGTACCGGAGCCGCTCGAGCGAGAGGTCCAGCACCGTTACCTTGGCCCCCATCCCCGCAGCCATCTTCGCGGCGTTGATGCCGACGATCCCGCCTCCGAGGATTACTACCTTGGCGGGCGGCACGCCGGGAACGCCGCCGAGCAGCACGCCGCGCCCGCCGTACAGCTTCTCGAGGTACTTCGCGCCTTCCTGCACCGCCATCCTGCCGGCGACTTCGGACATCGGAGTGAGCAGCGGCAGCTCGCGAGACGGAAGCTCCACCGTCTCGTAGGCGATGCACACGGCCCCGCTCTCGATATGCGCGCGCGTCAGCTTCTCGTCGGCGGCGAAATGAAAGTAGGTGAAGATGCACTGCCCCTTTCGCATGTGCTTCCACTCGCGCGCGATCGGCTCCTTGACCTTCATGATCATGTCGGCCTTCGCCCACACGGTCGCGGCGTCCGGAGCGATCCGCGCGCCGACGCCGGAGTACATCTCGTCCGAAAACCCGCTGCCTTCGCCGGAACTCGTCTCTACGAGCACGTCATGTCCGGCCGCTACGAGCGCTTCGGCTCCGGCGGGGACGAGCGCGATTCTGTTCTCGTTGGTCTTGATCTCTTTTGGAACGCCGATGAGCATGGGGGAGGCCGTGATTAGTGATTAGTGATTAGTGACTGGTAACTGCTGAAGATTTTAGATCCGCAGCGGCTTCGAACCCAAACTGACTATCGTCTGGATGCCAGGGGCAAAAAACTCGCCGCAAACCGCACGGACCGTTTCCGCGTCGATCGCGTCGATGAGGGCGAGGACTTCGTCCAGCGTTTGTGTGGGCTCGCCGAACAGCTCGCCGGTCGCCGCGCGGTACATCCTCGAGCTGACGCTCTCCATCGAGAGGGTGACCTGCCCCTTGAGCTGGCTCCGGCCCGTCTCGATCTCGCCCTCGGGAATGCCTTCGCTGGCAACGCGCGCGAGCTCATCGTTGATGGCGCGCACGGCGTCGTCGGCGGTCTCCGGCGCGCTGGCGACGTATACGCCCTGCATGCCGGTATCCAGATGGAACGATTGGAAAGTCTGGACCGCGTAGGCCAGCCCCAGCTCCTCGCGCACCCGCTGAAACAGGCGCGAGCTCATTCCGCCGCCAAGAAGAACGCTGATCAAAGCGATCGCATACCGCCGCGGATCGCGGTGCGGAACGGTCGCGGTTCCGAGCACGACGTGCGTCTGCGCCTGATCCCTCCGCTCGTGGTGCGCGTACGACACGGGCGCCGTGCGGGGGCGTTCCGGCTGCACCGGCGCACAGCCGCTGGCTGGAATATCCATCCATCCCGACCTTCCGAGCACATCCAGCAACGCCTCGTGCTCGATGTTCCCGGCGGCGGCGACGACGAGCTGCCCACAATGGTACATCCCGTCGTGCAGCTCCCGCAGGTCGGTCGCAGTGAGCGACGAAACGGTGTCGCGCGTGCCGAGAATCGAGTAGCCGTAGGGGTTCTCGCCCCATAGCTGCGCGTTGTGCACTTCGAACACCTGGTCGTCCGGAGTATCCTCGACCATGCTGATCTCTTCCAACACGACCTTCCTCTCCATCGCGACATCCGCCTCGCGCAGCAGCGGACGGAAGACCACATCGGCCAGCACGTCCGCGGCCTGCGCGGCGTGCTCGTCCAGAACGCGCGCCTGATAGCTCGTGTGCTCGCGCGACGTGTAGGCGTCGAGACTCCCGCCCAAAACCTCCAGCGAGAGGGCGATGTCCCTGGCGGAGCGCGTCGGGGTCGCCTTGAACACCGCGTGCTCGAGAAGGTGGGAGACGCCCATCTTGTCCGGGGGCTCGTGAATCGACGCCGACTTCACCCATGTCCCCAACGCAACCGACCGTACCCACGGCATGTGCTCCGAGAGTACGGTCAGTCCATTCGGTAAAACGGTGCGGCGAACGCCGGCTTCGACGCGCAGCGAGCTCTTAACCCGCCGCGCAGCCGCCTCGGCCGTGATCACTCTCGCGGGCGTCCTCTCCCTCCACCACCGCTGCGGCCGCGGCCGCCACTGCCGCCGCTGCTGCGCGGCCTGCGCGGACGATCCTCGCTGCTATGGTCGCCGGCTCCGCCGACGCCGGCCATTTCGCCCTCGCCACCGGTGCCGCCTTCCCCGCCCGCCGCGCCTTCCGGCTTGGGCATCAGCGCCTTGCGCGACAGGCGCATCTTTCCGCGCTCGTCACGCTCGATGAGCTTCACGCGCACCACATCACCCCGCTTGAGAACGTCTTCGACGCGCTCCGTGCGGCTGTGCTGGATCTCCGAGATGTGAAGCAATCCCTCGGTGCCCGGCATGATCTCGATGAAAGCTCCGAAGGCGGTCGTGCTCTTGACCTCGCCCTCGTAGATCTCCCCGACGATCGGCTCGGCCGTGACCTGCTCGACCATCTCTCTCGCGCGCTGCATCGACTCTCCGCCAACGGCGGCGATGGTGACGAGACCCGTGTCGTCCACGGAAATCTCGGCGCCCGTCTCTTCCTGGATCCCGCGGATGATCTTGCCCTTCGGTCCGATCAGATCGCCGATCTTCTCGGGGCTGATGTTCATCGTGACGATGCGCGGAGCGTACGGCGACAGATCGGCGCGCGGCTCGGCCAGCGCCTTCTTCATCTCGCCCAGGATGTGCATCCGGCCCTCGCGAGCCTGATCGAGCGCCTCGCGCATGATGCGCAGATCCAGGCCCTCGATCTTGATGTCCATCTGGATGGAAGTGATTCCCTGCTCGGTGCCGGCGACCTTGAAGTCCATGTCGCCGAGCGCGTCTTCCGTGCCGAGGATGTCGGTGAGGACGGCGTAACGATCGCCTTCCTTGATGAGACCCATCGCCACTCCAGCGACTGCCGAGCGAATCGGAGCGCCGGCGTCATACAGAGCGAGCGACGCGCCGCAGACCGAGGCCATCGACGACGATCCGTTGGACTCGAGGACGTCCGACACGATGCGAATCGTGTACGGGAAGCTCTCGAACTCGGGAAGCACGACCTGGATGGCGCGCTCCGCGAGGTTGCCGTGTCCGATTTCGCGGCGGCTGGTGCCGCGAACCATCTTCACCTCGCCCGTCGAGAACGGCGGGAAGTTGTAGTGCAGCATGAACGACTTGGTCGTCTCGCCGAGCTCGTCGATCGAATCGAGCCGCTGCACATCCTTCGATGTGCCGAGGGTTACGGCCACGAGCGCCTGCGTCTGGCCGCGCGTGAACAGCGCGGATCCGTGGGCGCGCGGGAGCACCGACGTATCGATGGTGATCGGACGGACTTCGTTCGGCTTTCTGCCGTCCACGCGGTGACCCGTGTCGAGAACCTGCGAGCGGAGCGTGTTGTACTCCAGCTCTCCCCAGAAATGCGAGATGTCCTTCGGATTGTCCGGGAACTCCTCGAGCAGCTTCGCCGCGATCTCCTTCTTCAGGCTCGACATCCCCTGAATGCGCGCGTGCTTGTCCTCGAGGTTGATGGCCTCGTTGATCCTGCCCTCGGCGAGAAGCTTCATCTTCGGCTCGATGGCCGGGTTCAGCTCCGCCTTGGTCCAGGACATCTTCTCCGCGCGACCGCGCGCGAGCAGCTCGTCCTGCATTTCGATCAGCTCACGGATTCCCTTGTGTCCGATCGTGAGCGCTTCCACGACGTCCTCTTCGCTGATCTCGAGCGAGCCGCCCTCGACCATGATGATCGAATCCTTGGAACCGGTCGCGACGAGGTCGAGGTCGCTGTACTCGAGCTGCTGGAAGGTGGGGTTGAGCACCCACTTTTCCTGCACGCGTCCCACGCGAACTCCCGCGATCGGTCCCATGAACGGGATCTTCGACGCGTTGAGCGCGAACGAGGTGGCGAGGAGGCCGAGCACGTCGGCGTCGTTCTCCTGGTCGGCCGAGATCACGTACACGAACACCTGGATCTCGTTTTTGAATCCTTCCGGGAACAGGGGGCGGATCGATCTGTCGATGATCCGGGCCTTGATGATCTCGGAGTCCTGCGGCCGTCCCTCACGCTTGAGGAATCCGCCGGGGATCTTGCCCGCCGCGTACGTCTTGTCGCGGTACTCTACGGAGAGCGGGAAAAACGGCAGCGTGCTGAGGTTGTCGCTGACGGTCACTGCGGCGAGCACCATGGTGTCGCCGAACTGAACGACCGCGGAGCCCGCGGCCTGCTTCGCCATTCTGCCGGTCTCTATCGAGAGCTTGCGGCCGGCGAAGACTTTTTCGATGCGTTCCATTCTTCTCTTTTTTTCTGAGAACACGAATGCGCGCGTGCCGCCCAGTGGGCCCGCGCGCGAGTTCCGGCGAAGTGCTTAGGCTCTCAGACCGAGGTCAGCGACGATCTTCCGATACTGGTCGACATCAATGCGACGCAGGTAGCTGAGCAGCCGCTTCCGCCTGCCGACCATCATGAGGAGCCCACGTCGTCCGTGGTGATCCTTGGCGTGCTTGCGGAAGTGATCTGTCAGATAGTTGATCCGATCCGTGAGGATCGCGATCTGAACCTGCGGCGAGCCGGTATCGGACTCGTGGGTCCGGTGCTTCTCGATCGTGGGGGCTTTTGCGAATGCCATTACTGGTGGTGTGTTCTCCGCGCGCCCGTTGCGCGCTGGTGGTGTTAAAAAGTTGCCAAGCCGTTAATAATACAGCAGTTAGACGCGCTTGTAAAGCGGGGCCAACCGGCTTCTTTCGCCCTTCACGGCCGGGCGTCGATTCCCTCAAGAAACCGGGTAACCCTGGGAATATCGGCGCGAGTGGACAGGTCCAGCACCGGCTCATCCGAGAGGACCACCTCAAGCTCCATTCCGCGCCCGTCGATAGCATGTTGGACGGCCTGGGTCAGCTCCTTCTCTCCCCTGGAGGATACGGGCACGCAGCGGCAAGCGTCGAAGATGCCGGCCGTGAACAGCCAGCAGTTCATGCTGGCGTAAACCCGCCCGCCCGTAGAAGCCGCCGCGCTCACCGGGTCGGCCGTCATCCTCCGAAGCATCCCCCGCTCATCGACTTCCACCGCGCCGAATCGGCTCACCTTCCCGGCAGCCACGTTCCCACGCGCGGTCAGACTGTCCCGGGAGAACGCGACCATCGCAGGCTCGGTCCGACGCTGGAGCTCCGCGAGCGCGGACGCCGGATAGTAGTTGTCCGAATTGAGGACCACGAACGATCCGCCCACGGCGAACTTCTCCGCGGCAAGCACGGCGTCCGCCGTGCCGAGCGGCGTCTCCTGAATCGCGAACCGCGCGCGGATCCGCGATGGAGGCGATTTCACCTCGTAATAGTCCCGCACGGCGTCGTGCTCCGGTCCGATCACCAGGCACGCTTCGGCGAACCCGGCATCTGCAAGCGCGCTCAGCACGTAGTCGAGAAACGGGCGGCCGACCGGGATCATCGCCTTCACTCCGCTGTCCGCTACTGCGGCCGAGGCGGCATCGAGCTCTGCCGAAGCGTCCGCAGCGCGCATGCGGGTGCCGAGTCCGCGGGCGAGAATCACGGCCTTCGTCGTACTGCGATAGCTCATTCGTCAATCTACCGGGCCAACGTGCAGCTCCCGAAATATTCAAAGCGGTATGCAAGCCGTCTGCATTATTCCCGGACCGAGGGATTAGTCGAGTGTGAAGCCCCCGCTCCAGAAAGGCCCGACTACATTGAACGCATGTCCCGAGCTTTCGTGAACGAGGATGCAGGCGGAGACGTCCCGAAACGGGACTACCATCTTCCCGAGCGTGACGACGCCGACTTCGACCGCCAGTCCGCGCGGGCGATGTTGGAGGCCGCGCGGATTGGCGAGACGGGGAGCGCGGAGGAAGCGACCGGCTACTACTGGGGAGAGGCGCGTCTGGCGCCGTACGTGCGCGAGATTCTGGCCGAAGCGACTGCCGCGGGCGACGACCGTCTCGAGCAGGTCGCTGAGCGTTTTCTCGCACCGCCCAAGCAATGAGTGACTGGGTTCAGCTGACCACTTTCAGCACGGGGTTCGAAGCCGACCTTGCGCAGCAATCGCTGACCGAGGCCGAAATCCCGTGCCTGGTCCAGGGAAACCAGGCGGGAATTTTCGGCGCGGGATTCAAGGGCCCGGTCATAGGCGGGATCACCCTGTACGTCCCGTCAGCCGCCTTGGTGGCGGCGCGGGACATACTGGAGATCGAAGACTGATCTTTTGTTAGTACGCCGCCGGAGCGGCTGTACCGCGCGCTGCTGCCTGGATGCTACTTGGCTGCAGCCGCTGCGGCTGGAGCGCCCGGCTTCGCCGCATCCGGCTTGACCGGAGCGCCGCGACGCCAATAGCTGGGCGCGGGCATCGCCCGTGCCGCCAAAAGCGCGTCGTAGTAAGCGACTATGCGGGTGCGCACCGATTTTTGCGTGTCACCGGTCGCAGCGCGAAACGGCGCGTACCGGTTGTGCCGATCGGTCGAAACCCGAAACCACCACCACTTCTCGGTCCCCAGAGAATGCGGCTTTTCTACGGAGCAGGTGAACGTCCGATCCCCGTCCACGAATTCAAAAGCTTCAATCACATCGTTGTCCGCGTTAGGTGTCTCCCAATCTAACACACTCGATCACTTTTCGCTCTGATTCCCCATGAAAAAGGCCCTTGGAATCGCCGCAATTGCTCTCATCGCACTGGCGGGTTGCTCCGAATCGGCCAACAGAGCGCCCGATCGGTCGCCGGAGGATTCGCCGGCTGCTGCGGCGAACCCGGAATCGACAGCGGCTGCGGCGCCGTCATGCGGTGCCGCCGGAGCCACCCTGACCGCGGACGGGATCGGACGGCTCCGTGTCGGCGCGAGGGTCAGCGAGGTACGCGAAGCGTGCCGCGTCGTTTCCGATGAGACCAACCCCGGCAGCGAAGGAATGGCCGAGCGGCGCATAGCAGTGACCATCGGCGACGCGCCAGTTGATGCGGTCGTCGTCGACGACCGCATCTGGCGTGTGCACGTCGAGACCGGAGATTTTCGCACGGCTGATGGCCTCGGCGTGGGAACCACCGTGGCCGATCTCCGGGACAAAGGCAATGCGCGCGTGCTCGCCGGCGAAGGCTCGATGTTCATGACGCTGGCTAGCCACTGCGGGCTCAGCTTTCGCCTCGGAGGCGTGCCCTTTGGTCCTGAGCGATCCGCCGCGGAGCTACCGGCCGGCGGTCGCGTGGTGGAAGTGCTGGCGATGGGATGCGAATCGCCGCGACCCTGAGCCTCGTTTCTACGACCGGCCGAGGAAAGTCAGCGCGAGAGCCCGGATGTCGTTGTACATCACCAGCACGACGAGCATCAGGATGATCGCCAGACCCGCGCGCAGGATGTACTCCCGCGCGCGCGGGCTGAACGGGCTCCCCTTCACCGCTTCGAGCAGGTGGATCAGAATCTGACCGCCGTCGAGAACCGGAATGGGCAGCAGGTTCAGCACGGCGATATTGATGCTGAGGAACGCGATCAGCGCGAGGAACGTTTCGAGCCCGCCCTGCGCGGCTTCCACTGACACCCGCGCAATCGCGATCGGGCCACCGAGGTTCTCGACGCCGACGCTCCCCGTGAAAAGTCCGCGGACTACGCCAACGATGGACCCTGCCATTGCCGCGGTGACCTTGGTGCCGGTCACGACCGCATCGACGGGACCTGTCCTCAGCCGCGCGATGTCGCCCCTCGGGATGACTCCGATCCTTCCGACGGTCTGCGTGCCACCGCCGATCGGGTCGGTGAACTCTTCCGGTAACGGAGTCAGGGTGATACGGACAGGCGATCCGCCGCGGATCACATCGATGGAGGTCGCCCGGCCAGGTCGCGCCGAAATGATGGTGACGACTTCCGTGAACGTGCGGACAGGCGCGCCGTCGATCGCGATCATGCTGTCGCCGCGCATCAGTCCGGCAGCGGCTGCGGGACGACCCGCCACGACGGAATCAACGACCGCCGGGAGGTAGGGCTCGCCGTATGCGGCAACGGTCCCGACGGTGACGACCCACGCGAGCAGGACGTTCATCGTGACGCCCGCGAGGAGGATCACGATCCTCTTCCACAGCGGCTTCGACTCGAACCACCGGTCCGGCGGGATCGGCTTCGGGCCGTGCGGGATCATGGCCTCTGGATCCCAGTCCTTCGGTTTGGTCGCGCGGTCCTGCTGCTCGCGCGCCATGTCATCTTCGCTGCCGCCCTCGAGGAACGCGGTCGATTCGTCGTCCTTCGACGCCATCCGGACGTAGCCGCCGAGTGGAACGGCGGCGAGGATGTACTCGGTCTCGCCGCGCCGCCTGCGCCAGAGCGCCGGCCCGAAGCCAACCGAGAACCGCGGAGCGTACACGCCGGCCCATTTGGCGGCGAGGAAGTGGCCGAGTTCGTGAATGAAGATCACGATCCCGAAGACGACGATCGGGGCGAGCCAGGTGAAGCTCAACTTCCGAACCTCGCGGCGACGTGCTCTCGCGCCATGGAGTCAGCCGCCAGCAGATCATCGCGCGTGGCGCTGGCCATGCCCTCGAGCTCGTCCATGGCGCTCTCGATCGCCTCCGCGATTTGCGGGAAGCGCAGCTTTCCGTCCAGGAAGCGCGCGACCGCCGCTTCGTTCGCGGCGTTGAACACCGCGGGCGCGGCGCCTCCGCTCTTTGCCGCTCGATATCCGAGACGCAGCGCGGGAAAGTCATCCCCGGCCACGGGCTCGAACGTCAACGGCGAATGCGCGACAGGATCGAACCGTGGCACGGCCGAATCCTCGATGCGGTCAGGGTGCGTCAGCGCGTACAGCACCGGAAGCTCCATGCTCGGCGCACCGAGCTGGGCGATGACGCTCCCGTCGACGAACTCCACCATCGAATGGACGACGCTCTGCGGATGCACCACCACTTCTATGCGGTCGTATGGAAGGTCGAACAGAAAGTGCGCCTCGATTACTTCGAGCGCCTTGTTCGCGAGCGTCGCGCTGTCGATCGTGATCTTGCGCCCCATCTGCCACGTGGGATGGCGCAGGGCGTCGTCCACGGTCGCGCGCGCGAGCTGCTCCGCGCTCCAGCCGCGGAACGGGCCGCCCGACGCCGTGATTATCACGCGCTTGATGTCCCTGCGCGGGCGACCGGCGATGCATTGCAGAATCGCGCTGTGCTCGCTGTCGATCGGGATGATCTCGCCGCCCCCTTCCCTCGCCGCAGCCGTGACGAGCTCGCCCGCGAGCACGAGCGTCTCCTTGTTCGCGAGCGCGACGCGCTTCCCCGCCCTCAGACCCGCGATCGTGGCATCGAGGCCCGCTGCCCCCACGATCGCGTTGAGCACGATGTCTGTATCCGCAAGCTCCGCCGCGTCCACCAGGCAGCTCACCCCGGTGATCCATCCCTGCGCGGCTTGCTGGCCGTTGCCGTTGACTATCCCCACGAAAGCCGGCGACAGCTCGCGCACCTGGTCGCCGAGCAGCGGCGCGTTGTTGAACGCGGTGAGCGCCGAAACGCGAAACCTGTCGGGATGACGCGCGATGACCCGGAGCGCGGTGGTGCCGATGGACCCGGTCGAGCCGAGCACAGCGACTCCGCGCGGCGTTACGCCGCGGGTATCAACCACAAATCGAGAAGCAGGACTGCCGCTGGCAAAGCGAACAGAAGGCTGTCGATGCGATCCAGAACTCCGCCGTGCCCCGGTATGAGACCGGAGCTGTTCTTCACTCCCGCTTCACGCTTCAACAGCGATTCCGCGAGGTCTCCGGTCTGTGCCGCGACGCTGATGAGAAACCCGAATGCGATCACCGCAGCCGGACGCATCGACAGCCCCGCGTACGGCTCGAGGAGGAACCTGACGTAGAGCCATGACGCCAGCACGGCGAACGCAAGACCGCCCGCCGCGCCTACGATCGTTTTTCCGGGGCTCACGCTGGGCATCAGCTTTCGTTTGCCGAATGTGCGACCGATGAGGTACGCGCCTACATCGGTGACCCACGTGATCACGAGCGGTAGCGCCAGCAACACCGATCCGGCCACAGCGCCAACGGCGTACGAGTGGTATCGCAGCGCGTACGCATATGTAAAAAGCCCCGCGTACATGATCCCGAACAGCGTCGCCGCGACCGCGAGACCGGGACGGCGTGTCGGCCCGCGTAGCCAGATCGCCATGCCGAGGAGCACGATAGCTATGACCGGAAGCCACCGCAGCGAGACCTGAACCACGCCCAGGCGATCAGCGTGGACGGCAACGGGGATCAGCGCCGTTATGGCCACGCCGGGAGTCTGGAGGGGCTCGACCCCGCTCGCCCGCGACATGCGGTAGAACTCCCACGCTGCGATGCCGGCCATCGTGCCAATGAGCGTGACGAGGACCGGCCCGCCCAGGTACACGATGAACAGCGCGGTCGGAAGCGCGACCAGCGAGAAGATCGTGCGCCATGTGAACTCGTTCATCGCCATGGCGAGCGATCTCCGGAAGGCGAAAAGTGGAAGGAGGGTCGAAGCGCGAGCGGGAAGACTCTCAAACTTCGAGTATCTCGGCTTCCTTCCCCTTCAGCAGCTCCTCGATCTTCGCGATCTCCTCGTCGTGCAGCTTCTGCAGCTCCTTCTCGGCGTGCTTGACGTCGTCCTCCGATACTTTGTCCAGACGCTTCAGCTTGTCGCGCGCGTCGGTGCGCGCGTGGCGCACGGCGATGCGTCCTTCCTCGGCGAGCTTGTGGACGACCTTCACGAGATCGCGGCGGCGCTCTTCGTTCAGCGCCGGCAGCGGCACGCGGATGACTCCGCCCTGGGTCGCGGGATTGAGTCCGAGGTCGGAATCGCGGATCCCCTTCTCGATCGCCTGCGTGAGCCCCTTGTCCCAGGGGGTCACTGTAAGGAGGCGCGGCTCCGGCGAGGAGACTCCCGCCACCTGGTTGAGCGGCATGGTCTGGCCGTACGCCTCGACCCGAACCGTGTCGAGAAGGCTGGGTGACGCTTTCCCTGTGCGGATCGACGAGAACTCGTGCTTGGTGTTGGCAAGCGCCTTGTCCATCGCGGTGCGCGCATCCTTGCTGATCTGCGGTATAGTGCTCATTGGACGAGTGTGCCGACGCGTTCGCCGCGAATCGCAGCCGCTACCGCGCCGTGCTTGTTGATGTTGAGGACGATGAGCGGGAGGTTGTTCTCCTTGCACAGCGTTATCGCCGTCTGGTCCATGACGCCGAGCTCTTCGAGCATCACGTCGCGATAGCTGATCGTTTCGTACAGCTTGGCGTCCGGGTGCTTTCTCGGGTCCGCTGAGTAGACGCCGTCCACGCCGGTCGCCTTGATGATGACATTGGCCTTCATCTGGATCGCGCGGAGGGCGGCGGCGGTGTCGGTCGAGAAGTAAGGGTTCCCAGTCCCGCCCGCGAAGATGACGGCGCGCCCCTGCTCCAGGTGGCGCATGGCCCGCCGGCGGATGTAAGGCTCGGCGACTTCCTCCATGCGGAGCGCGGTCATCACCCTGGTCTCGACGCCGCGCCGCTCGAGGACATCCTGCATGGCGAGGGCGTTGATCACGGTGCCGAGCATCCCCATGTAGTCGGCGCCCACGCGATCCATTCCCATCTTGGACAGCTGCGCGCCGCGCACGATGTTGCCGCCGCCGATGACCATGCCGACGCCCGCGCCCATCTCGACGATGTCGGCGATCTCACCGGCAAGCCGGTCGAGCACGTCCATGTCGAATCCAAAGCCCTTCTCGCCGGCGAGTGCTTCGCCGGAGATTTTCAGAAGGACGCGGGCGTAGGTCAGGGGCATGCGAAAGTGATCACTCCTCTCCCATCTGGAACCGCACGAACCGCCTGACCTGAATATTCTCCCCGACGCGCGCGGAAGCTTCCTTGACCAGATCGCCGATCGTCTTTTTAGGCTCCCGGATCCAGGGCTGGCTCATCAGCACGACTTCCTTGTAGTACGACTCCACTTTCCCTTCCACCATCTTCGCGATGATATTCTCCGGCTTGCCGCTCTCACGAGCCTGCTCCTCGAAGATGCGCTTCTCACGCTCGACCGCGTCCATGGGAACCCCGTCCTTATCGACTGAAAGCGGAGCCGCGCTGGCAATGTGCAGGGCGATCTCGCGCGCCAGCGTCTTGAAGTCATCCGTGCGCGCCACGAAGTCCGTCTCGCAATTGACCTCGACCATCACCCCGACCTTTCCATTGTGATGGATGTAGCTCGTGATCTGGCCCTCGCTGGTCTGCTTGCCCTGCCTCTTGTCGGCCTTCGCGATCCCCCTCTTGCGGAGGTTCTCGACGGCCCGCTCCATGTCGCCGCTGGTCTCCTCGAGGGCGCGCTTGCACTCCATCATGCCCGCGCCTGTGCGGCGGCGAAGCTCCTGAACGTCCTTGGCTGTAAACGACATATCTCTTCCCTATGCTTTCGGCGGAGGAACGCTCCGCGGCCTGTTATTGCAACGACGCCGCCGACAAGCTGCCGGCGGCGTCCATGAATCTAACTCCCCTCTGGCCGCCCCGTGATCGGCGGCTTCGGGGCGGTTACTCCGCTGCGCCGTCGTCGGCTCCGCCGGCATCACCTGCATCACCTGCATCGCCCGCATCGCCCGCATCACCTGCTTCGCCGGCATCAGCACCATCACCGGCTTCGCCCGGCTCGCCAGGCTCGCCCGGCTCGCCACCGATCTTGAGGCGCGCGGCAATCGCCTCGGGCTTCGCCCGCCGCTTGCGCGGCCGGCGCTTCCGCCTGCGCTCGCTCTCGCCTTCCGGCTCGGCACCGCGATCGGAGCTGTACGTGTACGATTCCGCCTCTTCGACTTCCTCGCGTACGGGAGCTTCACGGCGGGCTTCTATGATCGTGTCCGCGATCGCCTTGCACATCACTTCGACGGACCGGATCGCGTCGTCGTTGCCCGCGATCGGCACGGTAATGAGATCCGGGTCGGCGTTCGTGTCCACCAGAGCGATCATCGGAATGCCGAGCTTGTTGGCTTCGGCGACCGCGATCCGCTCCTTCTTGGAATCGATGACGAACATGAGTCCGGGAATCCGCGTCATCGACTTGATGCCGGCGAGATTCTTGGTGAGCTTCTCGCGCTGCCTGCTGAACAGCAGCTGCTCCTTCTTGGTGTAGTTCTCGAAGCCGCCGCCCTCTTCGGCGCCGGTCTCAAGCTCCTTGAGGCGGCGAAGCTGCTTCTTGATCGTCTGAAAGTTGGTCAGCAGTCCGCCGAGCCATCGCTCCGTGATGAACATCGCCCCGCAACGCTCCGCCTCGGCCTTAACCAGGGGGGCGAGCTGACGCTTGGTGCAGACGAAGAGGACGTTCTCGCCGCGAAGGATCACCTCGCGAACGAGCTTCTGGGCCAGCTCGAGCTGCCGGAGAGTCTTCTGCAGATCGATGATGTGGATCCCGTTGCGCTCGGCGAAGATGAACCGGCGCATCTTGGGGTTCCAGCGGCGGGTCTGGTGGCCGAAGTGCACACCTGCTTCGAGCAGCTGCTCGAGATTCGGATGAGTCATCGGTCGCCTATCGTTTGCTGAACTGGAACTTCTTGCGTGCCTTCGGGCGGCCCGGCTTCTTGCGCTCGACCGCGCGCGCATCGCGCGTCAGCAGTCCGAGCGAGCGAAGCTTCCTGCGGTGCGCTTCGTCCATCTCCACCAGGGCGCGCGCGACCGCGAGCCTCAGCGCGCCGGCCTGGCCGCTCATGCCGCCACCCTGGACCTTGGCTTTCACGTCGAACTGGCCCAGCGTATCGGTCGCCGAGAACGGCTGCTGAATCGCGCTTACGAGCGTTGGACGGGGGAAATAATCACCCAGGGTTCTGCCGTTGACGTCCCACTTGCCGGAACCGGGGGTGATGTATGCGCGACACACCGCTTCCTTGCGGCGGCCGATCGTATGAGTGACTGCGGAGTCTGCCATTTACTTCGTTGAAGTGGTTTGCCTGAGGTCCAGAACCTTCGGACTCTGCGCGATGTGCGGGTGATTCGGTCCTGCGTACACGCGGAGCTTTCCGCGGAGTGACGACTTGGCCAGGTTGGTCTTGGGGAGCATCCCGTGCACGGCCTTCTCTATCACGCGCTCGGGGTGCTTGTCGATCATCGTCGCGAACGGAGTGAACCGCTCGTGTCCCATGTAGCCGGTGTGCTTGAAGTACCGCTTCTGCTCGGCCTTGCGCCCGGTGACCTTGACCTTCTCGGCGTTGATGACGATGACGTTGTCGCCCGTGTCCATATGGGGCGTGAACATCGGCTTGTGCTTGCCGCGGATGATCTTCGCGATCTCGCTGGCCAAACGACCGAGCACGATACCGTCGGCGTCGACGATATACCAATGATGCTCGATGTCGGTTGGCGTTGCGGTGTAAGTCTTCATCAGAGTTTCAGAAACGGAAGCGAACGTACAAACCGCCGCCGAGCTCTGCCGGCGACGGTAATGTTTTCGGGGTGTTTTGGAACAGACTCGTAAGCTACGCAACAACTTACGCGAAGTCAAACCCCCAAAGACTCATTCGCCCGGGGGCACCGCGAACTCGCCGGCCCGGCCGGATTATCGTGTTTTCGCGGCCGTTCCAACGCTCCCCGCCCGATCAGCCTATTCGAGCTCCACGAGAACGGTCCCCTTCTCCACGACGCTGCCCGTGGAGATGGGGATTGCCTTGACCGTGCCCCCGGACCTCGACCGCAGCTCGTTCTCCATCTTCATCGCCTCGATCGAGACGAGCGCCTGCCCGGCGGTGACGGTGTCTCCGACCTGAACGCTGATGCGAACGACGAGTCCTGGCATCGGAGCGACGAGCGGCGCCGGGCCGCTCGCCTTCTCCGTGTCCACGGTCAGCGCGCGGATCGCGCGCGTTCGCTCGTCGAGCGCCTCGACCTCGTAGCGATAGCCGTCGATCCACAAAGTGTACCGCCCCCTTTCGCCCTGCCCGCGCGCGAGGACGCTGTGCACCTTGCCATCGAGCGTGAGAAGGCGGATCGGGGTCCCGGGTCGCGCGCCTTCCAGGTGCGCGTGAACGGCGACGCCCGCGTGGCTCACACCGTCCGGCCCGAGCGTGACCAGGTGATCCTGGTCGTTGACTCGCACCAGGTACTTCATGGAACGAGCTCGCAGACGGTTTCGACGTGCGCGGTCTGCGGGAACATGTCGAAAGCGACGACGCTGGCGATGCGGTAGGACGGCAGTCGCGAGATATCCCGCGCCAGAGTTGCCGGATTGCAGCTCACGTAAATGACGGCGCGAGGCCTGTGCTCCTGCCCCTCGAGTATGGCCGCGACTTTCTCGTCGATCCCCGCCCGCGGCGGGTTAAGCAGCACGACATCGGCAGGAAGCGCGGGCCGCAGCTCGTCCTCGACACGCCCTCTGACGGCGCGCGACCCTTCCGGCAGCTGACGCGCGCACCAGTCCGACGCCATCTGGTCGAGCTCGATCGCGGTCACCGACGCCCCCGTCCCCGCCAATGGAATAGCTGTCGCCCCGGCGCCGGAATACGCGTCGACGATGCGCGAGGGAAAATACGAGAGCGCGCGGGCGACGACGTGCGCGTGCAATTCGGACGCGACACTTGGATTGACCTGCGCGAAGGAGATCCCCGGTTTCTTGCGCGAGCCTGGCGCGTCGCGGCTCTTGAGCAGGGCCGGGCCGCGGCCATCAGCTTCCCACCACAGATCGGATATTGAGGGAACGGCGGCAAAGAAATCCTCCTGGCTTCCCCACCGCGCGCCACCCTGCAGCGAGAATGTGTACGCGCCGTCGCTGAGCCGCACGCTGCCGCGCAGCTCGATCGCATCGGGAAACAGCGACGATGCGTTCATAACGTCGCGCCAGACGCGGACGACGCCACGGTCGGTGATCGGACAGTCGGCGAGAGAGAACACGCGCGACGGGTCGTCGTATGCGCGGAGCCCGGCGATCCAGCTTATCCCGCGCCGCCTGATCGCCAGCGTGAGCTTCGTGCGGTAACGCCATTCCGAACGGCTCTCGCGGACTTCGGGCGCAGGCAGCTCGCGCTTTCCGATCCGCACGATCGCGTCGCGAATGATGAGCTGCTTGGCGGCGATTTGCGCCGGATAAGTGATGTGCTGAAGCTGGCAGCCGCCGCACCGGTCGCGCGTATAGTGCGGGCACGGCGGCTCCGTGCGGTCGCGCGAAGGGCGCGTCACCGACCGGAGCGACCCGCGAGCGAACTGCCCCTTCCCCGCTATGCTCGCTGTGACGATGTCGCCCGCGGCGGTTCGCGGCACGAACACCACGAGTCCGTTGCTGCGGCCGACGCCATCGCCGCCAGCGGCGATCGAATCCACTGCCAGCGTCACGACCGGACTCATTCGCGAAGCGCATCGCGGCGCGCAGCGCGCTTCCATTGATCGTTCGCGGAAGCCGGCGACACCGACGGCAGGCGCCCTACTCTGTCTTCTTCCGCGAGCAAGGCAGCGGCCAGCGCGGCTGCGCGCAGTCCTTCCGGCGGAGGTGACACCGCGACGAGCGAGTCCAGCCTTCGCTCCAGCCACTGGATGTCAAAATCGCCGCTCTGGAATTCCGCGTCCTCCATCAACCGAAGATGGAAATCGCGCGAAGTCTCCACGCCGTCTATCGTGAGCTCGAGCAGCGCGCGGTGCATGCGCGCCACCGCCTGCGCGCGATCTTCGCCCCAGACGATGAGCTTGGCCAGCATCGGATCGTAATGAAGGCCTATCTCGCTCCCGGCTTCGATCCCCCCGTCCCACCGCACCCCGGGACCGCTGGGGACGCGCAAATATTGAATGACTCCGGTTGAAGGAAGAAACCCGTTCGCCGGATCCTCGCTGGTGATGCGGCATTCGATCGCCCAGCCGCGCGGATGGATCTGCTCCTGCGAGAACGGCAGTCTCTCGCCTGCCGCTATCCGGATCTGCCACTGAACGATGTCGATGCCGGTGACGAGCTCGGTAACTGGATGCTCCACCTGAAGCCGCGTGTTCATTTCCAGGAAATAGAACTGCCCGTCGGCGGCCAGCAGGAATTCACACGTCCCGGCGTTCTCATAGCCGGCAGCGCGCGCAACACGCACCGCTGTCTCGCCCATAGCCCGTCGCAGCTCGGGCGAAACCGCTACGCTTGGCGCTTCCTCGACCATCTTCTGGTGCCTGCGCTGCAGCGAGCACTCGCGCTCGCCGAGCGAAAGAACGTTCCCGTGCGAGTCCGCGAGAACCTGAATCTCGACATGGCGCGGCCGGGCGATGTACTTCTCGAGATAGATCGCGTCGTCACCGAACGCCGCTTTCGCCTCGCGCGCCGCGGCTCCAAAAGCCGCCTCCAGTTCGCCGCTCTCGCGCACGACGCGCATTCCCTTCCCGCCACCGCCGGCGGCGGCTTTGAGCAGCACGGGGTAGCCAAACTCCTCGGCCGCCTTGCTTGCTTCGCCTGCGCTGGCGAGAGCGCCGTCGGTCCCCGGCACCACCGGCACCGAGCTCCGCGTAGCGAGCGAGCGGGCGGCGGTCTTGCTCCCCATCGCGGCGATCGCCTCGGGCGACGGACCGATGAACACGAGCCCCGCGTCCTGTACCGCGCGCGCGAACCATTCGCGCTCCGCGAGAAACCCATACCCCGGATGAATGGCCTGCGCGCCGGTATCGATCGCAGCGGCGATGATCTTGTCGCCGACCAGGTAGCTGTCGGATGAAGGAGCGGGACCGATGTTGACCGCTTCGTCAGCCGCGCGGACGTGCGGCGCTCCGGCGTCTGCGTCGCTATAGACCGCCACGGATGCGACGCCCAGCTCTGTGCACGCGCGAACTATTCTAAGCGCGATCTCGCCGCGATTCGCGACGAGCACCTTGTCAAACACGCGCTACGGCTTGCCGCGCCGGCCGACCGAGCGCGTGGCTCCGAGGTACAGCACGCGCGCGTCGAGTCCGGGGCTCTTGCTCATAACGGAATATTCCCGTGTTTCTTCGGCGGATTCTTGTCGCGCTTGTTCTCGAGCGACTCGAGCGCGTCGATCAGCCGCGGGCGTGTCTCCCGCGGATCGATGATGTCGTCCAGGTATCCGCGTCCCGCAGCGATGTACGGGTGCGCAAACTTGTCGCGATACTCTTCGATCTTCGCGTCGGTCGCCTTATCCGGATCGCTGCTCTCCGAGATCTCTTTCCGGAACAGGATCTCCACGGCTCCCTTAGGTCCCATCACGGCGATCTCCGCCGTGGGCCACGCGACGTTGTAGTCCCCCCGGATGTGCTTGGAGCTCATGACGTCGTAGGCGCCTCCGTAGGCTTTCCGCGTGATGACGGTGAGCTTGGGGACGGTAGCCTCGCAGTAGGCGTACAGGAGCTTCGCGCCGTGCTTGATGATGCCGCCGTGCTCCTGGGAAACGCCGGGGAGAAATCCCGGCACGTCCTCGAACGTCACGACGGGAATGTTGAAAGCGTCGCAGAACCGAACGAATCGCGCCGCCTTTACCGAAGCGTTGATGTCCAGGACGCCCGCCAGCACCGCCGGCTGGTTGGCCACGACGCCCACGCTGTACCCGCCCAGGTGCGCGAATCCGCAGATGATGTTCCCGGCATAATCGGGCTGAATCTCGAAGAACTCACCGCCGTCCACAACGCGACGGAGCACCTCATGCATGTCGTACGGCTTGTTGGGGTTGTCCGGCACGATGTCGAGCAATGCCTCGTCACGCCGGTCCCGCGAGTCGTCGGCCGGGCCGCGCGGAGGGTCCGACACGTTGTTCGACGGGATGAACCTCAACAGGTCACGAACCGCCTGGATGCACGCCGGCTCGGAGTCGAACGCGCAATGCGCCACCCCCGACGTGCCGGCGTGCGTATCGGCGCCGCCGAGCTGCTCCATCGTGACGTCTTCGTGCGTGACCGTCTTCACCACATTCGGGCCGGTGACGAACATGTACGAAGAGCCGCGCACCATGAAGGTGAAGTCGGTGATCGCCGGGGAGTACACGGCCCCGCCCGCGCACGGGCCGAGAATCGCGGAGATCTGCGGCACGACTCCCGACGCGAGCGTGTTGCGCAGGAATATCTCGGCGTAGCCACCGAGCGATACGACTCCTTCCTGGATGCGCGCGCCGCCGGAGTCGTTGAGGCCGATCACCGGCGCGCCGTTCCGCATCGCCAGATCCATGACCTTGCAGATCTTCTCGGCGAAGGATTCCGAGAGCGAGCCGCCGAACACGGTGAAGTCCTGCGAGAACACGTACACCAGCCGTCCATCTACGCGACCGTACCCGGTGACCACTCCGTCACCGTAGTATTTCTGCTTGTCGAGGTCGAAGTCCGTGGACCGGTGCGTAACGAAACGGTCGAGCTCGACGAAGGTGCCGCTGTCGAGCAGCAGATCGAGTCGCTCTCGCGCCGACAGCTTGCCTTTGGCGTGCTGCGCTTTGACGCGCGCCTCCCCGCCCCCCTGCTCGGATTCGGCGCGGCGCTTCTCCAGCAGCTCCAGCTTTTCACGCATGGGCATCGTCACCGTAAGCTACGCCGCGGATTGGGACGGGCAACTTCGTGATATTAGCTTTGAACATGGCCTTCGGCATTTTCACGCGGCGGCGACGGGATCGTCTGCGGGCCAAGGCGGTGCCGGACGCCTGGCCCGCGATCCTGGAGCGTAACCTCTCCATCTTTCTCAGGCTGCCGCCTGAGGACCGCTCCGAGCTGCTCGGGCACATGCAGGTCTTCCTCGAAGAGAAACACTTCGAGGGATGCGGCGGGCTGCAGCTCACGGAAGAGATCCAGGTCACCATCGCGGCCCAGGCCTGCGTGCTCTTGCTCCACCGCGAGACGGATTATTACCCGCAGCTTGTCACCATTCTGGTGTATCCGTCGGGCTATACCGCAAGTGAGGAGCGCCACGTGGGCGGCGGAATCTGGGCCGAAGGTGACGAGGATCGACTCGGCCACACGACCCCCGGGATGAGCGCGCTGGTGCTCGCGTGGGACGCCGCGCGCCACGGAGCCGCCGACCCCGACAGTGGGGATAACCTCATTCTGCACGAGTTCGCGCACCAGCTCGATTTCGAGAATCAGGTGGTCGACGGCACACCCGTGCTCGGAACGCACGGCGAGTACGTTGCGTGGGCCCGTATCATGAGCGCCGAGTTCGAGGCACTCCGCAACGCGAACTCCGCCGACCTACCGACGTTCCTCGATGGATACGGCGCGACCAGCCCCGCGGAGTTTTTTGCGGTCACGACAGAATCGTTCTTCGAGAAGCCGCGAGCGCTTCGGCGCACCCACCCTGCGCTGTACGCGGAGCTGGAGCGTTTTTACCGGCAGGACCCCGTGTCCTATTCGGCGGAACCCGCGATCGATTGATGCGTCACCGCAGAGGCCGATAGGCGCTTAATCTGCTGCTGACTCCGGCGTGGTCCACTTGCGCACGACAAATACAATCAAGGTCAATCCGCCAATCACCAGCGCCACCGGGAATGCATAGAGCAGAATGTTGAGTCCGGCCATTCTCGGCTCCAGCAGAATCCACTCGCCGTACCTGTCAACGAAGTAGCCTCTGATCTCATCGGGCGTCTTCCCTTCGCGCAGCTGCTCGCGCACGAGCGCCCGCATCTCCTGCGCGAGCTCAGCCGGCGAATCCTGAACCGATTCGCCCTGGCACACGGGACAGCGAAGAGTCGCCGCGATCGCGGTGGTTCGGGCTTCCAGCGCCGAGTCGCCGGACGCCGGCGCGCGCGGCAGCCCGGCCTGCGCCCCACTGCCCTGCGCTCCCGCCGAAGCTGTGAGACCCGGGGCGGCGGCGACAGCGATCACAAGCGCGAGCGCGAGCGATTTCATGGGCCGCCGGACGGCGGCGGCGTTCTGCCGGCGGGATAAGTCGTGAGTGAATCGATCCACCGGCGCAGCACGTTGGCGGTGATCGGCCCAATGTGCTTGTACGCGATGCGCCCGGACGGATTGATGATGAACGTCTCAGGCACGCCGTACAGGCCGTAGTCGATTGCCATGCGCGTCCGGTCGTCCGTGACCGACGGATAGCTCTGGCCGCCCATCCTCTCGATCCAGCGAAGTCCGTTCGCCGGACGATCATGGTACAGCACGCCGATGAACTGGGCTGGACGGTCCGCATACCTGCGAGCCGTCTCGCTGAGAGCGACGTGCTCGTCCCGGCAAGCAAGGCACCATGACGCCCAGAAATTCACCACGACGACCTTCCCCGCGAGATCTCCGAGGTGAATCGTGTCGCCGATCTCCCGCGCGAGCGGAGGCTCCCCGCCGGCGAAAACAGGAAGCGAGAACTCCGGCGCCGGCCGGCCGGGAAGCGGCGACGGGATCTCGCTCGGGTTCCTCGTGAACCCGAACGCAAGGAGCGCAATGACGGGCGTTGCGGCAACCATCGCTATGGCAGCGCGCTTCCAGTTCACTCGATTCCGTCCGCTACCGCTGCGCGCGCAGCCGGCGCTCTCACGCCCGCCGCCGGCGACCGGCGCCCGCCATGGAACATGCCAATCGCCGCGCCGATCACGATGACGAGCCCGCCGAACCATATCCACGGGACGAGCGGCTCGACGATCACCTTGACCGTCGCGTTCGCGCCGCTCGACTCGAACGCCATGAGGTTGACATAGAGATCGCCACGAATGCTGCTTCGCACATCCGGCGTCGGAACGGGCTCATCCGAAACGTGGTAGAAATTCATGCGCGGATGAATGGTTCCGATGACCGAGCTGTCCTTTCCCAGCACGTCCATCGTGGCGCCGATCACCGAGCGCTGCGGCTCCTCGCGGCCCCACACGCTCTTCAGCCGCACCGTGTGCCCCGCCACGGTGAGCGACTCGCCGGGAAGAAGTGTCGCCTCGCGCTCGGACCGAAAGGTGGACGAGGCCGCGACTCCCAGCGCGACGAGCAGGATGCCAATGTGGGCCAGGTATCCTCCGTACCGGCGGCGGTTTCCGCCGATGAGACGAACGAGCGCGATTGCAGGGTTCTCGCCGTGCGCGCGTCGCCGTGCACTCATGCCGACCCAGTACTCGCGAAGATTGCCCACGGCGGCATAGCCGACGAACGCGAACGCGAGGATCGAGTAGACGCCGCGCGCCCCTGCGGCAACCGCGATGATACCCATCGCCACGGCCGCGGCGAGCGGCGGCACGAGCCGCTTGCGCGCTTCCTCCCATGTGGTGCTTCCCCATGGCAGCGCGGGCCCCACCCCCATCAGAAAGATCAGAGCGACCATCGCGGGAATCGCCATCCTGTTGAAGAACGGCTCGCCCACGCTCACCTTCACCCCGCGCATCGCTTCAGCAATGAGAGGATAGAGCGTTCCGATCAGCACCGTCAGCATGACTGCGGTGAGGAACATGTTGTTGAGGAGAAACACCGTCTCGCGCGATGCGGCTCCGCCCAGATTCGCCTTGGTGCGAACGTGCTCGGAGTTTCCCGCTACAAGGACCAGCGACGCCACCAGCACGATCGCGATGAAAGCGAGAAAGTAGTAGCCGATGTTCCCCGTCGTGAACGCATGCACCGACGACAGGATTCCCGACCGCGTGAGAAACGTGCCGAAGATGGTGAGCACGAAGGTCGAGACGCACAGGTTGAGCGTCCAGAGCCGCAGCATGTTGCGCCGCTCGAGCACCATCACCGAGTGGAGGTAGGCAGTCGCGGTGAGCCACGGAAGGAACGACGCGTTCTCGACGGGATCCCACGCCCAGTAGCCGCCCCAGCCGAGCACTTCATATGACCACCACATTCCCGCGATGATGGCCGCCGACAGGAACGCCCACGATGCGAGCATCCACCGTCTGGACAGGTGCGCCCAATCGTTCGACGCCCCCTCGCTCGACAGGATCGCGCCGATCGCGAATGCGAATGGCACCGACATCCCCACGTAGCCGAGGTATAGCAGCGGCGGGTGGACAGCCATGAGAATGTGGTTCTGCAACAGCGTGTTCGGCCCGGGCCCGTCCGCGGGCACGGGGAAAACCGGCACGAACGGATCGGCGGGCCCAACCAGAAGCACGCCGAAGAACGCCGTGATGACGAGTAGCGTCATCGCCGCGTACGGCACAAGGTTCCCCGGACGGCGGTGGTGAACCCAGACGACCGCCGCCGCATACAGCGCGAGAACCCACGCCCAGAACAGGATCGATCCCTCGAGAGCGCCCCACAGCGAGATGACCGTGAACAGCAGCGGCGTCGCGCGGCTGCCGACTGCAGCGACGTACGAAACCGAGAAGTCGTGCGTGACGAGCGCGACGACCATCGCAAGTGTTGCAACGGTGACCAGCAGGAAGTTCGTGTAAACCGCGCCATAGGTGAGCTGCAGCCATTCCCGCCGTCCGCCGCGGATCGCTATCGGCGTGATGACTATCCCGAACACCACCGTCGCCAGCGACACGAGCAGCGCATTGTGCGCGATGAGGCCGATCACGGAGCTGACTGTTGTATCAGCGTCTTGTATTTCTCGTGCGCTTCCTCGCCAGGCTTCGGCGCCTGGTATTCGTTCGAGTGCTTCACCATCAACCCCGTCGCGTCGAACACGCCGCCCGCGCCGACGCGCCCTTCGACGATGACCCCCATCCCGTCGCGGAACATCTGCGGCGGCGCGCCGACCGATCGCACGGGCATTTCACCCGCGCCGTCGGTCACGGTGAAGCGGAGATCGAGAGCTTTCGCGTCCCACACCACCGAACCCGGCTTGACCTGCCCGCCGAGTCGCACGGGAACGCCAACGCCTTCCGTGCCCTTGGCCAGCAGCTCCTGCGGCGTCAGAAAGAAAACCATGTTCTTTTCGAGCCCGCCGAACAGCAGCCAAGCGAACACCGCGATGATCACAGCGGCACCGCCCAACACCCAGGCTCGCTTCATCGGGCTTCCTCCCTGCCGCTCCCGCCCACGATCTGCTCATGCCCGGCGCCGGCCCTTGCACCCTTGCGCGCGAGTCGCCACAGGTATCCGAGCAGGGTAAGCCAGGTGATTGCATACGCAGCCACGACGAAAGTCTCGTTGGAAGCGATCATGCCAGATGCCCTCCCATGGCGGCTACCTCGGCCGCTCGCTCCCCGGCGCGCTCGAGACGGGCGATCTCGTACCGCCTGCGGATGAAGTAGATCAGAACCAGGAGAAATGCGATCGCGTTCAGCCGCAACCCCATGGTGTAGGCCGGATCGAGCGTCGCCGCGCTGGACGGCTGCTGGTGCAGTGTCCGCCACCACATCACCGACATGTACACGATCGGCACGTTGATCGCGCCGATAATCCCGACCGCCGCGCTCCACCGCGCCCTCTGCTGCGGGTCCTCGACGAATCCGCGCAAAGCGAGGTATCCGATGAAGATCATGAAAAGAACGAGCGTCGAGGTAAGGCGCGCGTCCCACGCCCACCACACGCCCCAGGTGGGACGGCCCCAGATCATTCCAAGCACCAGCGTCAGACCGTTGAACAGCGCGCCGACTTCGGCTGCCGACGCGGCGACAAGATCGTCGTTCTCGTCCTTCCCCCACAAATATTTCAGGCTGAATACGAGCACCACGAAGAAGGCGAGAAACGTCATCCACGCGGCCGGCACATGAACGTACATGATCTTCTGCAGATGACCCATGTCGCTTTCCGCGGGAGACGTCGCGACCGAGTAGGCCTGCGCCGCGGCCACGGCCACGAAGCTGCCTGCCGCGAGCCAGGCGCTCGTGCGCGGGGAGCGCGTCGGAGCGTGCTCCCGTGGTCCATCGGAGGATGGCATCAGCGTGGCTCAGGATTCAATGACATGCTCAAACGCGATGAACGTGGCTATGAGGAAAATGAGATCGTACGCAGCGAGCAGCCTGATCCATGGGCCGGACTCGTGCATGAGATCGGCGCCGAGGATCGCCTTCGACGCCGTGACCGCCGCGAGCAGCACAGGAACCAGCATCGGGAACAGGAGCAACGGCAGCAACACTTCCCGCGCCCGGCTGCGGCTGGCCATCGAGGCGTAGAACGTACCCAGGACACTCAAACCTAAGACGCCGAGCGCGAGCACGCCGACCAACGATGGCCATCCGGCGGGAATGGGGACATTGAAGAACACTATCCCCGCCGTCACCACGATGAGCGCCATCAACGACAGGAATACCAGGTTCCCCAGCAGCTTCCCGGCGAAAATCGTCCACCGCGGTCCGGGATAGAGGAGCAGCGCGTCCAGCGCCCCGCTTTCGAGCTCCAACTGAAACGACCGGTTGAACGCGAGCACGCCCGAGAACAGCAGCGCGAGCCACACGGCACCGACCGCCGCATCGCGCAGCGCCTGCGCGTCGGGTCCGAGCGCGAGCCCCAGCAGGATGAGGATCGTCACGCCGAGCGATGCGACGCTGTTGAACCCGGACTTTGCCCGGAGCTCAGTGGTCAGATCCTTTCTCACGATGGCGCGCACACGCCGCCAGTCGTCGCGCCACGCCATCAGCCGGCGTCTCCGGATTCGATGCGCCCGTCGACGAGATTGAGAGTGCGTCCGAGGATCGCCTTGGCCGGAGCACGCTCGTGCAGCACCACGAGGGCCGCCCCTCCCGACTGAATCACGCCGGAGAGAATGGAGTTCATGAGCTCGACCCCGTCGCCGTCGAGATTGCTGTACGGCTCGTCCAGAAGCAGTACGCGGGGAGCTCGGAGGATCAGGCGCGCGAGCGCGAGCCGACGCTGCATCCCCGCGGAGAACCCTTTGACGCGATCGTCCGCTACGCGCGCCAGTCCGACGCGATCGAGCCCCTCATCGGCGTCGCGGGGGGGCAAGCCAAGCATTTCCGCAGCGAATCGCAGGTTCTCGCGTGCAGTGAGATCGTCGTACAGCCCCGCAGCGTGGGCGAGGTACCCGACCTGGCCTCGTACGTCGCCGGAACTGCGCACGATGTCGAGACCGTTCACTGCAGCTGCGCCGGCGGTCGGGCTCAATAGCGTGGCGAGCACCCGAAGAATCGTGCTCTTCCCACTGCCATTCGCGCCCGTCAGCCCCACTGCCTCGCCGCGTCCGACCTCGAACGAAACCCCGCGCAGCACCCACCGGCCGCCGAAACGCTTGCCGAGACCACTGACATCTATCGCGCTCTCGAGCTGGCCGTTGGACATCGCGTGGATGGTGTGTGGGCGAACGATCTGATCGGCGTATTATAATGTCCACGATGCAACTGACTCACGTAGTGGCTGCTGCCGCGGGCAGTATCACCGCGGGCTGTATCGCCGCGGCCTGTATCGCCGCGGCCTGTGCCAGCCCGCCCGCGCACGAAGCGTCGGCCGTTCCCTCCGCGCCGATCCGATCGGAAGGAAGGGTGGTCCTCGCGAATAGAACGATCGCTCCCACTGAGGGCGAGGTCCGGTTCGCGGCCATTCGGCAGCTAACGGCGGCGGGACAGAACGCCGAGGCATACTTCAGCCGCGACGGCCGGTGGCTCACGTTCCAGAGCGCGCAGCTCGATTACCCCTGCGATCAGCAGTACGTGATGCGCGTGGACGGCAGCGCGCTGCGCCGCGTATCGGACGGGCGCGGGAAGACGACCTGCGGCTGGTTTTTCCCGGACGGAGAGCGTCTGTTCTTCGGGTCGACTACGGCGCATCAGGACCGCTGCCCGCCCAAGCCCGACGCGTCCGCGGGCTACGTCTGGCCGCTCGATCCGTACGACATCTACACGGCCAACCGCGACGGGTCGGACACGCGGCGAATCACGTTCAACGATGTGTATACGGCCGAGGGCGTGCTGTCGCCCGACGGAACCAGGATAGCGTACACCTCGCTCGAGTCGGGCGACCTGGAGATCTACACGATGAACGCGGACGGCACCGACGTGCGCCGCCTGACGCACACGGTCGGCTACGACGGCGGGCCATGGTGGTCGCCCGACGGGACAAAGATCGTGTACCGCGCGAACCATCCCACGGACTCTGCGGGGATCGCGCAGTATCGCTCGCTGCTGAATCGAAAGCTGGTGCGCCCCAGCAGGGTGGAGCTGTTCATGATGAACGCCGACGGCTCGGACCAGCGCCAGATCACGAACCTCGGGGGCGCGAACTTCGGACCGTCGTGGACGCCGGACGGGAGCCGCATCATCTTCTCCTCCAACTTCCGCGACCCGCGTAGCGGAAACTTCGACCTCTACATGGTCAACGAAGACGGGAGCGGGCTGGAGCAGGTCACCACGGACTCTGGCTTCGACGGATTTCCCATGTTCAGCCCGGACGGTGCCCGGCTGATCTGGGCGTCGAGTCGCGGAGCGGCGCAAAGCGGCGAGACCAACCTGTTCGTCGCGGACTGGAAGTAGCCAATGGGCGCCAAGCTGAAGCAGCTCCTCGCCGACTACGGCCCCGTCGCCGCGACGATCTACTTCACTCTGTTCTTCGGGATTCTCATCGGCTTCTACTTCGCGATCAGCGCCGGCTGGGCACCGAAGGGCGTCGCGGGAAACGTCGGTGCATGGACGGCCGCGTACGTGGCCACGAAGCTGACGCAGCCGCTGCGAATCGGCGCCACAGTGCTGTTGACGCCGATCGTCAGCCGGCTCTGGCAGCGCAAATCCGACAAGTCCGGTCCGGCTAGTCCCGCCGCAGAGTAAAGATCAGAAAATCCGCGCGCCCGGCGTGGGGCGCGACCGGAGCGATCGCCGGGTCCCGGGCGGGAACAGCCGTGACGATTCCCAGATTCCAGCGCGGCTCGCGCCGCCGAACCCGATCGGCCACGCCCTGGCCGTAGTCGCTGTGGAAGGAGCCGTTGAAATGCACCGCGATCGCGTTGCGCGGCGCGCGGCGCAGCGCGTCCACGATCGATTCGGCCATCGTCTCGTCCTTCACGCACTGCGCCAGATAAAAGCGCTCGGCTACCGCTGTTGGCAGCGTATCGCCCGGCTGCGGAGCCGCGCCGGAACCGGCGGTGTGCGTTCGAGTCTCCGCCAGGAAGCGGGCGCGGTAGTCGTCTCTCGGGCAGGAGATGTCCCGGGCGGCGTGCGCACGGCCGGCCGCCAGGGTGTCGAGCATTCCGAGCCCTGCCCTGCCGACCGCGGACGCGATAGGGCGCGGGACGTTGGACGCAATCGCCCGCCAGCCGCGCGCCTTCGCGAGCTCGACAAGCGGACGGTAGTCCGTCACGTATCGCGGCCACGGGCGCGCGCCTGCCATGAACTCGCTCTCGCTGACCCGCCCCGCGAGATAGTCGTCGAGCGCAGGCTGGATGTCGCGCTCGAACATTTCCAGCGAGACGATGACCGGGCGCCCGGATCGCCCGATCGCCTCAAGCAGCTCGAGCTTGGCGGCGTGCGTGCCGGGATCGTCGTGCTGTTCCCCGAAGAAGACGACCTTGGACCGGGACAGCCTCGCAGCCATGTGCCCAAAAGTCGTTTCCTGAAGCGCGCGGCTATCGATGACGCGATAGCTGGAGGCCGGACTCGGGGGCGGGGCGACCGTGGCGGGCGCCGGCATGCATGCGCCCGACCAGAAAACCGCCAGCGCAAGCAGGATCAGCCGGGCAAAGGGGCTCATGATCGGGTATCTTCGCGGAGGACGCATCGACACGCAACCTCGAACCGCGAGCCAGACCATGAAGAGATTGCTGATTTTTTGCTGCGTATTCCTGGCCATGGGCTGCGCCGCCGCCCCCGCCACGCGGCCGACGCCCATCGATCCCGCAACCGCGGCGGACCGAGCCGCGGTCATTGCCACAGTGCAGTCGTTGTTCGACGCGATGCGAACCCGGGACACGGCTGCCATTCGAGCGGCTGTGGTCCCGAACACGCAGCTCGTCTCGATTCGCATCGCTGACGGAGCGCCGCCCCGCATGCAGATACAGCCGGTATCCGCATTCGTGGCGTCCGTGGGCCGCGCACCGGACGAGCTGGTGGAAAGGATGTGGGACCCGCGTGTTGAAATCGCCGGACCCCTGGCCTCCCTTTGGGCTCCGTATGATTTTCGCATCGGAAGCAGCTTCAGCCATTGCGGACACGATGCGGTGCATCTTGTGCGCACCGCCGAAGGCTGGAAGATTGCGGGAATCACGTATACCGTAGTAACGACGGGCTGCACTGCCCCTTGAGCGCCCCTTGCAACCATTGGTGGCCGCTCATAGCCTTCGCGATTGCACCGCTTGCAACGTGCCCCGTTGACCGACCGGACCGACATCACAGTCAACTACCCTTGATATGCTCCCGCAGATCCTGGCTCATCGCTTCGCCGCGCTCCTTTTGCTCGGCGGCGCTTTCGCGTGCGCGCCAGTCGTGACCACTACGACCCAGCCCTCGCCCACCGCCGACGCCCCTGCAAATGCGTCCACGAACCCATTGCTACTGCAATGGACCGGTGCGTTCGGCGGCATTCCGCCGCTGGACATGGTGTCTGTGGAGGATTTCAAGCCCGCGCTCGAAGCCGCCATGGCGGAGGAGCTCGCGGAGGTCGAGCGCATTGCCAACGATCCAGCGCCTCCCACTTTCGAGAATACGCTGGCCGCACTCGAGCGGACGGGGCGGACGCTGGACCAGGTGACGACCGCGTACGGTATCTGGAGCTCGACGCTGAACACAAGCGAATTTCAGCCGATCGAGCGGGAGATGGCGCCGAAGCTTGCCGCGCATTCGGATCGCATCACGCAGAATGCCGCGCTGTTCAGCCGGATCGACGCAGTGTACACCTCGCCGGCCAAGGCGACGCTTACGCCTGAGCAGCAGCGGCTTGCGTGGCTGTACCAGACCAGCTTCGTTCGCGCCGGCGCGCGTCTCGATGACGCCGCGAAGACGAGGCTCTCGGCGATCAATCAGCGGCTCGCCGCGCTGTACACTTCCTTCAGCCAGAACGTGCTCGCCGACGAGACCGACCAGATGCTCGTGCTCACGAGCGAGGCCGAGCTCGCCGGACTTCCCCGATCGCTGCGCGACGGCGCCGCCGCCGCGGCGAGGGCGAAGGGCACGCAGACCGGCTGGGTCATCAGCAACACGCGCTCGTCGGTGGATCCATTCCTCACGTACTCGGACAATCGCGAGCTGCGCGAGAAGGTGTGGCGCATGTTCGTGAGCCGGGGTGATAATCCGGGCGCGAACAACAACAACGCGATAATCACCGAGATCCTCGCGCTCCGCGCCGAGCGCGCGAAGCTCCTCGGCTACGCGACGCACGCTCACTGGCGCCTCGAGAACACCATGGCGAAAACGCCGGAGCGGGCCGTCGAGCTGCTCGAGGCTGTCTGGCGCCCCGCCATCGGGCGCGTCGCGGAAGAAGTGCGCGACATGCAGGCCCTCGCGCTGTCCGAGGGACAGAACATCACGATCGAGCCCTGGGACTATCGCTACTACGCGGAGAAGGTCCGGAAGCAGCGGTACGATCTGGACCAGAACGAGGTGAAGCCCTACCTGCAGCTCGAGCGCCTGCGCGAGGGGATGTTCTGGGTCGCCGGAGAGCTGTTCGGGTTCGATTTCGCGCCGGTGACCGTGCCCGTGTACCACCCCGACGTCCGGGTGTGGGAAGTCACGGACAGGGAGAGCGGGCGGCACATCGGACTCTGGTACTTCGATCCGTACGCCCGCGCCGGCAAGCGCTCCGGCGCGTGGATGAACTCGTACCGCCGACAGGAGCGGTTCGACGACGACGTCACGACCATCGTCTCCAACAACTCGAACTTTGTGAAGGGCGCGCCGGGCGCGCCGGTGCTCATCTCGTGGGACGACGCGACCACGCTGTTCCACGAGTTCGGCCACGCGCTGCACGGGCTCTCGTCGAACGTGAACTATCCCTCGCTCTCGGGGACCGCCGTGCCGCGCGACTACGTCGAGTTTCCGTCGCAGCTGCTGGAGCACTGGCTGACCACTCCGCAGGTGCTGCAGCGGTTCGCGCTGCATCACGAGACGGGGCAGCCGATTCCGCAGTCGCTCGTGGACCGCATCGAGCGCGCGTCGAAGTTCAACCAGGGCTTCGCTACGACGGAATACCTTTCGAGCGCGATCATCGATATGCGCATGCACCTGGCCGGCGAGCGCCCGATCGACCCGGACGTATTTGAGCGCGAGACGCTGGCCGAGCTGGGGATGCCGCGCGAGCTTGTCATGCGTCACCGCACGCCGCAGTTCCTGCACGTCTTCGGGGGCGACGGGTACTCGGCGGGCTACTACAGCTATCTGTGGTCGGACGTGCTGACTGCTGACGCGTACCAGGCTTTCGTCGAAGCGGGCGGACTGTACGATCCCGCGGTCGCCGCGCGGCTGCGTCAACACATCTTCTCGATCGGCAACACGATGGATCCAGCCGACGCATATCGCGCGTTCCGCGGGCGGGATCCGCGGATCGAGGCGCTCATGGCAAAAAGAGGGTTCAGCACCGTCGTGCCGTAACGACAGCGGCGGGATCCTTGCAGTCGTAAGTATCCCTAGTGAGACTCTCCCTCAGATTCGTCGTACCGCTACTGCTTACAGTGGCGGCGCTCGCATACATGGTCATGCCTCTCGCGGATCGGCTGACGTTCCGCTGGTTCATGAACGACATGGACATGCGGGCAACCCTGATTGCGAACACCATCGACGAGCCGGTCTCGACCCTGACGGCGCTCGAAGACTCGGCGAGGATCCGCCAGTTCTTCACGCGGATCACGCAGGACGAGCGGCTGTACGCCATGGCGCTCTGCACGGGCTCGACCAGCGAGCCAGTGGCGACCACGCCGCTTCCGGCCGAGATCAACTGCGCCAATCTCGATCGCTTCTCCGCGCCAGCGCGACGGGTCGTGCAGGCGCCGCAAGGTCCGCTGCTCCTCTCGGTTCGACAGCTCGGCGCCGAAGGTGCCGGGCAGGGGCGCGTCGTGATCGTGCAGGACATGAGCTACATCGCGCGGCGCAGCGAAGAAACCAAGCGCTACCTGTTCTATTTCTTCGTCGGGCTGGGCGTGCTCGTCTCGATAGTAACGGTCGTGATCGCGCAATTGAGCTGGCGCGGGTGGATACATGGGCTCAGGGCCCTGATGCGCGGAGAAGGCTTGCTGCGGCCGGCGAGGGATTCCGAGAGCGCAGAGCTCCGCCCCATCGCCGACGATCTTCGCGCGCTCATCCGTGATCTCGAGACCGAGCATCAGCTGCGCGACGCCGAGCAGCTTACATGGACGCCGGAAACGCTGCGGGGAATCCTCGATCGCGAGCTCCACGGCCAGGACGTGATCATTGTCTCCAATCGCGAGCCCTACATCCATGTCCGCAAAGGTGATGCGATCTCGGTGCAACGCCCGGCAAGCGGAGTCGTCACCGCGATCGAGCCCATCATGCGCGCATGCTCGGGAACCTGGATCGCGCACGGCAGCGGCACCGCCGACCGGGAAGTCGTGGACAACCATGACCGCATTGGCGTGCCCCTCGATCGCCCGGAATACCAGCTGCGCAGGGTGTGGCTCTCCAAGGAGGAGGAAGACGGTTACTACTACGGATTCGCGAACGAAGGTCTCTGGCCCCTGTGCCACATCTCTCACGTCAGGCCCGTCTTCCGCGCGGAGGACTGGCGGCAGTATCAGGTCGTCAACGAGCGGTTCGCCGACGCCGTGGCCGAGGAGGCTGAGTCAGCCGATCCCGTCATCCTCATCCAGGATTATCACTTCGCGCTCCTCCCGCGCATGATCAGGCAGAGAATTCCGGCTGCGACGATCATCACCTTCTGGCACATCCCCTGGCCGAACCCCGAAGCGTTCGCGATCTGTCCCTGGCGGACGGAACTGCTGGACGGTCTTCTCGGCAGCAGCATCCTCGGTTTTCACACCCAATTTCACTGCAACAATTTCATCGATACCGTCGACCGGGTGCTCGAAGCCCGCGCCGACCGCGAGACGTTCAGTATCTCGTACAAGGGCAACGCAACGGCGGTACGACGCTATCCCATTTCCGTCGCCTGGCCACCGTCGCCGCATCTGCTCGCGAAGCCCGTGGCGGAGTGCCGCGCGGAGGTGCGCGCGCGGCACGGACTGCCGGAGAACCAGCTGCTGGGGATCGGGGTAGACCGCCTCGATTACACCAAGGGGATCGAGGAACGGTTCAGCGCCGTCGCGCGGCTGCTCGAGCTGCATCCCGAATGGATCGGCAAGTTCACGTTTCTGCAGATCGCGGCGCCCACACGCGCGAAGATCGGTCACTACAGGGAGTACGATGCGCGAGTCCGCGAGATGGCTGCGTCGATCAACATCAAGTTCGGCGGCGAGCTTCCCGCGATCGTGCTCGCGGTCGAGCACCATGAGCCCGGCAGCGTCTTCGAGCACTACCGCGCGGCCGACGTCTGCTTCGTGAGCAGTCTCCACGACGGAATGAACCTGGTGGCCAAGGAATTCGTCGCCTCGCGCGACGACCTCGCGGGCGTGCTCGTGCTCAGCCAGTTCACTGGCGCATCGGGCGAGCTGCCCGAAGCGCTGATCGTGAATCCGTACGACTCGGACCAGTGCGCGGCCGCGCTCCACGCGGCCCTGACGATGTCGCCCAGCATGCAGCGGGCGCGCATGCAGCTGATGCGGGGGCTGGTGCAGGAGTTCAACGTGTTCCGCTGGGCCGGACGGATGCTCATGGACGCCGCGGCCATTCGGCGGAGGGTGCGCCTGCTCGACAACCAGAGAGCAGACCACCGCATCGAGCGCAGGGACCGGAGCCGCGACCTGCCGGCGGTGACCTTCGATGCGAGCTGAAGCCACGCCGGCCCAGCCGCGGACGACCGCTCCGCCCAAGCCGCGCGCCGACTGGGCTTACTTCGTCGACCTCGACGGCACCCTTCTGGACATCGCGCCGACTCCCGCGGACGTGCGGCTCGACGCGGAGGTGCGAACGCTGCTCGCGGAGCTGAGCGACTTCGCCAGCGGAGCCGTCGCGCTCATCAGCGGACGATCCATCAGCGACATCAGCGCCCTGCTGACCGAGCCCTGCCTCCCCGTCGCGGGCCAGCACGGGCTGGAGCGGCGGGATGCCCTGGGCCGTGTCACGGTCCACGGGGGTAAGCCGAACGGACTGCAACACGCCGCGAAAAGGCTCGAGCGGGAGGTCGAGAAGCACCGCGGACTGCTGCTCGAGCAGAAAGGACTGTCGGTCGCGCTCCACTACCGCGCCGTTCCCGAGCTCGCGAGCCATGTGCACACGCTGATGCGCTCGTTGTGCGCGGAACTGGGGCACGAATACGTCCTGCAGGAGGGCAAGCGGGTCGTGGAGCTGAAGCCTGCCGGCAAGGACAAGGGCGTCGCAGTGCTCGAGTTCCTCGAGGAGCCTCCGTTTCGGGGGCGCACTCCGGTTTTTCTCGGTGACGACGCGACCGACGAGTACGCGTTCGCCGTCGTGAACGAAGTGAACGGGTACTCGATCAAGGTAGGTCCCGGAGAGACCGTCGCGCGCTGGTGGCTGGAGGACGTAGCCGCGGTCCGGCACTGGCTGGGAGCGAGGTGACTTCGTCACTCGATCTCGCGATCATCGGCAACGGCACCGTCGCGGCGCTCGTGGACGAGGCGGGGACCATCTGCTGGGCATGTTTTCCGCGCTTCGACGGCGACCCCGCTTTCTGCTCGCTCCTGCGGGGGTCCGAGGAGGATCCCCAGGGGATCTACACGATCGAGCTGGCCGGTCAGACGCACACCGAGCAGGAGTATCTGGCCAACTCGGCGATCCTGATAACCCGGCTGTTCGACTCCAGCGGGGGATCCATCGAAGTAACCGATTTCGCCCCGCGGTTCGACCAGTACGAGCGGATGTTCTCTCCGATGATGCTCGTGCGCCGAATCAGGCGATTGAGCGGATCGCCGAGGGCGCGCGTGCGGCTCCGACCCATGAAGAACTACGGCAGCGAGCGGCTGCTCACGACGGCCGGAAGCCACCACATCCGGTATTACGGTGGCGATGTCGTGCTGCGCCTGACTTCGACGCTGCCGACTTCGGCGATCCTCGAGGAGAACACGTTCTTCGTCGAAGGGACGCACACGCTCCTGCTCGGCCCGGACGATACGGTGCCGGGATCCGTCATGTCGCTGGGCCGGAGAATGTTCGAGGAGACGCTGTCGCACTGGCGCGAATGGGTCCGCTCGCTGGCGATACCGTTCGAGTGGCAGGACGAGGTGATCCGCGCGGCGATCACGCTCAAGCTGAACGTGTTCGAGGATACCGGCGCCATCATCGCCGCCGTCACGACGTCCATCCCGGAGGCGCCGAACACGACGCGCAACTGGGATTACCGATACTGCTGGATCCGGGACGCGTATTTCGTGGTCAACGCGCTCAACCGGCTGGGCGCGACGCGGACGATGGAGCGCTACCTCGGGTACATCCTCAACATCGTAGCGGACGCCGAGGACAACCTGCTCAAGCCGATGTACGGAATCACCGGTCGCCCCGTGCCGGACGAGCGCGTCGCGGAATCGCTCGCCGGCTATCGCGGAATGGGACCCGTGCGGATCGGCAACGACGCGAACAACCAGGTACAGCACGACGTGTACGGCTCGGCGATCCTGGCCGCGCCGCACATTTTCTTCGACCATCGGCTGGTTCGGCGGGAGGACGATTCGCTATTCCCACGCCTCGAGCATCTCGGGGAGCAGGCGGCGAAACTGTTCGACCAGCCTGACGCCGGGATCTGGGAGCTGCGTGGCACGAACCATGTGCACACTTTCTCGAGCGTCATGTGCTGGGCGGCCTGCGACCGGCTGGCGAGAATCGCCGCTCATCTCGAGCTAGAGAAAAAAGCGGAATACTGGCGGGCGCACGCCGACCGGATTCACGCGGTCATCTCCCGCCGCTCCTGGAACGCAGAGCTGAACAGCTTCGTCGCGACGATGGACGGCTCCACGCTTGACGCGAGCCTGCTGCGGCTGCACGACGTCGGCTTCGTCAGCGCGAGCGACCCGCGCTTCGTAGGCACCGTGCGAGCCATCGCCCGCGATCTGCAGCGAGGCAAGATGATCTTCCGGTACTCGCAGCCGGACGACTTCGGCAAGCCCACGAATGCGTTCGTCGTCTGCACTTTCTGGTTCATCAACGCCCTCGCCGCGATCGGCGAGCGCGAAGAGGCCCGCGCGCTCTTCGAGCACGTGCTCAAATGCCGGAACAGGCTCGGCCTCCTCGCGGAGGACCTCGATCCGGATACCTGCGAGCAGTGGGGGAATTTCGTCCAGACCTACAGCATGGTCGGGATAATTGATTCAGCCAGCCGGCTGTCCGCGAGCTGGGATCAGGCGTACTGAATAGCGCTGCGTGCTGCGTGCTGCGTGGCAGAGAACTTGACAGTCAGGCCAATTCCTCACACATTCATACATATGAAGGCCGCGCTGAATTACATGCCGTCGAATTGCCACAACGTCCTCTTGGGGAGGTCTGGCTAGCTCGCGCGCGTGTGTTCCAGCTGCGTAGATGCCCCGCCAGACTCGATTGGCGGGGTTTTTTGTTTTGTAACCGTTACCGAACAGCCGACAACCAACGACGAACAACCGCTTTTTTTGGGGTGTAGGTCAATTGGCAGACCGCCTGACTGTTAATCAGGAAGTTGGAGGTTCGAGTCCTCCCGCCCCAGCACATCTTCGTCCCGAGTTAGAATGCGACCGCTAGAGACTTCGATCACGGAGGTTCTTCCGTTCAGCCGTGATCCCGCGCTGCGACGCCGGTTCATGGAAGTGGACCAGGACGTTCCCGGCAATCTTCGTTTCGGTCTCACTCTGGAGGTGCTGGACAAGCTCGCGGAAGAAACGGCCCTGGCATACGTTCGGCGCGCGGAGCCGCAGGCCCGAGTGGTCACCGCGGCGATCGACGGAATACATGTTCGATCGCCGGCCGACGTCGGGCGCGACCTCCTTTTCCTCGCGCGGGTCAATTACGTGGGCCGCACGTCACTGGAAATCGGGATACGGGTGGAACAGGACGGCGATCCCCCGCGGCACATCGCTTCCTGCTATTTCACCATGGTCGCAAGGCTTGGTGACAGCAGCGTCGCGATCGAGTCCCTGGAATACTCGGATGAGCTGGAGGAAAGGCGACGGGTTCGCGCAGTAAGCCGGCGTGAGGGAATTCGCGCCAGTGAGCTTGCCGCGTTGGAGCAGCCAACGCGGGACGAATTCGATCTCTTTCTCCGGCTGCGGCGTGAGCGGGAGGCCGCCGGGAAGGAAGCCAGGCTGACGCGCGATCTCGTCGCGACCGCCTGGGAAAAAGTCTATCTCGAGCACGAGAACGTCCCGCAGAAGATTTTCGGAGGCCATCTGATACACCGGGCCTATCAGCTCGCGGCCATTCATGCCGGGCAGCTGGCAAGTCACCGAGCCGTAGTCGCGGCGGTGAACAGAATCAACTTTCTCCGTCCCGTCAGGGTGGGAGACACGCTTCGGTACTTGAGCCGCATTGTCTACACGGGGCGGACGTCCATCGCCGTCGAGATAAAGATCGAACGGATCGGCCATGGCAAAAGCGTTCTCGATCTCTCGAACGACTGCGTTTTCACGTTCGTCAACGTGGATCACGAGCTGCGACCGCAGCCCGTCCCGGCGGTCTATCCGACCACGTACAAGGAAGACGCCCGGTACCTGGCCGCCTACCGCCGGAACCGGGCACACGCAATCGCGAAAGGCACGCAGAGCGCGGTGCTTAGTCCCGCCGCGCCCTAGAACTGCGCGCGGTGTGCGAAAATCCTATCTCATAACTGTCTTTATCTTTTCGGGTCCAGTATCGCCCCAATCCGGTAGAATGCCCCCTGCAGGTGCAGCTGAGTGGATCTGTCCCCTGCCCGCGGAATCGCCCGCTGCACATCTCCCCGCAGCGTCACCAGCTCGCCGCGAAGTTGCGACTTGGCATCATGGGACAATGGCGCAGGCGGTGTCCCGAAGGTCGGCGGCGGGCCGGCTACCCTCACCGGCGGATTGATCTTCTCGTCGATGATCGTCAGGTAGTCCATCTGGAGGTGGCGACGGAAAGCGTCGATCACAGGGCTCGACGTCGCCAGCTCCGACCAGAGACCGCGCCGCATGTCGTCCAGCATTCGCGACAACAGGTACGCTTCCGCCGGATTGCGCGCGAGAGCCTCCTGCTCCAGCAGTCGGTTGAGCCGGCCGTCGTCGAGCAGGTTGTTGAGCACCCTCACTTGCGCATTGTTGATCCGGCGAATCATGCCCGACGCCTCGATACGCGCCGATATCTCAGGGCGGATCAGGTACGTGGGGGTGCGAAACACGTTCTCGTTGATGAAGCGAACGGCCTCGGCTTGTCGCGCGCGGGTCACTGGTGTGTACACGGCACCGGGCTGGCTGCCGGATTTGTGCTGCACCGTTCCTCCGGCCACGAGAGTCGCGACGTGGTTTGCCTCGTTCGCCCACTGCCCGACCGTCCTGTCGTACAGCTCGCGGAGATCGCTGTTGTCCTCCCCTGGCCGGATCGCTGCGGTCGCGATGTAGCCGACTACGCGCTCGATGTTGCGGAATCCGTAACCCGTTGACTTCACCGGATCAGCGTCACCGACGGCCTCGCTCTGCGTTCCCGTCGAGCCGAAGGCGTTCGACGCAGCGAACCGATACCAGGGAATCGTATCCTGCATGCCCGACCACTGCTCGAGCACGGGCAGCTCCTGATCGGGAGTGCGGGCACTGGGGATCGGCTTGTACCCCCACATGATCGCATACTCGTCGTACGGCCCAACGCGCGGAATGAGATCCTTGAGTGCGATGCTGTCCTCGGGCTGCGCTACGTAGTTGAACCGGGAGTAGTCCATGATGCTTGGACTGTGTCCCATGCGCGCCACCCATGTGCGGCTCCGAATACTGTCCGCCGGATATGTCGAGCTGCCGATCTGATCGTGCTGAAGCCCCAGCGTGTGGCCGATCTCGTGCGCCACGACGAACTGCAGCAGCTTGCCCATCAGCGAATCCGGGAACGGCAGCCTGCGCGCGCGCGGATCTACTGCGGCGGCCTGCGTGAAATACCACGATCGCTGAAGGTTGAGAATGTTGTGGAACATCCGCACCGATCCGTTCAGTATCTCGCCGGTTCGGGGGTCGTTCACATGAGGCCCAACCGCGTTCTCGATGGTCGAGGGAAGCCAGCGAATCATTGTGTGGCGAATGTCTTCGGGCGACCAGTCGGGGTCGTTCGTTGGAACTTCAGCGGAGACGATGCCGTCCTTGAAACCGGCCATTTCGAACGCCGACTGCCACTCGACGATCCCGGCCCGGACGAACGGCTTCCAGACCTCCGGAGTGGCCGGGTCCACATAGTACGTGATGGGCTTCTTCGGGTAACACAGGTTCCCGGCCATGCGCTCCGAGCATTCCAGCCTGTACCGCGTGATATAGCGGCGCACTGCGGAGCGATGCTCCGGGGTCCCGAAGTCCACCTGACGGATGGAGAAGTAGCCCACGCGCTCGTCGAAGCGGCGGGCCATCATGGGCTGCTCGGGAAGCCGCACCAGGCTCCAGTGGGCCAGCACGCTCTGCGCGTCCCGCGGCGCGGCGCCGGCGGCGCCGCCACCAGGCGCACCCCCTCCGCCGGCTCCTGTGGGAGTTCCCGTCTGCGTAGCTTCGATCTCCACATTGTCGGGGAACGCGATCGCGCGCTCGATGAACGAGCGCTGGGAGTCGATGCTCCCGCGGATCGCGGCGATCTCGGGAATGGCCGTCGTGAACAATCGCGTCACGTCGATGACCGCGGCGCTGTCCGGGCCGTACGCTTCGACGTTGAAAACCGCGATGATGGGCGGATAATTGGATGCTTCGACAGCGCGAGCGACGGAGAGTCCCGTGTCCGCGGTGATCGTATATGAGGGTGACCGCAGAATCACGCGATTGCCGCTACGGTCCCAGCGCAAGGTGCGCTCGCCGAACTGGTCCCCTCCATATGCGCCGAACCCGCCGCCAGGGGTGGCAGGATTGGCCGCCGCCGCGCGCGCATACCGCCCGACGATCAGCATGTCCTTGTAGAGCTCCTTCCGGGGAATCTCGAAGAAGAGCTTGTCACCTACACGGTGCACCGCGAACATCCCTCGTCGCGTGGTAGCTTCCGAGGTGATCACGCGGTTGTACGGGCGCGGACTGGGCGTGCCACTTGCACCTGGGCGAGCGCCTGCGGCAGAATCACCCGTCCCCATCGCTCCGCCGGCCGCGGCCCCGGCGCGAGGTTGCCCGGCTCCTGCCGAAGGTGATGGTGTAGATGGAGAGGTGGTTCCGCGCGCGCAGGCAGCGAACAGGAGGGCTGGCGCCAGAGACAGGATCTTGTATCGCATGGGTGTACGGTGTGGGTTCAGGAGAGGCCGCTTCACGGAGCTTATGAATTTTACGCGATTGGTGCGCAGGACGTTGGCGAGCAGGGCCTTCCTCGGCATGGGAGTGGCCGTTTCCGCGTGCTCGGGCCAACCGGCTCTTCAGGTCAGCGAGACGGCCGCCGCAGAGCCGGCCGGGTTGATCGAACCGGCCGCGGAGCCCGCGGGGAGTTCGCTGGTGCCGCTGCCGATGGACGCCCGGATGAGCGCCGGCCGGTTCACGATCTCGCCGACGACCGGTATCTATTTCAGTCCCGCCGACCCCGAAGTACTCGATGTCGCGAACTATATCGCCGAGCTGCTTCCTGTCGACAGTAGGGCCCGACCGACCGCCCCGCTAGGCGCTGGAGAGACACGACAGGGCGCCATCAGGCTGGTGCTGGACGCATCACTCGATTCGCTCGGCGATGAGGGATACAGGCTCGCGATCACGCCGGACGGGGTAGTCGCCTCGGCGCTCCGGCCTGCGGGTTTGTTCTACGCCGTACAGACGCTGCGGCAGATGCTTCCCGCTCATGTGGAGCTGCGGCTTCCGCTCGGCGCTCAGGCGATCAATGCCGTGATCATCACCGACAGGCCGCGTTTCGCGTGGCGGGGCGCCATGCTCGACGTCTCACGCCATTTCCTCGAGCCCGCGGACGTCAAGCGCTACATCGACCTGATGTCGCTGTACAAGCTCAACCGGCTCCATTTGCACCTCGCGGACGACCAAGGCTGGAGAATCGAGATCAAGGCGTGGCCGAACCTCGCGATTCACGGCGGCAGCACGGCAGTCGGCGGCGGCGCCGGCGGCTACTACACACAGCAAGAGTACTCGGAGATCGTAGAGTACGCACGACGGCGCTTCGTCACGGTCGTCCCGGAGATCGACATGCCGGGGCACACCAACGCGGCGCTCGCGTCGTACGCCCAGTTGAACTGCGACGGCCGCGCACGCCCGCTGTACACGGGTACCCGGGTCGGCTTCAGCTCGCTGTGCACGACGAGCGAAGTGACGTACAGATTCGTCGATGACGTAGTCCGCGAAATCAGCGCGATCACGCCTGGCCGATGGTTTCACATCGGCGGCGACGAAGTCAAGACGCTCTCGGCGTCCCAATACGCCGCCTTTGTCGAGCGCGCGCAGACGATCGTCCGGTCCCACGGAAAGGAGATGATCGGGTGGAACGAGATCGAGGGCGCAAGGCTGCACCCAACGACGCTTGTCCAGTACTGGCAGCACACGTCCTCCGCGCGCGATGCGATCCGTCAGGGAGCCCGCTTCATTCTCTCGCCGGCCAATAAGGTTTACCTCGACATGAAGTACGATCGATCGACAGCGCTTGGCCTACGGTGGGCAGGCTACGTGGAAGTGCGCACGGCGTACGACTGGGATCCGTCGCGCTTGCTCGTCGGAGTTGCCGAGAGTTCAATCGCGGGCATCGAGGCGCCGCTATGGTCCGAAACTCTCGTGACGATCGCGGACTTCGAGTACATGGCGTTCCCGCGCCTGAGCGCGGTCGCCGAGGTTGCGTGGTCCCCGCAGCACCGGCGCGACTGGGAAGGCTTCAGCTCGCGGCTGGCGACGCACTCGCCACGGTGGTCGGCGCTCGGCATCAACTTCTACAGGTCGCCTCAAATCCCCTGGCAGTAGCCAGCCCCGCCGGAATGAAGCACTTTGTGTTCAACCTAGGAGGCTTATGGCACACACAACTGGTCAGTTTCGCCGTGCTTCACTGCTCGCCCTCGTTTTCGCTTTCGCCGGTGCTCCGCTTGAAGCATTCTCCCAGGAGAGAGCCAGCACCGGAACGCTCGTCGGCGTAGTCGTCTCCGAAGAAGGAGCGCCACTGGCCGAGGTGACCATTCGCCTCGCGCGGACGGGCGGAGCTGAGGCATACACCGCCACGAGCGATCCCGAGGGAAGGTTTCGCGCAGCTGCCGTGGCACCCGGCCTCTACCGCATCACCGCGCGTCAAATCGGGTTCCGCGAGGCCGAGTTGCCCCTGCTGCGCATCGTCGCCGGTCAGACGTCGCAGATACGGGTGACCATGGCTCGCTCCGCCACGCAGCTCTCTACGGTGCGCGTCGTGAGCAGCCCGACAGCCATCGACGCGACCACGACCGAGCTCACGCGCCAGATCGCCGTGGAGGACGTGAAGCTGATACCGATGGGGCGCGACGCGGCCTCGCTTGTAGAGCTGGTCCCCGGCGCGCGGAAAGGGTTCGTGTGGGGCGCCGGCGCCGATGCCGCGAACAATTATCAGCTCGATGGCGTGAGCGTGAATCACCCGGGGCTGGGCGGTGACTACCTGACGCCCAGCATCGACTGGATCGAATCTCTCGTGGTGCGCGGCCTTGGCGCGGGCGCCGAGCATGGCGGCTTCCAGGGCGGCATCATCAACGCGGTCACCAAGAGCGGCAGCAATAATCTTCGGGGCGCGATACGATTCAATTACATAGCTCCCGGCCTGAGCTCAAGCAATGTGCGCGCGAATGAGGAAGGTGCGGAGCAAACCATGCGGCGGGAAGTCAGCGGCGAGCTCCGCGGGCCGCTGGTGCGGGACCGGCTGTTCTACTTCATCACGGGGCAGGCGATCAACCGTGACGTGCGCGTGCCGGATCTCACGACTCCGGGCGACGGCGATTTCCGCAGTGTCATGCAGGAGTTCAGCGATGCCCGTGGTCTGGCGAAGATCAGCTTTCTTCCCGCGCTCGGCGCTCGCCTCGACGCCCTGTACGGACGAACCGACATCGGAGTCGAGCGCGCGGAACTCAACGGGATCAGCGATCCGTCTGCCGCACGCCAATACGCCGCGCCGGCGAGCTTCTACTCGCTGGCGTTCTCCCGCGCGACAGCGGGCGGCTCACTCGACGCGAGAATAGCGGGGTTCGACGCAGTGGAATCGCGACTCGGCTACGAGGCAGACGGGGTCCCGGGGATTCAGGTATTCCGGATCGGACGCCAGCCCGGCTATCAGAACTCGATCTTCAACGATCGGCTGGAACCGCGGAGCCTCGGCGGGAACGTCACGTGGAAGACGACGCAGTCGCTTCCGAGGGGCGCGAACGAGCTCGTCATCGGCGCGGAATACACGCGCGGGTGGTGGAAGCAGCAGCGAACTCGCAACGGCGGCCTGACGTGGCGGCCGTACTCCGGCGGCTCGATCGGCGCGTTCGACGCGAACAACCCGGCCACCTGGGCTGAAATCGCCAGCGAATGGGGGGGAGAGATACGGCTCGAGTCGGACGTCGAGGATGCCGCGCTGTTTGTGCAGGACTATCTGACCCTTCGTCCGGGGCTGACCTTCACGCCGGGGCTGCGGTACGGGAGATGGACGGGGCATCTCACCCCGGCGGACGGTGCCGGCCCGCGCTTTCGCGCCGTGCAGCACCAGGCCATCGACCCGCGCCTCGGCGTCGTGTGGGACATCACGGACCGGAACGAGCTGGTCTTCAAGGCTCATTGGGGTCGCTATCACCAGGGCATGAGTTCCTTCTTCTTCGACCGCGCGGAGGGAGCAAACGCGTACAGCAACCAGGAGTTCTATTTCCAGGGTCCTGCCATCACCGATCCGCGCACGGTTTACACCGAAGCGCAGCGCGATGCGATGCGCAATCCGGTCACCGGGTTCGGCACGCGGGTCGAATCGATCCTGAATGAGGCCGGCCGCGTCGAGAGCTACCGCCAGCCGTACGTCGAGCAGTGGGTGATCGGACTCGAGAGGACTCTCGGGCCGCGGTGGAAGGCGGAGCTGCTCTACACAAATCGCGCGAACCGGGACATCGCCGGTCTTGTGGACAGGAACCTGGCTGATAATTACAGCCCGATGTTGAACGTATCAGTTCGGCACCGAATCACGTTCACGCCGGTGCTCGACCAGAATGCCGGCGAGCTGTTCCTGCCGGTCGTGTGGGTCAGGAACGATGCGCTGCTCGCCGCGCTGAAGGCGCGCGCGGCGCGCCGCGAAACCTTGCCGCCGCCAGGTTACACCTTTGCCGACACTAATCGGCTGAAATACAATCCGGACATTTTGCTGACGACCATCGACGGTGCGCGGCGGCGATTCGACCAACTGTCGTTCTCGCTGCGAACGGAGCAGCCTCGGTGGAACGCGTTCTGGTCGGTGACGGGAACGCGGCTGGTCGGAAACGTCGGCGGACTCACGGGATTTGCCGACGTCACCAGCTTCGCCAGCGGGTTCGGAACCGGAGTCGCTTCTTTCACTGCTGGTCCGCACGTTCGCCGCAACGAATCAATCAACTTCGACGGACGTCTGCCGAACGTGCCGGCGATCGAATCGAAGCTCTGGCTGGGCACGCAGCTCCCGTTCGGCTTCCAGGGGGGCACGTTCACGACTTTTTCGAGTGGCGAGTACGTGACGCCCGTATTCGAAATCACGCCGCGTTTCCGGTATGTCGCTTCGGATCTGACGGAGCTGAGGTTCGGCGAGTTTGATACCGTCATGGGACAGGCTGTGCTCCTCGAACAGCGTGGCACCAGAAAATATTCCGCGAGGGTCAACATGGATCTGCGTCTCGAGCGGGCTTTCAGCCTGGGCCGCGCGGAGTGGGCTCTGACCGCCGATATTTTCAACGTGCTGGGATCGGACGCCGTGATCGCCAACAACCTGACCGTCAACGACCAGGTGTCCGACGATCCGACTTCGGAATTCGGTGCGCCGCGCCTGCGCGTGCCGCCGCGCGCACTCAGGCTGGGATCGCGGCTCTCATTTTAGGAGCGTGGATTTGATTGCTAACCGGATACACCAATGATGTTCGTGCGAGAAATGCGCCTGAGCACGGGCAACAAGCTCGTCGCGATCCTGGCGGGCACCGTACTGCTTGTCGTAGTCGGAGTTTTTCTCGCTTTCGGTTTCGTTTTGATTTTGGCACTGGCAGCCGCGGGGCTGCTCCTTGGAATCGGGGCAGCCCTGTACCGCCGCCTGACCGGACGGCCTCCGGTTCGATCGCCCGTGCCCCGGACCAGCCATGGGCTCGATCCCGCGCTCGAAGTGACGCCCGCGTCCGTGCGTCTCGATGAGCGCAGCGATCGCCCGCGAGTCGACGCTCCCAGGAGCAGGAATGGAGATGATCTGGAATGACTGCCGGCAATCCGACCACGGTAAAGCAGTACCTCGATCAGCTGCCAAGGAAGCGTGTCGGGGGCGGGCCGCCGCCGAAGTTCCGCGCATCCGGCGCGAAGACCGGGGGAAAAAATCCCCGGCCTGCGCCGGGGATTCGTTAGGCCTCACTGCAATGGGTGCTACGGAATATTCGGGGCTGCCGTGAGCTCGTTGGTCGGCAGCGGCCAACAGGAGCCTCCAGTCGCTCTCCTACCTGTTCACAGTCACGTCGAGGAATGGCCGCGTCGCCGCGGTGGTGGACGTCACCGTGATGTCCCCGCGGGAGCTAACCGTGTATACCCTGCTGGCGCTGAACGTAACCGCCGTTCTCGTAATCGCGTTCGTGCTGACTCCCGTGTACCTGGTGGCGACGTTATAGATGCCCTCCGGGACCACGGTGAACGCGCCCGCGCTCTTGTATGCCACGGCGCCACCGATGGTCAACACTTGGCCGGTTTCGACGTTCGTAATCAACAGTGTCATGGGGTTCGCGTTGTGGATCGCGTTCACGAACCGCACGGTAGCGCTCGACCAATTGATCTCTTCGGCGAACGGATCCTCCACCATAAACGCGTCGACTTTCTTCGTAGTGGTGTTGTATGGCCCGCTCTGGTAGAACGAGTAGCGCTTCCCCGTCTCGAGCGTAGTCGCGGCCTCCGAGATGGCAAGGTCCTTGTCCGTTGTTGCGGCAATACGTCCCGACAACGTGTACTGGCCCGGTGCCAGACCTGAGTACAGGCCGGCGGAAGCCACGCCGCCGAATCCCACCCCGGTAGTCGCCTCGGTGCCCGTGGCAGTGAGGATGCCAGTCACCTTCGTGTCGTTGGCGTAAAAATTCACCCCGGGCGCGTTCAGGCCGAAGTTGAAGAACTTGACCTGGGCGCCCGGTGCCGGCACGTGGATGTCCTGCACCGCAATTTTTTCGTAATCGCACGACGTCAGCGCGGCGGCGCAGAGAAGCGCCGCGAATGCTCGGTACCTGCTCATGATTGCGGTCACGGTTCGATTATCCAGAGTGGCTTCGTGTGGTAATCCAGTGCGTCGCCTCCGATAGCCTTCACTGCTTCGAAGTTCCAGACATATTCGGAGTTGTATCGCGGCCTGATGCGATAGACGAGCTTCCCGGCATTGGCGGAATACAGCGTTGTTGGAACTTGGAACCCAGCGAAGACCTGGCGGCCTGTCGCCGGCTCGACATCGATGTAGCGGTATCGGCGCATGTCCATCCACAGCTCGTTATGCCCCCACGCCCATTGCGCGATGTACTTCTGCGACATGATGTGCGTCAGCGTGAGGTTCGCGGCTGTCGGCACGATCGCTGGATTTGCAAGGAACGCGGCCTTCTGGGACGTCGAGATCGCTCCCGCCGGCTGGCCACCCTCGCTGACCCGTGCGTTCACGAAATCAATGTGGGCTGAGAGAGCATTGCGGTAGGCCGCCAGCGCGGCCGCTCTGTCGCCGGACCGGTACGCCGCTTCCGCTTTGACGAACTGAAGCTGCGCGTAAGTCATCACAGGCACGCGAACTTTATCATCGAACAGATAAATGCCTGGAGGCACAGCCGCTCCGCCGGGCTCGCCGTAAGGATTGTTCGGCTGCTGCGCGGTCGTCAGCCCGGTGAAGCCCGTCACGTTGGGATCGAGCCCGCGGTATTGGCCATCAGGGGAAGGCGACAACATCCGCGTCATGCGTGGGTCTTCGACCCCCCCGAACTGCGTCCCATTCATCAGGCCTACTACAAACTGCGTCTGTCTGTAGCTGACGAAGAGCGCTCTCGACTCGCCGAGCTCGTTCGCGTCTGAGCTGGTCGTGTTCGGGAACAGGAAGAGCGCATCGTCCGCGTTACTCTGCAATGCCTGATCGACCGACGCAATGACCGCCGCGGGACTATAAGTCGACTTGTTCGAATAGTGATTGAGGTTGAGCGCCCGCAGGCCGTGCGCGAACCGCAGCCACTTGGTACGGTTGCCGTTGTAAATCTTGTCGCCACGTGCCATGAACGACGCATCCACCGCCCCGTCGGTGCGCTCGAGGTACACGACGGCGCTGTCCAGCAGCCTCCGAACCTCCCCGTACACGAACTCCTGCGAGTCGTAGTTGAACCGCAGCTTCGTCTGGTCGATCGCTTCCTTCACAATGATCTCGCCGTGGGCATCGGTAAGAACCTGCCAGCCCCATGCCTTGAGGATGTAGCCCAAGCCCAGGATGTCCCATCGCTGCTCGGCGGCCGCGACGTTCATCATGTCCACGAGATTCTGACCGAACACGAAATAGACGTCCCGCCATTGCTTCGTGCCCGCGTCGCCGGATGGCGGCGGATCATAACCCATGCGCACGAAGTTGTTGCCGAACGTCGGTATCATCTGTTGCGTGTAGCGGCCCATGTTGAAGCGGCCGTCCTCCAACGGAGCCAAAACCATGGAGGAAAGCATCGGTGGCAGGTACAGGTTCGCCGCGACTGTCTGCGGCGCATTCGGATTGGTGTTCACATCCAGAAAGTCCTGACAGCCGCCGAGGAGCGTCAGAGCTCCCGCGAGTATTAGTGCCCGTCCTTTTCTCATCTTTTTTGGAGTCAACGTTGTGGGTCTGCGCGCGCTCGTGAGGGATTGAAGTGCCATCTCAGAACCCCAGCGTGACGCCGAAGTTGAGTCCCCGCGGAATCGGGAAATTGCCGAAGTCGATGCCGGCTCCTCCCGACCCTCCAACCGCGGCGGTGTTTCCGTTCACAATGGGGTCGAGTCCCGAATAGTTGGTAAAGAGCAGCAGGTCCGTGCCGGTCACAAACGCGCTGGAGTTTCTGCCGAAAAACTGCGGCAAACCGAGCCTCAGGGTCACATCTCTCAGCCGGAACCAGTTGACGTCCTTCTCGATGAACATCTCTTCGCTGATGCCGAGATAGTAGTCGGTGTGAATCGCGGGCGTGAGCACGATGTTGTTGCGGGTGGGGTTGGCGGTGTTCTCCTTGCCGTCCCGCAGCACGCCCTGAATGACGCGCGGCTCGTTTCTGTCGAGCGTACGCATAGTGAGCCCACGCGCCGTGAGATAGTGCTCAGTGCCGTTGAAGATGTCTCCGCCTTTCCTGATGTCGAACAGGAAGCTCAGCGAAGCCCGACCACGCCGCAGCGTGTTGGTTACGCCGACCGTAAAGTCCGGTTGGCGATCGTACCCGCCGTCGATGAATCCTGGCGCGCGAATGGGACGACCGTTCGCGGGATTGATGAGAATCTCACCGGCATCGTTTCGAAGATAGAACGTCCCGGTCAGAGACCGCGTGGACAAGCCGGGTTGCACACCGTTGCGGATGTTGCCGTACAGCCAGGTGTCGGAGGAATAGGACTCCGGCCAGTTGTTAGGAAGGGACAGCACCTTTCCGCTGGAGCGGTCGAAGTTCAGTACAAAATCCCAGTCGAATTCATTGCGCTGGATCGGCGTTCCACGAAGAACTATCTCTACGCCCTTATTCTCCGTCTCCGCGCCGTTCAGGTTGAACAGAATAAAGCCGGTGCCGTAGCTGCCGCGGATGTTGTCGACGATCTGATCCGTCGTGCGCTTCCGGTAGGTCGTCACATCGAGGCCCAACCGGTCGTCCAGGAAAGTCAGATCGGCGCCGAACTCGTACGACTTCGCGAACTCCGGTCGCAGGGCGCGGTTCGGACCCCAGAAGCTGTAGCCGTATCCGCCGTAAGCGGTCGATTTGTACTCCAGTGCCGGCGTGTAAGCATACGGCCGGGCGTCCTTACCGACTTCGGCGTACGCGGCCCGAAGCTTTGCCGTCATGAAATTCCCGATGCTCGGGACGACGTCGGACAGGATGAAACTGCTCGAGATCGAAGGGTAGAAGAACGAGTTCCGCTCCCGCGGGATCGTGGACGTCCAGTCGTTACGACCGGTGACGTTCACGAACAGGAGCTTGTTGAAATCGAGCGTCGCCTGTCCGTACATGCCGATGAGGCGGCGCTGCGACACGACCGTGCGACTCGATCGTATGTTCGTGTTGTTGATCGAAACGAAGTTCGGCTCGAGGAAGTCCCGACCGAAGCTTCCGTCCGTTCTCGACTTGTAGTCGTTGATCTGGTTGCCGACGAGGCCGCTGATCATGAGGCCTCTGAACATCCGGCGGGGGTTCAAGTTCAGCACGGTCTGAACGTTGGTGCTTCGTGTCACGTCGTTCGCGACGTCGAGGATGCCGTTGGCGCTGACGCCGAAGGTGCTCTCCGGGTGGCGCAAGATCTCGTTCTGATTGGTGTAGGCGTCGTTGCCGATGTTCGTCCGGAGGTTCCCCCAGGAAAACGGAGTGAGAACAAGACCGAGGTTGCTAATGATGCGGTTGTTCCTGGAGGTGATCGTGTTCTTTCGGAGGCTGAAGTAAGGATTATCTACCTCCGCGCCAGCGGTGAGCGTCGTGACCCGGCGCCGCGTGCCGGCGGGCGTGAGAAAATCCTTGGCGTTATCTGTCTGCGGCCACACCAGCAGGCCGACCAGCGGCCCGCCGACGCCCTTGCGGGACTGATCGTTGGCCACGTTGGCGTAACTCATCGACAAGTCAACGTTAAGCCACCGATTTACCTGCGCCCGCGACGCGCCCGTAAGGTTGATCCGGTCGTACTTCGACCCCGGAATCACACCTTCCTGCTTGGTCATGGCCGAAGCCAGCCGGTAGTTGATCCGGTTGTCCGACGCAGCGCCGCTGAACGTGACATTGTGCTTCTGCGTAACGGCCGTCTGGAAAAATCCGTCAACGTTGTCATAGAACACGGTCCCTTCAGGATACGGCTCGCCCCAGTACAGGAATGTGGCGCTCCCGAGCCTTTCCTGCGGGCCAAAAACGCGCTGGATCTCGGGCTTCGCTCTCGTGCTTTCGACGCGGAAGCTGTTGCTGTACTCGAAGCCACCGACACCCGGGCGGCCGCGCTTCGTGGTGATGACGATGGCGCCATTGGCGGCGTCAATCCCGTACAGAGCGGCAGCCTCCGGTCCTTTCAGGACGGTGAGCGTCTCGATATCGGCCGGGTTGAGATCGGCGGCGCGGTTGGTGAAGTCAACTCCGCGGTTGGCGAAGCCGAACGGCGAGCCGGGAAAGTCGGAAGCAAGTGCTTCCGTCGTCATGGTCTTGTTGTCCATCGGCAGACCGTCGATGATCATGAGCGGCTGGTTGCTGCCGCTGATCGAACTGACGCCTCTGATGGTGATGGACGACGAGGCTCCAGGGACGCCCGAAGTGCTTATGACTTCGACTCCCGCGACGCGCCCCTGCAGAGCGTTCACGAAGTTCTCGCGTTGAGTTTCCGCGAGCGCCGCGCCCTGAACCGTTTGCTGCGCCGTTCCGAGGGACCGTCGCTGTGTGGTCTGACCGAGCGCCGTGACGACGACCTCCGTAAGCGCGGCAGCGACCGCGCTCAGCGTTATGTCCTGCGTTACCACCGTGACACCGTCAGCAACGTTGACCTGGACTCTTGTCGGCGTGTATCCGATCCGGCGCGCAGTGAGGGTGCGGTTCCCGGTCGGCACGCCGGTGAGCGAATACGAGCCGTCCGCCCGGCTCTGCGTGCCGACGTTGGTCCCTTCGACGCCGATCTGCACGCCGGCAAGCGGGGCGGCCGTTGCTGCGTCAGTGACGCGGCCGCGAATGGAGCCCGTGGTCTGCGCACCGGCGACGAGGGGAAAGGCGAGGAGCGCGAGTGCGAGAGAGCTCAGAAACCGGCGCAAGAGCATTGTGTCTCCAAATGATTTGTAATGGCGGTACGTGCGTGAAGCGTTCGAGCAACCGACCCGATGGGATCCCGGCCGCGTTTCCGCCTCGCTCAGGCCCGCCCATCATATTCCCGTGTCCGGCACCTGTCAAATGACTTTTGCCCCGGACTTTCGCGGACAGAAACGCCGCTTTCCTGAAATTGGGCCGGAAAAAGGCCCCTCCGCGCCGAAGCTGGAGGGGCCTTCCTTCTATTGATGAACTCGCCTGATGAACTCGCCGTAGTTACGGGCGGGACCCAGGCGACCCTGCAAGAGCCGCTACCAAATGGAAGCCCCTGGATCGCTCAGTACCAGGTCGTGATCTGTACGCCGTGGTAGTAGTGCTTGAGAATCTCGTGATAGAGATGCCCTTTCTCCGCCATGCCGACCGCGCCCGTCTGCGCCAGGCCGACGCCGTGACCGAATCCCGCGCCATATACCCGAAAACCGGAAACTTCCTTGCTCCTTCTGTCGATCACTGGCTCGACGAAAAAGAGCGTGCTCAGCAGGTTGGCCGGCGACCCGTTGGCGCTTATGTACTTGAGCGCGGCGCGCGTGCCATCCCGCACGCTGGTAAAAGTTCCGCCATCGGTCACGTACTCGACCAGTATCGCGCGGCCAGAGGGGCCACGCTCGACGACGTTGATCTCCAAAACGCGCCCGACCTGCTTTTGGGCGAATGTGCTGATGACCGATGAGATCTCGGCGTTGGTCCACTCAAAAGTCCACCGATGGTACCTGGCCCAGTTCGACTCGAAATCGCCTTCCTTCAGACCGCGGAGCGACGTCGCGTTGGCACGCGAGCGAAAGACCTCCAGCGACGGGACATGCTCGAGCGCTTTCCCGCGTTCAGCATCGGGCACGCCGCGCAGATATGACAGGGCTCCCCCCGCGAACGCTTCCTCATTGTTCGCCGTATGTCCGCCGGAGGTGGATGAGAAGAGGGCGGAGATCAACGCGCCTCCATAAGTGACCACCTCTCCCGCCGTGGCATCCACGGCGGCGTTCGACACCGGGTGCTCGGCGGCGTAGCCTCCGTAAACCTGGTCGTCCGTCGTCGCCCGCAGATCGTAGCCGTTCGAGGCGCGCTTGTTCAGCCCGGCGAGCGCATATGTACGCGCGGCGATGGCTTGTGCCTTCTGTGCTTCGATCTCTGGATAGGCGATCGGGCCGAGCTCGCGCGGTACTACCCCGTAGAGATATTGCTCGACGGGCAGCTCGTTGACGCCGGCGAGCGAGCCGGCACCGTTGTGAATCGCTTCGCCCTTCCCTCTGTACCGGGTGCCATTCACGGTCACGACGCCGTCTGACGATGTCACCCCGACGGGGTTAGTCGTGATGGTAACCGTCGACCCGCGCGTGACGCGGTATTCAGTCGCCCCGACGGCGACGACCTTCCAGAAGGAATCGTTGCCTGCATGGCCTGCCGAGATTGCGGCGGTTCTAAACTGCGAGCGCGGCGTCCACGTACTCGCCGGCGGCGCAGCGAACTGGCCCAAAAAAAGTCTCGTGCAGTTCGCCGCCGGAACGAACTCCGTGTACGTGACGTATCCTGCGGCCTCGGCCGCCGCCTTGCGGCCCGCCACCACTGTGGCGCTGCCGCAAACCACCTGTAGGCGGTAGTACGGTATCGGAGCGGTGGTGAGCGTGACGGTCGCCACTCCGTTGCTGCCGCTCATTAATACAAGGCCACTCAGCTTGTCTATGATCGAATAATCGCCGGTACTGCCGAGAGCGATGGATGCGGCTGCCTGAACCACGCCGATCCGGATGTCGCGAACCGGGCCTGGAGTCAGCGCAAGCGAGGGCGCGGCAGCGGGAGTCGCGGCTGTCGGTGGCGCGAGCGGATCATTCTCCGAGCAAGCCTGGACGGTGAGCGCGACGGACAGGAACATCCACGCGCCCCGACGTGAGCGATGCAACATGCACGGTCTCCGATATGAGCGGTTGCGTCCAATATGGAGAACCGGAGTCCTCTGCGCCACTGACCGGATCCGTCCGACGCAAAAAACCCGGCCGCTGCGCCGGGTTCTTTTTTACTTTTTCGAGCGACTCCGCAACGCCTACTCGGCTGAGTCGTCGTCCAAGATGTCCGTCGGCGGCGGGCCGACAGCGGTGTAATCGTCGGTCTCCATCGAAATGACCGTCGACGGCGTCTGGTCGAGACTCCCGTGCACCGGACGTTCGGGCCTCAGCGGCGTGGTCACGGTCGGATTATAACGCGACACTCCAGCCGTTCACGAAAAAGCCCCACCGGCCGTGCCGGTGGGGCTTTTTGCCATGCGCGTTCGCTACTCCGACGCGGCTTCCTCGTAGGAAATGTCCGTAGGCAGCGGACCGACAGCGGTGTAATCGTCGGTCTCCATCGGAATGACCGTCGACGGCGTCTCCGGACGCGGAGGCTGCTCTTCAGGAATGTTCGTGACTGCGAGAACGATCCGGCGATGGATAGGATCGACCTCCATGATGCGGAGATCCAGATTCATCGTCTCGTACACGATATCCGCAGGGCTGTTGACCGGGTTGCCGAAGTTGAGCTGGCTCACCGGGACGAAGCCCTCGATGTCGTTGCCGATGTCGACGACGACACCCTTGTCCATCAGGCGCACGACCTTGCCCGGCAGCTCCATCCCGACGGGATAGTTCTCGCCGATGCTGAGCCACGGATCTTCGGTCGCCTGCTTGAGGCCGAGCGAAATGCGCTTGTTGTCGCTGTCGATGTTGAGGATCACGACGTCGACCGCGTCACCCTTCTTCACTACTTCAGAAGGATGCTGCACGCGCTTGGTCCACGACATGTCGGATATGTGGATCAGGCCGTCGATGCCGGGCTCGATCTCGACGAACGCGCCGAAGCTCGTGAGGTTGCGGACCTTGCCGTTGAGGCGCGTGCCGATCGGATACCGGTACGGCAGCACCATCCACGGATCCTGCTCCGTCTGCTTCATGCCGAGCGAGATCTTCTCCTCGTTCGGATCGACCTTGAGCACGACCGCCTCGATTGCTTCGCCGATCGAAACCAGCTTCGACGGGTGGCGCACGTTGCGGGTCCAGCTCATCTCACTGATGTGCACCAGGCCTTCGATGCCAGGCTCGAGCTCGATGAACGCGCCGTAGTTCGTGATCGAGACAACCTTGCCCGACACGCGCGTGCCGACCGGATACTTGTCCGCGACGTCCTTCCACGGATAGCTCTGGAGCTGCTTGAGGCCGAGCGAGATGCGCTCGCGCTCCCAGTCGATGTCGAGAATCTTGACGTCCAGCTCCGCGCCGATCTGCACCATCTCCGACGGGTGCTGGATGCGGCCCCACGACATGTCTGTGATGTGGAGCAAGCCGTCCACGCCGCCGAGGTCGATGAACGCGCCGAAGTCGGTGATGTTCTTGACGACGCCCTTGCGGACCTGATCCTTCGACAGCTCCTTCATCAGCTTCTCGCGCTTCCCTGCCCGCTCTGCCTCGAGGATGACGCGGCGCGAGACGACGATGTTCCGCCGGCGCTTGTTGAGCTTGATGATCTTGAAGTCGAACGACTGTCCGAGCAGCTCGTCTATGTTGGGGACGCGGCGAAGCGCGATCTGCGAGCCCGGGAGGAATGCGTCCACTCCCATGAGATCGACTACCACGCCGCCCTTGATCTTCTTGATGAGGGTTCCGCGAGCGGGCTGATCCGTCTCGTACGCTACGCGAATCTTCTCCCAGACGCGCATGAAGTCGGCTTTCTTCTTGGAGAGCACGACGGACCCTTCCTGGTCTTCGAGGTGCTCGAGAAGAACTTCGACTTCGTCGCCGGGCTTGAGGTCGGGGATGTCCTTGAATTCCTCGAGCGGGACGGTGCCCTCGGATTTGAATCCGATGTCGAGCACGACCATGTTGTCGCGAATCTCGAGGACCTTCGAACGGACGATCTCGCCCTCCTCGATGGAGGCCATCGTGCCGGTGTACATCTCCAGCATCGCGTCGCGCTCTTCCTCGGTGTACTCGTCCTCGTAGAGCTCTGGACGCAGGTTGGCAAGCGGGCGCAGCTGCGCCTTCTGCTGGTCGCGCTTCTCGCGCGCCGTGAGAGTGGGCTTGTCGGTTGAGGTTAGGACTTCGGTTTCAAGCTCGGCCATTAATTGGGTGTTCTTCCAAACGGTTGAGGGTGAATAAGGGACAGCCTTTAAACGTATCTATGTTGTTGCTACAGGTCAACTTGGAACCGGTCTCGATCAGACCAGGCCGGAGTCGTATCGAACCCCGGTAATGGAGCGAATCAGCTCGAAGTCGCCCACGTTGGCGGTAATCAGCGTCGCGCCCACGGCCCGGCAGGTAAGCGCAATAAGCAGGTCGTTGGCAAATCCCCGGCGATCGACCCTCCCAGCATGTCTCTTCTTCGCGCGTAACTGGGCTTCGGCCGCAGCCGCCTTCTCCCATACGAGCTGGGAGGGCGTCAACAGGCGGTTCATTCGCCGGAACGCCCGCACATAGTCTGCCTCAAGCCGGTGCCGGGCCGATTCGACTGCGGCACCGACCATTAACTCATAGAGAACCACTGTGCTCATCGCGAGCCGACGGGCGTTGACTGCGTGCCATGCCCGAAACTCCGCGCCGAACTCTTCCTCGCGAAAAGCCCGGATGTAGATGTTGGTATCTACGACGAGGAACGCACTCAGCCGGTGACTTCCGGTGGATCGAAGTAGTTGGTAAAGCCACCCTTGCCGACCAGCGACGCCAGTCCGCGATCGGTCGCCGCAGTGAACGCCGCGAGATCGGCCGCGAGTTCGAGCGAGCGCTCGATCGTCTCCGTCTCCGTGGCCGCGCCCAAAGCATCACGGGCGCGGTCGATCTTCCACTGAGTCAGGTTGAAGTTCTTGCGTCTCACGCCACCGGAAACGCTAAAGGGGACGGCGACCGCGGCCTCTTTGACCTTGCCGGCTGCAGATGGCGGTGTGGGGTTCTTCTTCCTGGGCATTGGGACTCCGCTGTGTATGTATAGATGTATAATCTATACGTATAGCGCACTGGCGCAATCCGTCAGACGCCGGCCATCCTTGCCAGCTCTACGATCTGCTGTACCTGTTCCGCCTGGCTCATGTCGGTCGTATCCATGATGACCGCGTCGGGGGCTGGGACTGTCTGAACGGCGTCGAGGGCGTCGCGCTTCGCGAGCCGCTCCATCTCCTCCTCGACCTCGGCCTGGGTTCCCTGCCGCCCTAGACGCTGTAGCAGGCGCCGACGCGCGCGCTCGGTCCCGTCCGCCAGCAGGAATACTTTCACTCGGGCATGCGGCAGCACGATGGTGCCGATATCCCGGCCGTCCACGACGACATCGTGAAGGTCGGCAAGGCGCCTCACCTGCGCGTTCACCCAGTCGCGCACCCCGGGCATCTTCGCGACGACCGACACGCGGGCGGTTACGGTGTCGCCGCGGATCTCCTCCTCCGCTTCCTCTCCGTCGAGGAGCGGAGCAAACGACGCCCTCCGCGCTTCCATAATCACGATTACCGCGGCGCGGAGCACGACCTGCTCATCCCAGTCGCCGCCGGGCTTCGCGCGCAAAGTCGCGGCGGTCGCGGCCCGGTACAGCGCGCCCGAATCCACATGATGGAATGCGAGCGCCTCGGCCACCTGATACGCGGTCGACGTCTTGCCCGACGCGGCCGGACCGTCGATCGTAATCGCGAATGGCTGTTTCATGAGATCATCTTCTTGAGATCGTCCCAGAATCCCGGATACGACACGGCGACACAGTCACGATCGTCGATGCTGATCTCGTTACCCGGGATGCAGCCCAGGACGCCGAACGACATCGCGATGCGGTGATCTCCGCCGGTGCGCACAGTTCCTCGCAACGGCTTGTCGGACCCGCGCACGGCGAAGCCGTCGTCGAACGCTTCGGCATCCGCGCCGAGCTCGCGGAGATTGTCCACGATCGACGCGATGCGGTCGCTTTCCTTGACGCGCAGCTCGGCGGCTCCACGCACAACCGTCTCGCCTTCTGCGCACGCGGCAACGCAGGCGAGCAGCGGGAGCTCGTCGATCATGGAGGGAATCTCGCCTTCATTGACCGAGATCGCACGCAGCCTGCCCGGCGACGCGGTGATTGTCCCCGTCTCTTCGCCCGTCGATTCAAGCTTGCCGGAGACCTTGATGCTGGCCCCCATCCGCCGCAGCGCCCTGAGAAAGCCCGTGCGCGCTGGATCCACGCAGACGCCGGGAAGCGTGACGGTACCGCGCGCAGCGAGAGCCGCGAGCGCGAGGAAATACGCTGCCGAGGACGAATCACCAGGCACGACCATGTCGATCGGGGCGAGCGGCGCGCCCGGAGTGAGCTTGGTGACCCCGTCACGCGAGACTGTGACGTCGGCACCCAGCGCCCGAAGCATTCGCTCGGTATGATCGCGGGAAGCCCGAGGCTCACGGACCGATACGGGAACGCCCGACACCAGTCCCGCGAGCAGGATCGCGCTCTTCACCTGCGCGCTCGCGACCTTCGTTTCCCAGGCAACGTGTGCGAGATCGCCTCCGTGCACGGTCATGGGAAGCCCGTCGTCGGACGCGAACGAGATTCTCGCTCCCATCGCCGCGAGCGGCTCGGACAACCTGCGCATCGGACGCCTGCTCAGGCTCTCGTCGCCGACGAAGGTCGCGCTGAAGGGATGGCCGGCAACGACGCCGGCGAGAAGCCGGACGGTCGTGCCGCTGTTGCCGCAATCGATGTCCGATTCCGGCGCCTGAAGCCGGCGGACGCCCGAGCCATGGATTCTCATTTCCGGGCCGAGTGGAGGTGCGTCGTTGCCGAGAGCACGCAACGCATACGCCGTGGAGGCCGTGTCCTCGGCGACCAGGACGCCGCGGATGCACGACTCACCGTCGGCCAGCGCCGCCAGGATCAGCGCGCGGTGCGAGATCGACTTGTCGCCCGGAACGTGCACCGTTCCGGCGACGATCAGCGGAGCCACGCCTCCAGGGTAGTCGCGAGATCGGTCTTCTCGTCGCGATATTTCACGATCACCGGCGTCTGGAGCGACAGTCCTTCAGCGGAGGGCCAGTCGCCCTTGATCGCCCGCGCGCCGGGAACGACGACCGCGCCCGACGGAATCTCGAGCGCCTTGTCGGGCGAGCCGCGATAGACTTTCTCCCAGATCAGATCGTACACGGGAGTGCCGCGCGTGAGAACAACGCCTGCGGCAAGCACGGCCTTGGCGTGGACCACCGTGCCCTCGTACACGCCGCAGTTGCCGCCGACGATCACGTCGTCCTCGATCACGACCGGCGCAGCGTTGACCGGCTCGAGCACGCCGCCTATCTGCGCGGCGGCGCTCAGATGCACGCGCGCTCCGATCTGCGCGCACGACCCGACCAGCGCATGCGAATCGATCATCGTGCCTTCACCGATGTGAGCACCGACGTTGACATACATCGGCGGCATGCAGACGACGCCCGGCGCGACGTACGCGCCGCGACGGATGGACGACCCGCCGGGCACGATCCTCACCTGGTCCTCGAGCCTGAAGTCCCGCAGCGGATAGGTGCTCTTGTCGAAGAACGGAAACCCGAATCGGTGATGCTCTCGTCCGGGAATCGACATCTCGATGAGGTGGCCAAGGCGGAAGCCGAGCAGGATGCCGCGCTTCACCCACTGCACGGCGTGCCAGGAGCCGTCCTTCGCGCGCTCGGCGGCCCGTACCTCGCCGGCCTCGAGCGCCTCTAGCAGAGCGTCGAACGCCGACTGCGCGTCAGGGGGGAGTGCAGCCTTTAGCGGAGTGGCGGCGAGCGCCTCGATCCGGTGCGAGAGGTTTTCTCCCCACGCCTTGTTCCGTTTCGTCACAGCGCGCCGGCTTTCTCAAGGCTCTGCCGCACCGCTTGCTCGTGCTTGCCAGCGAGCGGAACCAGCGGGAGGCGCAATGCGTTTTCGATCCGCCCCATCATCGCGAGCCCGGCCTTCGCCGGGAGCGGATTGGATTCCACGAACGCCGCCGCGGTCCAGTCGGCCAGACGCGCCTCGATCTCGCGCGCCTCGCTCATCTTGCCTGCGCCGACGCACTCCGTGATGCTGGCTACCAGACGGGGAGTCGCGTTGGACGTTACGGAGATGACGCCGTCCCCGCCGGCGGCCATGATGGCTAGGGTGAGCGCGTCGTCACCCGAGAGCACTGCGAATCCTTTGGGCCGGTCACGAATGATACGGCCGATCTGCACCATGTCGCCGGACGCCTCCTTCACCGCGACCAACCGCGCGTGCTCGGCAAGCTTGAGCGTCGTCTCGGCGTCCATGTTGCTGGCAGTCCGTCCCGGCACGTTGTACATCACGACAGGAAGATCCACGGCGTCCGCGATAGCTGTGAAGTGCGCGATGATCCCGCGTTGCGGAGGCTTGTTGTACATGGGAGAGACGTGCAGCAGATGCGTCGCGCCCGCGGCCTGCATGGCCTTCGAGACGGCGATCGCTTTTTTGGTATCGTTGGACCCGGCCCCGGCGATCACGGGGAGGCGTCCGGCAACCTGGTCCACCGTGATCTCCACGACGCGCAGATGCTCCTCGGGCGAAAGCGTCGCGGCCTCGCCCGTCGAGCCGCACGGAACGAGGAAGTGAATCCCCTCCTCTATCTGCCAGTCGATCAGCGCGCGCAGCGCCTTCTCGTCCACCGCGCCGTCGCGGGTGAACGGAGTGACGAGCGCCGTGCCGGCACCGAACAGCTTTTCGCGGCTCATGAGTCGCCCACTCCAGAAAGGAAATCGCGCATCGTAAAGACGCCATGCTTGCCTACGAGCCAATCAGCGGCAGCGAGCGCCCCCGCAGCGAACACCGCGCGGTCCCGCACGTCATGCGTGATGGACAGCTGCTCCGCCTGCGAGTCCAGAATCAGCTTGTGAGTGCCCGGCACGGCACCGGTGCGAATGCTGGTAATCGGAACCTTGCGTCCGAGCCCTTCGCGGGCCGCCTGCTCGAGCACGATCGCGGTACCCGACGGCGCGTCCTTCTTGGCAACGTGATGGGTCTCGACGATGTGCGCATCCCACCCTTCAATGTCGGCAACGAGCGCGCCAGCCCTCCTCGCGAGATCCAGAAATATCTGAATTCCGATCGAGAAGTTCGCGGACCAGAGCATCGCACCGTTTGCCTTTTTCACCTCGCGGGTGATCGCGTCGAGCGCGCCGTACCAGCCGGTCGTGCCAACGACCACCGGACAGCCGGCGTCGACGCAGGCCCGGATGTTCCGCTCGGCCGACTTCGGCTCGGTGAACTCGATGGCCACGTCCGCGCCCTTCAACGACTCGCGAGTGATGCCGCGCCCGCCCGCATTCTCCTTCTCGCCCAGTATCGCGGTGACCGTCCATCCGCGGTCCTTCGCCATGTCGGCGATGGTCTTGCCCATCTTCCCGTCGCCGATGACGGCGATCTTGCGCCCGCTCACTCGCCGCCCTCGAAGAATTCCGCGTGCAATCCACGCACGATGTCTCCGACCCGCCCGCTGTCCACGACCGCCGTCAGGTTGATGGCAGTGGCGCTGAGCGAGATCATGTGCACCGTGGAGCCCTTGAGACACGCGAGCGCGCGCCCCATCGCGTCGGAGTGATCACTGATGCCCGCCCCGACGATGGCAACGATCCCGCGGTCGTGCTCCACCGAGACGTCGCCCAGCGCAGACAGGTCCACGACGATCGAGTCGAGCTTGCTCACATCGTCGAGCGTCATCGATACGGACACCTCGGACGTCGCGACCACGTCGATCGAAGTCGAATGCCGCTCGAACACCTCGAACACGCGCCGCAGGAAGCCGTGCGCGAGGAGCATGCGGGCTGCGCGCACCCGCACCAGCGTGATCCCCGCGCGCCCCGCTATCGCCGTCACCGGCCGGCGCGGGGCGTCGAAGGTGATAAGCGTTCCCGGCAGCTCCGGCCGGTTCGAGTTGAGCACGTATACCGGAATTCCGATCCGCACTGCCGGGGCGATCGTGCTCGGATGCAGCACCTTCGCTCCGAACGACGCGAGCTCCGACGCTTCGTCGAACCGTATTCGCTCGATCGGCTTGGCGCCCTCGACGACGCGCGGGTCCGCGGTCATCATCCCGTCGACGTCGGTCCAGATCTCGATCGCCTCCGCATGGAGAGCGGCGCCGATCAGCGACGCGCTGTAGTCGGAGCCGCCGCGCCCGAGGGTCGTCGTGATGCCCTCCGCGCTCCTTCCGATGAATCCGCCGAGGACCGGAACTTTGCCCTCCTTGAGGATCGGGAGGAGTACGGCGCGAGCTTGCTCCGCGATCGCCTCCACCTTCGGCGTCGCCTGCATGTAGTTGGAATCTGTCACCATCACATCGCCGGCATCCACGAGCTGCGCAGCAATGCCGCGCTCGCACAGCACAGCGGTTACGAGCTGGGAAGAGCACTGCTCCCCGATCGAGGCGATGGCATCGAGGCTGCGCGGCGTCACGTGGCCAAGCGTCTTGAGGGCCTCGGCCAGCGATGCGAGCTCGTCGAACATCGCGCTCAGGTCCGCGGAGAGCTCGCTCGCGGCAGCGCTGTCGCCGAGCAGCTCCTTGCACACAGCGAGGTGACGGTCGCGCAGATTCTCGACGCCGCGGAGCGCGCCGATGAGATGTCCCTTCGCGGATTGCTCGGCGACGGCGAGCAACCCGTTGGTCGCGCCGCCGAGCGCGGAGACGACGACGATGGGCTGGCGGTCGAGCCTGCCGCGTACGATTCCAACGGCGCGCTCGATCGCCTCTGCGTCGCCGACCGACGTCCCGCCGAACTTCGCGACTATCACGCGGAGGCTATCGCGCCGGTCGAGAGCAGCAGCTCGGCGTTGAGGATAGATCCTCCCGCTGCTCCACGTACTGTGTTGTGACCCATCGCGACGAGGCGCACATCGAGGATCGCGTCCTCGCGCACCCGGCCGACGACCACGGTCATTCCGTCGCCGGTGTCGACGTCGCGGCGAGGCTGGGGACGGTCGGGCTCGTCGCGCACGACCAGCGGCCGGTGCTTCGCTCCGGGAAGGTCCCGCACTTCGGCCGCGCCCGTCCACTCGTCGAGCGCAGCGCGCACCGCGCTCACGCCCGGCGATCCGTCGAGGCCGATGGACATGCAGACTGTGTGGCCGTGCTCCACCGGTACGCGATTCGTGTGTGCGCTGACAGTGAAGCCGGCATCCGTGATTGCATCCGCGTCTAGCTTGCCGAGGATCTTCTTCAGCTCGATCTCGATCTTCTCTTCTTCGTCGGCGATGAACGGAACCACGTTGCCGAGAATGTCCAGCGACGAGACTCCGGGGTAGCCGGCGCCGGAGACGGCCTGCATTGTCGAGATGAAAACCCTGTTCACGCCGAAGCGCTGGTGCAGCGGCGCGAGCGCCATCGCCGCGACCGTCGCGCTGCAATTGGCGTTGGTGACGATCACGCCGGTCCACCCCCGCGCAGATCGCTGCTTTTTCAGCAGTCGCATGTGATCCGCGTTGATCTCGGGAATCACGAGGGGGACGTCCGGATCCATGCGGTGATTCTTCGAGTTGCTCAGCACGGTCTTGCCGGCTTTCGCGAACGCCTGCTCGATGGGACCGGCGACCGCCGAATCCATCGCGGAGAATGCAATCGTCGAGCGGACATGCGCGGGATCCGCAGGGAGAATGGCGAGCTCGCCCACTTCGGGCGGAAGGGTGCCCTCGTGCCATTTGACGACATCGCGATACCGCTGGCCCGCGGAGCGCTCGGAGGCGAGCAGCTCCGCGACCTCGAACCACGGGTGGCCCGCAAGCAATCGTATGAACGTCTGCCCAACTGCGCCGGTCGCGCCTAGAATGGCGACCTTCTGTTTCGCGCGCATCACTTGCGTGCCTTCTTGGCGGCTGTCACCGGCGACGCTACGCGATCACCCTGCCCGAGCAGCGTGCGCACGAGCTTCTCGTACGTGTCCACGCTGGCGCGCAGCTCCTCGACGTCGACGTACTCGTCAGGCGTGTGCGCGACGTGAATAGAGCCAGGGCCGAACAGAAGCGGCGTGCCCCAACGCCCGAGCAGCGGGATGTCGCTCGTGTACGCCACGGGCTCGATCTCGAATCCGTCGACTGTGTGGAAATGTTGCGGCGGAATGTGCGAGCCCCACTCGAGCTCGGCGACGCCGCGCGCCCACTCCTCCAGCTGCTTCTTGATCGGCTCGACGTCGCTCACGATCCGGAACATGACTTCCGCTTCGGCAAACGCGGGGATGATGTTCCCTTCGGTTCCGCCGCGGATCACGCCGATGTTGACGGTGGGCTCGCCGAGCACGGGATCACTCGGCAGCTTGAGCTTCTTGACCTTGGGCAGCAGTTCCAGCATCGGCTCGATGGCCGACTGGCCGAGGTGCGGATATGCGGCGTGCGCCTCCCTGCCACGCGTACGCACGATCACGCGGAACGAGCCTTTGGCTCCGCTCGCCAGCTTGCTCTCGGTGGGCTCGCCGTTGATAAGGAAGCGGCTCGTCGCCGGAAGGTTGTTCGCGGCGCGCGCTCCGTCGGAACCCTTCTCCTCGCCGACGACGAAAAGGAGCTGGACCCGGTTCTCTCCCGAGGTGACGAGCCGGTCGGCGGCCGCCATCATCGCGGCGGCGATCCCCTTCGCATCTGCTGCGCCGCGGCCATAAAGCCGACCCTCTTCGAGGCGAGGGGTGAGGAACGGCGGGACCGTGTCCAGGTGGGTGGAGAGCGCAACGCTGCCGGCGGGAGGGCCGTTCGGAGCCGAGCGAGTCGCCCAGACGTTGCCGCGTCCCGACGCAACTTCCTGGAAGCTCACATTCCACCCGCGCTTCACGAGCCAGCGAGTGACGAACTCGGTGACTTCCTGTTCCTGTCCCGACTGGGACTGGATCGATAACATCTCCGCCGCCAACGCTACGACGTCTGTCATGTCGGGTAAGCTAACCGCGCATGCCTGCTGGCGTTTATCTCCGCTCGGCGGGTCACGGCGGCGGGTCCTCTTCGGCGGCTACGCTCGCAAACTGCGCGAGCTAAGACGCCGCCTGCGAGGACCCGCCGC